>JBPPMQ010000001.1:0-69864 GCA_051306135.1 Nocardioides sp. | reverse complement strand
GTCCGGTTCAAGAACCAGGTCACGGTGAAGTATTGGGGCAACACCGCGCCCGGCACGGTGACCCTCAAACTCGACGGCCGCGTCATCACCACCAAGGACGCATTGACCGGGCCCTTCAAGAAGAAGTTGCCGAAGAGGCTCGCCGTCGGCAAGCACACAGTCCGAGTGCTGTTCAACCCCAGCTACGACGCCCCGACCGTGAAGGCCGGCCACCAGATCAAGGTGCACCGCTGATCGGTCCGAGCCTCCCGGACTCGCCTGCCTCCACGGTTCAGGCTCGGGGTCTCAGTACGACTTGGGCAGACCCAGGGAGTGCATCGAGACGTAGTTGAGGATCATCTCCCGGCTCACCGGCGCGATCCGGCCCAGTCGGGCGGCGACCAGCATGTTGCCCAGCCCGATGTCGGTCGTCAGGCCCGAACCGCCGTGGGTCTGCACCGCGGCGTCGGTGGCATTGCACGACACCTCGCCACCGGCATACTTGGCCATGTTGGCGTATTCGCCGGCACCGAGGTCGTCGCCGGCGTCGCACAACGCGGCCGCCTTCTGGGTGAGCAGTTTGGCCTGTTCGATCTCGACCTTGACCTTCGCCAACGGGTGCGCAATCGCCTGATGGGCACCGATCGGTTCTTTCCACACGGTCCGGGTCTTGGCGTAGTCCACCGCGAGACTCAAGGCGTACCTGGCCATGCCGATGCTCATCGCCGCACCCATGATGCGCTCCGGGTTGAGGCCGGCGAACAGTTGCCACAGACCGGCGCCCTCGTCACCGATCAGGGTGTCCGCGGGGAGCCTGACGTTGTCGAAGTAGAGCGTGAACTGCTTCTCCGGGGCCGCGAACTCCATCTGGATCGGGGTCTTGGAGAAGCCGGGAGAGTCGGTCGGCATCACGAACAGTGCCGGCTTCAGCTTACCGGTCTTGGCGTCCGCGGTGCGGGCCACGACCAGCAGAGCGTCGGCCTCGTCGACACCGGAGATGTAGACCTTCTGGCCGCTGAGCACCCACTCGTCCCCGTCGCGGGTGGCGGTGGTGGAGATGGCGTGCGAGTTGGAACCAGCGTCAGGTTCGGTGATAGCGAACGCCATCACGAATTCACCGCTCGCGATTCCCGGAAGCCAGCGCTGCTTCTGCTCCTCGGTGCCGCACCGGAGGATGATCGATCCACAGATCGCCGGGCTGACCACCATCATCAGCAGCGGCGCACCGGCAGCCGAGGCCTCTTCGAGCACCGCCGCCAGGTCGGCCATGCCGCCACCCCCACCGCCGTACTCCTCGGGAAGATTGACCCCGAGGAAGCCCTGCTTGCCCATGTCGGACCACAGTTCGGTGGTCTTGCCGCCCTCGGCCGCCTTCTCGCGGATATAGGACTGGCCGTACTTGCTGGCGATCGCGAAGACGGCCTCGCGCAGGGCGAGACGCTCTTCGGGCTCAGTGAAGGGGACTGCGGTAGACGGGGTGGTCATGATTCCTCCGGTTCGTCGGTTCGTGCTAGGACATGGGCGAGTACGTCGCCGGCAGCGACCTGGCTGCCGACGCTGACCGTGACGGAGTCGACGACTCCGTCCATCGGTGCGGTGATGGTGTGTTGCATCTTCATTGCCTCCATCACCAGGATCGGCTGACCCTCGATCACCTCGGCACCGGCTTCGACCATCACGCTGGTGACGCTGCCCGGCATCGCCGCTGTCAGTGACCCAGGTTCGGTCTGCGTGGTGGGATCGACGAACCGTGGCTTGCGGCGCAGGGCGGTGTGGCCCCTGGGACCGTCGACATCGACCGCGTCTGCGGCGACGGCCACCTCGAACCCGTGCTGGACTCCGTCGATCTGGATCACGACTCGGTCTGGGCTGGCGAAGGTGACCTCGGCGCCGTCGACCGAGTAGCCGTCGCGGGTGCCATGGAACTCGACGTGGGTGTCGTCGGTGAACTCCACCCGCAGTGGCTGGCTGACCACGTTGCGCCACCCCGCCGGGATCCGCTGCTGAACCGTCACCGCGGCGCGGTCGGCCTCGGTCAGCGCCAGCGCGGCGGCGACCCGGGGCCAGGGGTCGGGTTCGGTCGGCGAGACCAACTCCGGGTCGGTGTCGAGCCACCCGGTGTGCATGGTGACCTCGGCCCACTCGTCGGTGGTCAAGATGGCGATCAGTTGCTCGCGATTGGTGCGCAGCCCGTGGATCCGGGCTTTGCGCAGAGCGTCCACCAGTTTGCGGGTGGCCTCCACCCGGGTGGCGCCGTGCACGATCACCTTGGCCAGCATCGCGTCGTAGAACGGGCTGACCACTGATCCCGAGGTGAATCCTGCGTCGACCCGAACGCCGGGCGGGAACTCGAACCGGGTCAGCGTGCCGGTCTGGGGCAGGTAGCCGTCGGCAGGGTCCTCGGCATAGAGCCGCGCCTCGATCGCGTGGCCGTGGACATCGCCCGGTGTGCCGAGGCTGGGGATGTCCGCCTGCTCGGCGACCGCGATCTGTTCGGCGACCAGGTCCCGACCGGTGACCTCTTCGGTGACCGGGTGCTCGACTTGCAGTCGAGTGTTGGTCTCCAGGAAGTAGAACGACTCCTTGTCGGCGTCGTAGAGGAACTCCACCGTGCCCGCGCCGCGGTAGTCGATAGCATCAGCGGCCTTGCGGGCAGCGGCATGCAACTGAGACCGAACTCGGTCCGAGAGCCCCGGCGCGGGAGCCTCCTCGATCACCTTCTGGTGTCGACGCTGCACCGAGCAGTCCCGGTCGCCGACCACCGTCGTCGACATCAACTGCACCTCGATGTGGCGGCCGTTCTCGACATAGGGCTCGATGAAGACGGTGCCGTCCCCGAAGGAGGAGGCAGCCTCGGCCTGGGCGGCCTCGATCTCCTTGGCCAACGCATCCAGGGAGCGCACGATCCGCATCCCCCGGCCACCGCCGCCGGCGCTGGCCTTGATGAGCAACGGCAGGTCGGCTTCGGTCGGCGTCTCGGGAGCCTCCAGCACCGGTACGCCGGCGCTCTTCATGATCCGCTTGGCCTCGATCTTGGAGCCCATCGCCACGATCGACTCGGGGCTCGGGCCGACCCAGGCGATACCGGCATCCTCCACCGAGCGGGCGAAGTCGGCGTTCTCGCTGAGGAATCCATAGCCCGGGTGGATCGCGTCGGCACCGACCTTGCGGGCTGCGGCCAGCACCAGGTCACCGCGCAGGTAGGTCTCGGTCGGGGTGTTTCCCGGCAGCCGCACCACCAGGTCGGCCTCGCCGACGTAGGGCAACTCAGCGTCGGCGTCCGAGCAGACCGCGACCGTCTCGATCCCCAGCCTGCGGCAGGTGGCGAAGACTCGCGAGGCGATCTCGGCGCGGTTGGCGACCAGCAGTCGATTGATCCTGCTCATCGGAAGACCCCCCAGTTCTCGGTGCCCTGCCAGGTTTGGTTCTCGATGACCGACAGACAGATGCCGAGCACCGTGCGGGTGTCGCGTGGATCGATGACGCCGTCGTCGTACAACATCCCCGACAGCACGTAGGGGTGCGACTGTTCCTCGACCATCGTCTCGACCGCCGCCCGGGCTGCGGCGTCGGCCTCTTCGTCGAAGGGCAGCCCTCTGGACTCGGCGGCCTGCCGGGAGACGATGGAGAGCACCCCGGCCAACTGCGTCGCGCCCATCACTGCGGACTTCGCCGACGGCCAGGTGAACAGGAACCGCGGCTCGTAGGCGCGGCCGTTCATGCCGTAGTTGCCGGCTCCGTAACTGGAACCCAAGATCACCGTCAGGTGGGGCACGGTGGAGTTGGACACGGCGTTGATCATCTGGGCGCCGTGGCGAATGATGCCGCCCTGTTCGTAGTCCTTGCCGACCATGAAGCCGGTGGTGTTGTGCAGGAACAGCAGTGGGGTGTTGGACTTGTTGGCCAACTGGATGAACTGGGTCGCCTTCTGGGCCTCCTCGGAGAAGATGATGCCTTGGGCGTTGGCCAGGATGCCGATCTGGCGTCCGTGCAGGCGCGCCCAACCGGTGACCAGGCTCGGTCCGTAGAGAGGTTTGAACTCGTCGAAGACGGCACCGTTGCCGCGACTGGTGGCGGTGGCGGGGCTGACTCCGTCGCAAATCCGTTTGATCACCTCACGGGGGTCGAAGGGCTGCTTGATGTCCGCTGGAATCAGGTCGAGTAGTTCGTCGGTGTCGAAGTCGGGGTCGGCGTACTCGGGGCTGGGAGCGGGCACCGGCTTGCGGCGGTCCAAACGCGCCACCAGGCGTCGGCCGATCCGGATCGCGTCGGCCTCGTCCTCGGCGAGGAAGTCAGCCAGGCCCGAGATCTTGGCGTGCATCTCGGCACCGCCGAGGGCTTCGTCGTCGGTCTCTTCACCGGTGGCCATCTTCACCAGCGGGGGGCCGGCCAGAAAGACTTTGGCACCCTTCTTGACCATCACGATGTAGTCGCTCATGCCGGGGATGTAGGCCCCGCCAGCAGTCGCGTTCCCGAAGACCAGCGCGATCGACGGCCGACGGGCGGCCGAGGCCCGGGTGATGTTGCGGAACATCGCGCCGGCCGGGATGAAGATCTCCTTCTGGGTGGTCAGATCCGCGCCGCCGGACTCCACCAGGGAGATGGTGGGCAGGTTGTTGTCCGCGGCGATCTGGGCCGCCCGGAAGGACTTCCTGACCGTCCACGGGTTGGACGACCCGCCTTTGACGGTCGGGTCGTTGGCGACGATCATCACCTCGACACCCTCGACCACGCCGATGCCGGTGACGATGGCCGCGCCGACGTTGAAGTCGGATCCCCAGCCCGCCAGCGGACTGAGTTCAAGGAAGGCCGAGCCGGGATCGATGAGCAGTTCGATACGTTCGCGGGCGGTCAACTTGCCGCGCTTGCGGTGTCGCTCGACATACTTCTCGCCGCCACCGACGACTGCCTTGGCGTGCTCGGCGTCGAGGTCGGCGAGCTTGTCCAGCATCGCGCTGCGGTTGCTCGTCTGTGTCGGTGGGGCAGGTCGTTCCGCGACCGTGTCGAGGGCGGGTGTGTTCGTGGTCATGCGGTGTATCCCAACAACTTGGCGGCCAGGTCGGTCATCACTTCGGTGGCGCCGCCACCGATGGGCAGGATGCGGGTGTCGCGGTAGTGGCGTTCCACCTCGGTGCCGTGCATGTATCCGAGTCCTCCGTGGAGTTGGACGGCTGTGTCGCAGACCCACTGGGAAGCCTCGACCGCGGTCTGCTTGGCCAGCACGGCCTTGGCGATCAGGTCGGGGGTGACCACACCGCCGCCAGCGTCGTACTCGGCGGCGACGGCGCGGGTGTAACTGCGGGCGACCTCGCACTGGCGGTGCATCTCGACCAGCCGGTGCCGCACGACCTGGCGGGTGATCATCGGGTCGCCGAAGGTGGACCGGTCCCGGCACCACTGGGCCGTCAGGACCAGCGACCGTTGGGCGATGGCGTAGGCCTGCACGGCCAGCCAGATCCGCTCGGTGACGAATGACTCCGCGATGTAGGCGAAGGCGTGGTTCTCCTCCCCGACCAGGTTGCCCACCGGCACCCGGACGTCGGCGAAGCCGAGCTCAGCCGTGTCGGAGCAGTGCCAGCCCATCTTGGCCAACGTCCGGTCCACGGTGAATCCGGGCGTGTTCTTGTCGATCACCAGCAGGCTCACCCCGCTGGCGCCGGGGCCGCCGGTGCGCACGGCAGTGGTGACGAAGTCTGCGCGTACGCCGGAGGTGATGAAGGTCTTGGTGCCGTTGACGACGTAGTGGTCACCGTCGCGGACCGCCGTGGTCCGCAGCCGGGCCACATCCGAACCGCCACCGGGCTCGGTGATGGCCAGGCTGCCGATCTTCTCGCCCTCCATCGTCGGCACCCCGTAGCGCTGGATCAGGTCCGCAGAGCCGTGGTTGAGGATGTGCGGAATCGCGATGCCCAAGGTGAACAGTCCCGCGATCAAGCCGCTGGAGGCACCCTCGGCGACCATCCCCTCGGTGAGGTCGTTGACGTCGGTCAGGGTGCCGCCCTGGCCGCCCTTGTCTTCGGCGAACCCGATGCCGAGGATGCCGAGGGCTCCCGCTGCCTTGTGCAGTTCGCGGGGAATCTCGCCGGCGTCCTCCCACTCCTGGAGATGGGGGGCGATCTCGCGCTTGGCGAAGTTCGCACCGAGATCGAACAGGTCCGAGGTCACAGCAGGTCCTCCTGAATGTTGACGATGCGGGATCGGACGTATTCGCCGAGTCCCTTGGCTTGGGGGTCGAACCGAGTCGAGGCGGCGACGCCACGGCCGAGCAGGCCGTGGATCATCACGTTGACCGCGCCGATGTTGGGGAAGGTGAAGACCTCGACCTCGAGGTCTGCCGCCTCTGGAATGAGCTCCCGGATCTTGCGGGGAGTGATCAGTTTGGTCAGCCAGGTGATCCGGTCCTCGCGGCACGCGGCGCCGTCGTTGGCCACCCACAGGCCGAGGTTGGCCGCGCCGCCCTTGTCGCCGGAACGGGCGAACACGAACGAGCCCAGCGGCGCCCGCCGGGTCAGCGAGTCGGTGACGCCGGGGTAGGGCGTGGGCCGGTATCCGGTCGGGCTGGAGTCGGTGGCGAACTCGGTGGGGTCTGCGATGTCGATGCGAGTCTCGCCGATCACCACGCTCTGGCCGATACCTCCGGGCTCGCGGTCGGCGTACTCGGCGGAGAAGACACCGAACGGGGAGGCCGGGCCGGGAGGGGCCGTGAGGTGGAAGCCGGGGATGGAGGCCAGCGCCAACTCCACTGCAGCCCCGGCGAACCGGCGTCCGACCACGTCCGCATCGGCATCTTGGACCGTGCAGCGCAGCAGCGCCGAGGCGGCCTCCTCGGAGTCGGCGTCCAGTGGCGGGTGGGTCGACAGCGACCAGTCGACCACCTCGGCCTGCGGCTGGAACTGGGACCGGATCCAGGCGACCTTCTCGTCGATGTCGAGGCCGGTGACCACGAACTCGACGCTGTTGCGCATGCCTCCGATGGTGTTGATGCCGACCTTGAGGCTGGCCGGCGGGCGCTCCCCGGTGACGCCGGAGACTTCGATGCGGTCGGGGCCCTGGCGGCTCAACTGCACCGTGTCGAGTCGGGTGGTGACGTCGGGGCCGAGGTAGCGGTGGGAGCCGATCTCGTAGACCAACTGCGCCGTCACGGTATCGATGGTGACAGCGCCGCCGGTGCCGTCGTGTTTGGTGATGACGCAACTGCCGTCCGGGCGGATCTCGGCGATCGGGAAGCCGATCGGCTTGTCGAGTCGACCTGCGGCAAGGAGGTCTTTGAAGCCGGCGAAGTTGCCGCCGCAGCACTGGGTGCCGCACTCGATGATGTGTCCGGCGACCACAGCACCGGCCAACGGGTCGAGGTCGTCGTAGCCCCAGCCGAACTCGGCGATGGCGGGGCCGACGATCACCGAGGCGTCGGTGACCCGGCCGGTGATGACGACGTCGGCGCCCTCGGTCAGGGCTCGGGAGATACCGAACGCGCCGAGGTAGGCGTTGGCGGTCAAGGCGCCGGGAATCGACCGCTGGTCGCCGGTGATGTAGGCGATCTTCGCCCCGGGCACGATCTGCTCGAGCCGGGCGACCAGACCGGCCGGGTTGAGACCACCGGCGTTGTTGACGATCTTGACGCCCTTGTCCAAGGCGAGGCCGAGGGTGTCCTCAGCCTGGCGCAGGAAGGTCTTGGCGTAACCGGTGCTGGCGTCTTTGACGACGTCCTTGCCGAGAATCAGCATGGTCAACTCAGCCAGATAGTCACCGGTCAGGTAGTCCAGTTCGCCGCCCTGGAGTTGCTCGCGCATCGCCGAGATCCGGTCGCCGTAGAAGCCGGAGCAGTTGCCGACCCTGATCATGTCCTTCACAACACTCGCTCCTTCTCGATGGTGGTCTCACCCTTGGCGGCGCGACCCTCGCCGGGCGGCCCGGCGAACGCCTGTGCGATGTCCAGCCATCGGTCGGCGTCCGGTCCGCTCGCGACCAGATCGGTGTCGGATCGGTGGATGCGCTGGGTGACCAGTCGAGCGAAGTCCCAGGCCGAGCCGGTCACGGTCTGGGTGGCCTCTTCGGGGCCCCAGGTCCAGATGTCCCCGCTGGGGGCGGCCAGGGTGACGCCGAACTCCTCGACGGGGCTGGGCAGGTTGTGGGTGCCGAAGGCGAAGTCGCGGGTGCGGACCCCGAGGTGGCACACGTTGCGGATCCGGTCGGTCGGCACGGCGGGCAGGCCCAAGGCCTCACGCACGTCGAGACCGTGGGCCCAGGTCTCCATGAACCGGGCGGTGGCCATCGAGGTGGGTGACATCGGCGGCCCGAACCAGCCGATCTTGCCTTCGTGGGCGCGCAGCACCTCCGCCAGGCGAGCGCATCCGGCGTCCCAGCGGGCGAGCAGGTTGGGGTCGGAACCGACCCGATGGGCCGCCTCGTCCACGGCATGGTCGATGTCTTCCAGGGCGGTCACCACCAGTGCGTCCCAGGCTTCCTTGTCGGTCGCGGAGGCGATGGCGGCCTCGTCGGTCCACGCGAGGTGGCCGATGGTGTCTCGCACCGTCCACCCGGGGGCGGGGGTCGGTGCCTGCCATTGCTGATCGCTCAGGTCTGCGACCGCTGCTCGGAGCAGGTGGGTCTCGGTGGCCAGGTCGGTCAACAGAGGGTCCAGCACGCTCATCGGGTTGCCTTTCCGGGGAGGGGTAGTTGATCGTCGAGTACGCCGGCCCAGCGGTCCAGGATGCCGGCACGGCGCCGGGAGTCATCCGAGACGATGTCGGCCAGCGCCAGTCCACGAACCAGGTCGAGGGTGGCTTGGACCAGTTCGCGGGTCCCTGGCACCGACTCGTCGACGCCGAGGAGTTCGACGGTGGCGTTGTGCATCGACCGGCCGATCTCTCGCTCGAGGGGTCCGATGGACTCCAGCAGGGAGGGGTCTGTGCGGGCTGCGACCCACAGTTCCAGGGCCGCCATGAACGGTTCGGAGCTCATGTGGTCGGCCAGCACTTGGAGCACCGCCCGGGATCGCGAGGCACCCGCCGGCAGCCGAGAGTCGATCTGGCTGGCGGCTTCGTCGAACGCGTCCGAACGGGTCACTGTGACGTGCTTGACGGCGGCCACCACGAGGTCGTTCTTGCTCGGGAAGTGGTGCAGTTGGGCTCCGCGGGAGACTCCAGCACGCTCACTGACCAGGGTCGTGGTGGTGCCGGCATACCCCTTCTCGGCGAGCAGTTCGACGCACGAGTCCAACAGCCGGGCGCGCATCACCCGCGAGCGTTCCTCCTGGGGGACCCGAGATTGGGTGACGGCGCTCACATGGACAGCCTGCCAGCCAACTAACAAACAATCAAGCCTGACTGTTTATGCTTTGCCTAAATAGGTGGCCAACGGGGAGTGGACGAAGTCCGCGACAGCGTGCTGGTCGACATGCCGGCACGGCCGGCGACCTCAGCCAGGGTCAGACCCCGGGCCCGACGTGCCAACCTCAGTCGGGGCCCGACCAGATCGAGTTCTCGCATATCCCCTCCGTTGCCATTTCTGCAACCACTCTTGCACTCCTGACACATCGACGCATGATTGTCCCCATGACGCACGATCACCGACACCCGCCCGCAGAACCCGTTCCCCACGCCGACGACCCGACCACGCATTGGGAGGCCCGTTACGGCGAGCAGGGACAGATCTGGTCGGGCACGGTCAACCCGACCACTGCCGCCGTGGTCGCAGGCCTGCCGGTGGGCACTGCGCTCGACCTGGGCTGTGGCGAGGGTGGCGACGTGCTGTGGATGGCCGAGCAGGGGTGGCAGGTGACCGGGGTCGACATCTCCGCCACCGCGATCAGCCGCGGCCAGGCCGCCGCAGAATCAGCCGGTCTGGACGGGCAGATCACCTGGGTCGCGGCCGACCTGTCGACCTGGACACCGACCGAGCAGGTTGACCTGGTGACCGCGTCGTTCTTCCACTCCATGGTCGACCTGCCGCGCACCGAGATCCTGCGCCGCGCTGCCGGGGCGGTTGCCCCCGGCGGGCATCTGGTGATCGTCTCCCACGGGGCCCCGCCGCCGTGGTCGCAGATGGAGCACCACCCGGCGCACCACCACCTGCTGCCCAGCGCGGAGGCAGAAGTCCAGACGCTCGACCTCGGCTCCGAATGGACTGTCGAGGTTGCCGAGTCCCGGATGCGCGACGCGGTTGGTCCCGACGGCCAGCAGGCCGAACTGGACGACCTGGTCGTGGTGCTGCGCCGCACCTGACGGCTCAGAGAGTTCGAGAGAGTTCAGAGGGCAACGGTGGTGGCGACCCGGGCTCGTTTGACTGGATTCACCCAGCCGTCTCGATAGCCCAGGAACCGGAACGCCTGATAGACCACGAAGGGCAGCGCCACCAGCACCGACGCCTGCCAGTACGCCGACTCCGCGGAGGCGGAGAAGAGCAGGCTCGAAAACGTGGTCAACATCGCCAACTTGGTCGAATAGCCGACCATCACCAGGGGCGGCGCCGGGGTGGCCCGCGCGGAACGCAAGTCGACCGAGTAGGGCGATCGCAGCGACCACTTCAGCGACGCGCCCAACACCTGGAGCACCACGATGAGCCAGATGCAGACCAGCGCCGAGACTTCCGACGCGGTCGGTACGCCGGCGCGCAGGCAGGCCAACAACAAGGTGACTGCCGAGGCGACCACGATGAACTCGACCATCACCCACGAACGAGCCGCCCACACCACGGCCGGCGAGACCGGCAGCGACTCCTTCCACAGGATGCCGCGGCCATCCAGGGACCAAGCGTTGACGCCGAACAGGAGCACGGCACCGGAAGCGACCAGTCCGGGCAGGATCGTCAACTGGCTCCACGGCAGGTTGCCGGCCAGTGCGATCATGCCCGGGAGCACCGCCAGCACCGCGACACCGCGACGCATCGGCACCGCCCGCCACACCGATCCACGGTCGATACGAAGCAGCATCGCGAAGTCGGACCCCGGAGTTGCCCGTGGCGTGAACGACCCGGACTCGACTCTGGTCTCGTCGCGGGGAAGTCTGCGAGCCGCCCAGGTCGCCGGGATCGCGCCGACCACCACGAAGCCGGCGAAGAGCGCCGCCAGTCCGACCAGGTAGGCCAGCCAAGCCAAGTCGATGCCCAGAGCCATCCGGACGATCAGGTCATCGGTAGGCATCTGGTCCAGCAGCGGCCCGATCAGTCCGTTGAGCTGCAGGATGCCCGCCGCCAGCGCCAGCACGATGCCCATGCCCCGGACGATCCACAGGCCGCCGGGCTGTCGGCGTACGCCTTCGACCGTCCAAGCCACTGCTTGGGCGGCAGCCGTGGTCATCAAGATCCACAGCACGGTGAGCGGGACTGCGCCCCAGAAGTAGTCGAACCCGACCGCGAACGAGGTGGCGCCGATCAGCGCCCAGCCCTCGATCAGCCAGGCGATGTTGAGCGGCGCCAGCAGCAAAGCACCGAGGTGGTCGGTGGTCGGGCTGATCGGAAAGGCCACGCCCTGTTCGGAGGAGACCAATTCCCGGCCACCGCCCGACGCGATCGCGGAAGCAAGGTTGAGGAGAAAGAACGCGGCATAGGCTGTCGGCAGCACCAGCAGCACTTGGAAGGCTGCATCGGACTCGGCTGCCCCTGCCCGCGGCACGACCGCCGGGATGATCCAGACCAGCAGGGTGATGCTCACGAAGACCGCCACCGCGATCCGGCGGGCTCTGGGACGCAACGACGAGGCCCGGAAACGAACCAGATGGATGACGTCGCGATAGGCGCGACGTTGCTCGGCCACCAGGCCCTGGCGAGCCGGGGGGTCCAACCAGACTCCCCGAGCCTGGTCAGTCGAGGAGTTCGCGGTAGGCACGCGCGCCCTCCTCGCCGCTCATCTCGTCGGCGCTGAGGTTCGCGACCCGGGACCCGCCGCGCAGCACGGTGACCGTCGAGCACGCCTGCACCGCGAGTTCACGCAAGTGGGTGGAGACCAGCACCGCTGCCCCGCGAGACCGGGCGTCGTCGATGATCTCCATGGTCGCCTCGACCCCGATCGGGTCGACACCGTCGAAGGGCTCGTCGAGGAGCAACACCTGCGGATCGTGGAATGACGCCAAGATCACCGAGAGCCGTCGACCCATGCCGTGGGAGAAGCCGCTGGTGACCCGATGTGCGACGTCGCCGAGTTCGAAGCGTTCGAGCATCTCCCGGGCGCGATGTTCCCAGTCGTCGATACGACGCAGCCGGGCAGCCAACTGCAGGTGCTCCCACGGGGTCGCCCGCGGGATGGTTCCACCGACGTCGGGGCAATAACCCACGACTCGCTTGACTGCGAGCGGGTCGACGGCAACGTCGTACCCGGCCACCTCCACCCGGCCCTCGGTCGGCGGCACCACTCCCGCGATGACTCGCATCGTGGTCGACTTGCCGGCGCCGTTGCGGCCCAGCAACGCGGTCGAGATGCCCGCCGGAACTTGCAGGTCGACCCCGGCGACGGCCTCGACCTCGCCGAAGATGACACGCAGGGCGGCTACGTCGACCAGATGCGCATCCGGGGTTGGGGAGTGGTCGCTCACGATGCTCCTCGAAAACTCACAACAGGAAAGTAGACCCATCGTCACAGACGTGCCCTAACCGGACCGTCTGAGGTCGCGCGCCGGGGTGGCGAACCACTGTCCCGAAACCGATCAGATGCAGGTCCAGTGTCATTGTCCCCGTCCGGGCCGTCCCGTGCAGCCGAACGCCTCAACCGAACGCCTCAACCGTTCGGCTCGCCCGCTGAAGCGGCTTTGAGTCGCCAGTCGGCGCCATACAGACAGAGCGCATCGGCGCCCGGAGCCTCGGCGCGCATCAGGGCGAGGGCCTCGGCGGCCCCGACCCCGCCTGCTAGATGCCGGTGGTAGATCCGCATCGCGATGGCTGCGACCTCGTCCGGCAGCGGGGCAACGGCGGCGACCACCGAGCCTGCTCCCAACGCCAGCAGCGCGGCGGCCAGTCCCAACGGTTCGTCCCCTGGGCGCATGTGGGACTGGCCGACGTCACACGAGGAGATCACCGCGTGCACCGAGCGGGCCGCCCGGATCTCATGGGCGAAAACTGGGCCGTCGACCATCCGCAAGGTGGAGAACATCGGGTTCTGCTCGCTGTGCAGGCCGTGCGCGGCGACATGGACCAGGCTCGGTGTGGCCAGCGCCCGGGTCAGGTCGCTGCTTCTGGCCCCGATCATGGGCCGCACCGTCGGCGATCCGTCTCGGGACCACTCCCGAGCGACATCGGCTGCCTCGATATCGGCGTGGTTCAGGCCCGGACCGGTCAGCACCTCCACCGAACCGATCGGTTGACAGATCTCGGTGGCGCACCACCGACTCACCGACGGCGCGACCGTGACGGGCCGCTCAGCCATCGCCGGCAACGCACCCCAGGGCACCGACGCCAGCCGGCGGGTCGGGGAGATCACGACAGAGTCGCCGATCAACTCAAGCACCGGCCCGAGAACCGCTTGTTGCAGCGCCCGGGCCGAGGATCGCACGGCGCCGTTGACCATCGGGCTCAGCGCGGTGCCGTGGCTCAGCGCCCGGGCTCGCAGGTCCCGTCTCAACTGTTCGGCCAGTGCGTCCACGTCGGGGGTGGTCAGGGTCTTGAGCCAGGCTCCGTCGGAGTTGATCACCAGGCAGTGGTGGGTGTCACGGTGAGCGACGAACCCGAGCAGCGTCTGGCCGGTCTCGGCCAGCCGTGACTGAACCTCGGAGAACGAGGCCGTCCGGAGTTCGCGACTGGCCCGGGGGCGTCGCTCCCAGGTCAACTGCTGCAGGCGCAACTCCAACCGGTCTGCCTGGTCGGCGGTGTCGAGGCCGCCTGCATCCTGCGAGTTGGCCATCCGCAACTGCCTCAGCTCGGCCACCACCCGAGCCACCTCCGGGTCCTCGATGGGAGTGACCGGGAAGATCCGCTGCGAGGCCGCATGCCATCGTTCCAGGCTGGCGTAGACCGACCGGGGAGAGCCGTGCCGCAGAGCCTGATCCAGGTCCAGCTCGGCCAAACGACGACCGTGCACCGACATGGAGGCTCGCAGTTGCAGGCTGGGGATGACTCCCTGACGGTGTTGGAGTCGCTCGGCCGCCACCCGCAACTGGCGTCCGCGGCGCTGCCGGTCGCCTTCCAGGTCAGCCAGCCAGGCGCGCAGGAATCGCTCGTGGAGTTCGGAGCCGAGGCCGTCGCGCTGTCGACGCGGGAGCGCGGTCAGGGCTGTCCGGGCCCCCGGCAGGTCTCCCCGGTCCAGAGCACCCTCGGCGAGCAACCGAAGTCCCATCCGGCCGGCAGAGGTCTGTGGGTCGGCCGTGGTGGCCCTGCGTCGGGAGGCGCCCCCGGAGAAGCCGGCCGCCCGGCGCAGCATCTCGGCTTGCTCGGCCCGCACCCAGTCGCCGCGGGAGGAGAATGCCCGCACCGCTGCCCGGGCGGCGCGGGCTGCTTCGGCGGCATCGTCTGCGAGTAGATAGGCCCTGACCAGGTCGAGCAGCACCTCTCCCTCGTCGAGGCGCTGGCGGCGTCGGCGCGCCACTTCAGCAGTGTCGCGCAACAGAACGGTGGCCTCACCGACCAGGCCGGCTTCCAGCAGCACCTTGCCCAGGTCATGGCGACCCCGGACCCGGTCGACATCGACGTCCATGTCGTCGGCCTGGCGCATCAGCCGGATCGCCGCCGGCAGGTCTCCCGCGAAATACTCCAGACAGCCGAGGTTGTGCCGGGCCTTGAAGACCATCTCCGGCCAGTCGTTGTCCACCGCGAGCTCGAGGGCGCTAGCAAGGTCTTGGCGGCCAGCCTCCAGGTCCAGCCGGGACACTTCGGCGAGCCCACGGTTGAGCAGGGTGGCGAACTGTTCGAGGGGCAGACGCAGATCGGTCACCCGAACGCGGCGCAGAGCAGCCAGCCCGCGGTGCCACTCCCCCAGGTGCAGCCAGATCGCGCCCTCCTGCACGTCGGCCAAGGCGGCGGCGTACGCCGATCCGCTGGACTCGGCTTCGTCACGTGCCAGAGCGAGGGTCGCCATCGCGGTGTCCTGACCGTCGACGTGCAAGTCGCATAGAGCGCGGGTCACCAGCATCCGGGCACGCAGTTCACCGAAGCCAGGATCCTGATGATCGGCGAGGTCGGCCATGCCCTGACGCAGCACGCGACGAGCCGCCGGCCAGTCGCCCTGGCCGTTCAGCTGCTTTCCACGCGCCAGACGGCGCTCCGCTGCCTCACTGGGACTCGAGGTCCCCACCTACCTCAGATTCGCTGGTCCATCGGGTTTGCGGTCGACCTGGGTACTCAGATCTCCATCGGCGGGGTGATCAACGCCCGTGCCTCCACCAGGTCAGTGCGGCGCAGCACCATATGCACCTGAGCTGGGCCATTGAGACCGAACCGGAACCGGCCCTGCTCGTCGGTCACGGTCTTCTGAGTGTGTGAAGTGCCGAACAGTTCCACCTCCACCGGGCTGGCGCTGGCCCATCCCATCAGGTGACGAGTGCCGTCCGAGCCGACCTCGACGCTGACCATCACGGTCAGATCGCTACCGGTGAAAGTGACCGTGCTGGCGACTTCGCCGTCGCCGCGGACGCCGGCGGTCTCGGTGGACAGCACCGTCAACTCCGCAACCTCTGCCTCCAGTGCTGCCACCGTGATGGCGAAAGCGGCCCGCTCCGTCAGGCCCGCCGGGACGGGGTCATGGGCCTGGACCAAGTCGCGCAACTGCTCCAGAACGTGCACATCGTCGGCGTCGATCAGGGCAGAGTCGGCCGGATCGTTGGCCGGTTTGCGTGGACTGATCATCGGGGCAACCTCATTTCGGACCAGTGTGGATCGGATTCAAGCGCTGCTCTCAAGGTGGCCAGGCACCGACCACGGGTGGGACCGATGCTTCCCACCGGCATACCCAGTGCGGTGGAGATGGACGCGTAATCGGGTCGATCACCGTGGGCCAGCACCCGCAACAGGAACCTGCAGCGCTCGTTCAGGGCTGTGAAGTGCTGCCACAGCGCTGCGCCGGCGGCGCCGGCGACGGCCTCGTCCTCGGGCCCGGGCCGGTCATCACTGCGGTAAGCAAAGATCTCGTCCTCGACCGGAAGGGCCTCGCGCCGACCGCGGGCGGCCGCAGACTGGGCGCGACGACGCACTGTGGTGAGCAGCCACCCGAGAACGGCTTGCGGTTCGTGGATCGTGCCGGCAGACCGATAGAAGACCACCCAGGTCTCCTGCACCTCGTCCTGCGCACTGTCCGAGTCCAGACCGCACCCGCGTGCGGTGTGCCACAACAATGGAGTCACCTCGTCGATCAGACGCGCCAAGGCCGTCTCGTCACCGGCTCGATAGGCACGGAAGTCGGTGGCGGCGCGGTCGGCCACCCCGTGCGAGCCGGATTCGGTGGTCATCACGTCGAGGAACCCAACAGGTCTGCGACCACAGTTCGGATCGCCTTGATTCGCTCCTCGGTGGAGGTGCCTGCAGCCTGCGCGGCCAGCCCGGAGGCGACCTCGGCAGCGAGCACCGGCGCCGCGAACGATGTGCCGCTCCAGACACCGAACCCGCACCTGTAGTTGTCGGAGTCGGGAGTCGCACGGGCCGGATTGGCTCCGGCCGCAGTCTCCAGGGTCGCCTGCAGCGAGCCCGCGAAGGTGACCGGCATGGTGCTGACGACGTTGGTGCCCTGACGATAGGCGTCGACCCAACCGCCGGTGTTGGAGTAGGAGGCCACCAGGTGTTCCTGGGGCGCGGCAGAACCGACGCTGACCACACTGGCCCCGATGGCGGGGTCCGCAGTCAGGGCGGCCGGGTAGAACTCGACGGTGGAGGCGGCGTTGCCGGCGGCTGCCACGATTGCGACTCCGGTGGCGGCGAGCCCGCCGAGAACGCGAGCCAGGGACTCGGTGGAGACCACGTCTGCCGCGGCTTCGTGGTAGTAGCCCAGCGACAGTGACAGCACCTCGATCGCCCGACCGTCGGTGGAGCCGGCCCCGACGAGGTGCTGGTGGATGATCAGGCCCTCGAGGGCGTCGACGAGGTCGATCTCGTCAGCGGCGCCGTCGCCGTACATGATCGGAATGCCGACCAAGGTGGCCTGCGGGCAGTGCTGACGCACCACTCCGGCGATGAAGGTGCCGTGCCCGGCGATCGGGTCGAGGGTCTGGTTGACCTTGTCGACCGTGACGCCGCTGCCCTCGGGATCGTCGGCCGGCGAGAAGCGCAGCCCGACCGGCACGCCTGCGACCGTGAGATCACGCACCACACCGTCAGTGAACCACGGGTGCTGACCGATGCCGGTGTCGATCAGGGCCACCACAGGACCGGTGCCCCACGGGTCACTCTTCTCGCATGGGGGACGAGGAGACGGTGCCGACCAGACCACCGGGGCCCGCCCGTTGTCATCGACGCCCTGGATGTAACCGACGCCCTGGATATAGCCGACGCCTTGGATGTAACCGACGCCTTGGATGTAACCGACTCCCTGGATGTAACCGACGCCCTGAAGTTGGCCGGCCGGGACGATCACGTGGGACAACCCGACGCCGACCATGGCCTCGGGGTCCTCGCGGCGCGCGCCTTGGAGAAGGTCCCAGGCGTCGAGCGGCTTGCCGGGCGCCGCAACGATCTCGACACCGGTGGCGGTGACCTGGTCGATGCTTTCAGTGAGCCGGAGGCGACCGATGACCGCGTCCCGGGCGTCGTCGCGCAGCACTTTGAGGCGGGCGTCGTACTCTCCCGCGACCTGGCTCAAGACCGCGAGGGCCGGGTCGGCGGAGAGCCCCGGCAACCCGGGGACCAGCAACGTGTCACCGACGTAGACGGTTCCGTCGAGGTCGAGTCCGGCGCGGGCAGGCTCCAGGGACCGCGCCCTCAATCGACGAGCGGCCGTCTGGGTCAAGCCGATCGCAGGACGAGGCACACCTACCGGCGGGGCGGGCCTTGGTCCGCTGCCGGTGTCGTAGGTGGTGGAACTGCTCATCGAGTCTCCCTGTCGCCCGCGCCCCACACTTAGGCGATCCGCCTTTGGCAAGGTTAGTGGTCTGGTCGTTCGAAGTTGAAGAGCTCCGGGGGTCCGGTTCTGATACCTGCCGGCGCGAATTCTGTCGCGAACCCCTTGATTGCGACCTGCTCAGGGCGGCGACAGCCCCGTTTGCGAAGCCCTTTCAAACAAATTCCTTCTCGAGGTATCAGAATCGAAGACACCGCACTCTTCCCCATCGTCGTGTCCACGACACCGCCGTCCGGTGCACAACCGGAGAGTCAGTGATTCGGAGAGGGCCACCATGGGGAACCAGCAAGCTGGGCGTTCTGCGGTGGCCGGGGGAACCGGGTCGGTGATGGAGGCGTTGGCGGACGCGAGCGATGGGGTGTCGGCCGGGTCAGCCACGGGGGACGAGCGCTGGGCGCTCGGTGGCTGCCCGCCGGCAATCGTCGGTGCGGTCGCTGGCGGGCTCGGGCGCCAGTCGACCGCACTGCCTCGCCTTCCGGGCCGATACCTGAGACGTCCGGCCAGCCACTCTCAGCAACTGCGAGCCCAGGCATGACCTGGAGCGAGTCTGACCGTCGGCACCTGGAGCGGGCCGCAGAGGTGGCCCAGACCGCGTCCGCACACTCTGATCTGGCCGCACTCCTGCACGCCCGGTGGTATGCCGCCCCCACCGAGTCGCCCGAACATTTCCCCGCCTCGGCTCCGCCGCTGGAGTCGATGTTGCGCGCCGCCCATGCCGGCGGCCGGTCCTGGTCAGGGCCGGTTCCGGTGTTCGCCTCGGGTGTCGGTGGCGCCGCGGTCGTGGAAGACCAAGGGGAACGCCGCACGGTGAGCCGCGGTGACTATGCGACCCTCGGCGCCGGAGCCGGACTGGCTCCGCGTGCCGGCTCTGAGTTGACGATCAGCCGTCGGCGAGGCTGCGTGGTTCAGGACGGTTGGTGGTACACCTGGAACGAGTCCCGTGACCCGGCCAGCACCTCGCCCTGGTCCCGGATCTACTTGGCGCCGGTAATGGCGAAGGTGGCCACGCTGGTCGGTCGGGTCACCGAGTTGCTGCTCAGCGTGGAGTTCGCGTGGTCGCTGCGGGTCGGCGCCGACCCGGCCACACTGGCCCGAGCCGATGGGGCCGCGCTCCAAGTGCCCGACACTGCGGTGGCTCGACTGCTGGAGCCGCTGGTGACCAGTTGCTCCGGGCTGCTGTGTGCCGCCACCCCGCCGTTGACGGTGCCACTGTCTGCGGGGGTTGCGTGGGCGCAGCGGCCAGCCACCGCACAGAGCCACGGTGAGCTGATCTGCGGCTTGGTCGCGCAGGCCTGGAGGGAACGGCGCCGGAACGAACCGCTGGCCGACGCGGCCGCCCGCACGTTCGTTGCCCATCGCCGCGACCCGCGGATGCCAGGACTCCGTCCGCGCTCTCCGGGGTGGTCCCGGTGAGCAGTTCGGTCCGGATCCTTGCTGCGGCGGTGCAGCGCAGCGTGGACCTGCTCATCGACGCGGCGGTGGAGGTCGACGACGCGGTCAGTTGGCCGACCTGGGGGCTCGGCGCCGACGGGCAGTTGCGGGAGCGTCGTACCGGCCTGTCCTCGATCCGTGACGGCGACGCCGGCATCGCGTGGGCGTTGAGTCACCTGGCGCACTCAGAGTTGATCACCGAGGCGTCGCGACGGGACTGCGCACGGTTGGCGCGCGCGGGGGCCCAATCCGTTGCCGGCCGTCAGACTCGCGGGGACGGCTGGCTGTCCGGTCGGCCGGGAGTGGTGGCGGCGTTGAATGATCTGCTCGGAGCAGACAGCGGTCTGGACCTTTCGGCCGAGGTGAACCCCGCGAACCTGTCGGCCGATCTGACCGACGGTGCGGCTGGAACTCTGTTGGCCAGCACCCGGTTGCCGGGTCAGACGGCACCGGTCGCGCTGCTGGCTCGTCTGGGCAGGCTGTCACGGGTGGAGATGTGGGGACGCTCGTGGCCAGGTCCCCAAGGTCGGTCGCTGTGCGGTCTGTCGCAGGGGGCCAGCGGGATCGTGTTGGCACTGGTGGAGGCCGCTGCCCGCTGGCCGGTCCTAGCCGAGGATGCGCTGATGTTGGCGCACGAGGGCTTGGCCTGGGAGTCGAGTTGGTTCGATCCAGCCGCGGGCGGCTGGCCCGACCTGACCGCCGAGGAGCCGAGTTGGCCCGCGCGCTGGTGCCACGGTGCGGCAGGAGCCGGCGTGGTTCGAGCGCGGCTGCTCACTCTCACCGAGGAGGGCCTGCAGGTGCCCTGGAGCCCTGCATCGGTGCGAGCCGAACTGGAGGCGGCGGTGCAGATCTGTGGGGCAGAGGTCTCTGAGTGTCTAGACCAGATGCGTGGTCTGAGGGTGCCGATGTTGGCGGGCGGACTGACGTTGTGCCACGGGCTGGGTGGCTCGCTGGGGCTGCTCGACATCGCGACCGACGTGCTTGGCGAATCGGCGCACCGGGAGTTGGCGTTGCGAGCCGCGACCGCCTTCGTGGAGGCCGCCGGGGATGACCCTCGACTGTGGCCGACCGGAGTTCGGGGCGCGGACGGCGATCTCAGTTTGGTCAATGGGATCAGCGGCACGGCCATGATGCTGTCCGGCCTCACCTCGCCGGACCCGGAGCGCGCGACCACGCTGCTGCCCGGACTGGGTCCTGCCGTCCCGACACCGCAACGGACGCCAGCACCGCAAGACGCGCCGGCGGAGGGGAGATCAGACACGTCCGGCGCCAGCACGGGTGCGGGCGCCGGACGTCTGCTTGCTGATCTGGCCCGGTGACCAGGGCTGCGTGACCGGGGCTGCGTGATCAGGCGGGGAAGGTCTCCCCCTTCGCCGCCATGTCGCGCAGATACTGCGTGGGACGCAACTGCTCGCCATATGCGTCGGCGAGTTCGTCGGCGCGAGCGATGAAGGCGTCCAGTCCGACGGCGCCGTCGGCACCCTGGAACCCGGTCATGTACTGCGCCGCACCACCGGTCATCGGCGGGAAGCCGATGCCGAAGATCGAACCGATGTTGGCGTGGGCGGCCGAGGTCAGCACACCTTCCTCGAAGCACTTCGCAGTCTCGATCGCCTCGCGCACCAGCATCCGGTCCCGCATGTCCTGGATCGGGTACTGGGTCTGGGCGATCGGGAACTTCTCGCTCAGGCCCTCCCAGATGTGGGTACGTCGACCCTCGCTGTAGTCGTAGAAGCCGGCGCCGTGGAGCTTGCCTGCCCGACCGATCTCAATCATCGGGTCGACGACCTTCTCGGTGGTGGTCAACTCGGTGGTGCCGACCGCGTCGCGAGTGGTCTTGGCGATCTTGTGCATCAGCTCGAGGTTGAGCTCATCAGCGATCTGCAGCGGACCGACCGGGTAGCCGGCCGAGGTCGCGGCACGCTCGATGGAGTAAGGCTGTTGGCCTTCCTCGAGCAGCGCCAGGCCCTCCTCGATCTGGGTGCCGATGACTCTGCTGGTGTAGAACCCACGGCTGTCGTTGACCACGATCGGGGTCTTCTTGATCTGCATCACCACGTCGTAGGCCTTGGCCAACGCGTCGTCGGAGGTCTCGGTCCCGGCGATAATCTCCACCAGCGGCATCTTGTCGACGGGGCTGAAGAAGTGCAGACCGATGAAGTCGGCGGGACGGTCGATGCCCTTGGACAACTCAGTGATCGGCAACGTCGAGGTGTTCGAGCACAGCAGTGCGTCGGGGTTGATGAACGGGGCGATCTCGGCGAACACCTTGTTCTTCAGCGCGACGTCCTCGAAGACGGCCTCGATGACCAGATCGCAACCGGCCAGGTCCGACGGCTCGATGGTCGCGGTGATGCGGCCGAGGATCTCGTCGGCCTTGTCCTGGCTGAGCTTGCCGCGGGAGACGGCCTTCTCGTTCAGGCCGGCGGTGTAGGCCTTGCCCTTTTCGGCGGACTCGATGGCGACGTCCTTGAGGACGACCTCCATCCCCGCGCGGGCGCACACGTAGGCGATGCCGGCGCCCATCATGCCGGCACCGAGTACGCCGACCTTGGTCGCGGTGAACTTCTCCACTCCCTTGGGACGCAGGGTGCCGGAGTTGATGGCACCCAGGTCGAAGAAGAATGCCTGGATCATGTTCTTGGACTGCTGGCCTGTCACCAACGAGGTGAAGTAGCGGCTCTCGATCCGGCTGGCGGTGTCGAAGTCGACCTGGGCGCCCTCGACGGCCGCCGACATGATCGCCTTCTGGGCGCGATAGTCGGCGCCCTTGAGTTGCTTGGTGAGCAACGCGGGGAACGCGGGCACGAACCCAGCGAGCTTGGGGCTGCTCGGCGTACCACCGGGCATCCGGTAGCCGGGAGCATCCCACGGCTGGGCGAACGACTCGGGGTTGGCTTTGATCCACGCCTTGGCGGCAGGCACCAGGTCCGCGGAGGCCTCCACGATCTCGTCGACGAGGCCGGCCTTCAGGGCGGCGTCCGGCTTGACCCGCGGGCCTTGCAGGAGCACGTTCATGAGGGCGTCCGACAGACCGAACATGCGCACCGAGCGGGTGACGCCGCCACCGCCGGGCAGGAGGCCCAGGGTGGCCTCGGGCAGACCGATCTCGTAGCGGCCCTGCACGGCGATGCGGTGGTTGCAGGCCAACGCGATCTCGAGACCGCCGCCGAGTGCGGCGCCGTTGATGGCTGCCACGACAGGCTTCTCGAACTTCTCCAGACGTCGCAGGGTGGCCTTGACGGACTCCACCATGGCGAAGGCTTCCTCGGCGTCGTCCGGCCCGATCTTGGACATCTTCTTCAGGTCGCCGCCGGCGAAGAACATCTTCTTGCCCGACGTGATGACCACTCCGGTGACCTGGTCGGCCTCGGTGTAGAGGCGGTCGACCACCGATGCCATGGACGCCATGTAGTGCTCGTTCATGGTGTTGGCACCCTGGGTGGGGTCGTCGATGGTGAGGGTGACGATGCCGTCGGCGTCGATCTCGTAGCTGATCGTCGACTCGGTGGCGTTTTCAGCGGTGATGCTCATGGAATCTTCCTTCTTCGCGATCGGTCGGGATCAGACGAGTTCGATGATGGTGGCAACGCCCATGCCGCCGGCAACACACAGCGTGGCCAGACCACGCTTGAGGTCGCGGCGCTCGAGCTCGTCGATGAGAGTGCCGAGGATGATGGCCCCGGTGGCGCCCAGCGGGTGTCCCATAGCCATCGCGCCACCGTTGACGTTCGTGACGTCCTGGCTGATGCCCATGTCGTCCATGTATCGCAGAGCGACGGCCGCGAAGGCCTCGTTCATCTCGAACAGGTCGATGTCCTTGACCTCCAGTCCGGCCTTGGCCAGTGCCTTGTAGGAGGCGGGGGCGGGACCGGTCAGCATGATCGACGGGTCTGCGCCGGAGACGGCGGTCGACACGATGCGGGCCCGCGGGGTCAGGCCATGGGCGGCTCCCGCGGCTTCGTTGCCGATCAGCATCAGGCTGGCGCCGTCGACGATGCCCGAGGAGTTGCCGGCGTGGTGGACGTGGTTGATCTTCTCCAACCAGTGGTATCTGGCCAACAGAACGTCGTCGAAGCCAGCGTCGGCGCCCATCGAGGCGAAGGAAGCCTTGAGCCGGGCCAGCGAGTCCACGGTGGTGTCGGGGCGGATTGTCTCGTCGTGGTCCAGGACGGTCAGGCCGTTCTGGTCTTTGACCGGGACGACCGAGTTGGCGAAGTAGCCGTTGGCCCAGGCCTTCGCGGCGCGGGCGTGGGACTCGGCGGCGAGCCCGTCGCAGGTCTCGCGGTCATAGCCGCCGAGAGTCGCGATGGTGTCGGCGCCGATGCCTTGGGGTGCGAAGCCGAACGAGAGTGCAGTAGCCGGGTCCATGGCGAGCGCACCGCCGTCGGAGCCCATCGGCACGCGGGACATGGCCTCAACCCCGCCCGCGAGAATCAGGTCTTCGAAGTTGCTGCGGACTCGAGCCGCAGCCTGGTTGACGGCCTCGAGGCCGGAGGCGCAGAAGCGGTTGATCTGGACGCCACCGGTGGTGTCGGACAGGCCGGCCTTGATGGCCACGGTCTTAGCGAGGTCTGCGCCCTGATCGCCGATCGGGGTGACCACTCCGAGGACCACGTCGTCGATGGCGCTGGCATCCAGGTCGGGGTTGCGCTCCCGGATGGCGTCGACCAGGGTCACGCTGAGATCGACGGGCTTGGTTTCGTAGAGGGATCCGGTGTTCTTCCCGCGGCCGCGCGGGGTGCGTACGTGGTCGTACACAAATGCTTCTGCCATGACAGTCCTCACTGGTTGTGGCTCGGTGTCCGCCTAGTCGACGTACCGGCGGACACCGGCTGCGTCGAGGGCTGATCGGCGCGAGGAAGGGGCGCCTCCCTCCATTGTGACAGTTTTGCTGTCAAGGTCAAGGGCGGGGGGTCGAAAGGAGGGTCCCGGCCCGTCGAAAGGAGGGTCCCGGCCCGTCGAAAGGAGGGTTGTGTCACTGCGAGACGCGGATTCAGTCTCCGTCTGGCTCAGGACTCAGCAACGAACGGCCGATAACCCGGTTGGCTGCATCCTGGAAGGCGACCACGATCGACTCCAATGCGAGCTCCCGCAGCCGTGGCAGGCCACTTTCGAGCCGATCCACCTCCTCCGAGGTGTGATGGGTACGCCGGAATGGATCGACGACCTCGTCGATGAGAATGCGCCGTAACTCCAGAGCCAACCCCTCCATGTGCCGTTCGGTCGCCTCCCGAGCCGCTGCCAGTGCGTCCCACTCGAGGCCCAGTTTGCGCAGCTCGCGTCCGATGTTGACCTGGATCTGGTCGGGATCGGCATCGGTCCAGGAAGTGATCATGGCCCGCTGCATAGCAAGGTCCTCCGGCGTGATGTCGCTCGGCAACCGGGCGATGTAGCGCTCGATCGCCTGGAGGGTGAACCCGTGGTCCTGCAATGACTTCACCAGTTCCAGGCGGCTGCGGTGTTCGGGTCCGTAGTAGGCAACCCGTCCCTTGCGGGCCGGAGGCGGGATCAGTCCGAGGCTTGCGTAATAGCGGGTGTTGCGCACGGTCAGCCCGGTTGCCGCGGAGAGTTCGTCGATCGTCAGCAAGCCAGTGACGTCAGCGGTCTCGGTCATATCGGGACCCTAGCACCTCCAACTGTGCCAGTGGCACTGTCAGCGTTCGGCCCGGTCAGTCCCCGCACGTCGCCAGCCGGGCAGCACGGCGCCTGGTCGACCTCGCCAATGCACTCCAGCCACTGACCTTGTGGTGGTGATTCTGGGCAAAGCAGAACCACAACGTCAGTGACTGGACCTGGGGAGAACCGTTACGGGCCACAGATCCCCCAGCGAGGCTGACGCCTCCCACCGATGCCGACCGTATCGTTGGTGCTCCCAGCAGCCGAAAGGAATCGCGAACCGTGCCGACATGTCCAAGTAGTCCCGCCGGAACCTCGGGTTGGCGGGTAGCTTCCGCCCGAGACGCCCGAAGGGTGCCGGTCGGACTCTGCGACTTCGTCACCAGCCTCCGAGGTTCCTGATGGGGCAGATCGTGCTGGTGCGACACGGGCAGGCCAGTTTCGGCAGCGAGGACTACGACCAACTCTCGGCCCTCGGAGTGTCCCAGGCCGAGCGGCTCGGGTCGGTCGGGGTCGCGGGCGACGCCGTTGCGGTGGTCCTGCAGCACGGCACCATGCGGCGTCAGGCCGACACCGCGGCTCGGATGGCCGACACAGCCGGCTGGCGGCTGACTCCTCGAGTCGATGACCGCTGGAACGAGTACGACCACCTCTCCCTGGCGGGTGCCGGCACCAGCGGCCCGCCCACCGAGCCCAGGGCTTTCCAGAGCGTGCTCGAGGAGCATCTACGCGGCTGGGTCACCGGGACGATCCAGGGCATCGAGAGCTATCGACAGTTCGCCGACAGAGTGCTGGCGGTCTTCACTGAGGCGGTCACCGCCAACGAGCGGCTCACAGTGGTCTCCACCAGTGGCGGCGTGATCAGTTGGCTGGCCAACCACGTCCTCGGCGGCTCCCCCGAGCAGTGGATCCTGCTCAACCGGGTCTGCGTCAACACAGGTGCCACCCGGTTCTTGGTCGGCCGCCACGGCGTCTCGCTGCTGACCTTCAACGACCACGCCCACCTGCCGCGCACGATGATCACCTATCGCTGAGGCACCTCGACAGTGCCTCGATGGTGGCGACCGAGTCTGCCTCAGCCCGAGTCTGGCTCAACGCACCCCGAGCACGTCGCGGGCGATCAGGGTCTTCATGATCTCCGTGGTGCCACCGAAGATGGTGGTTACCCGAGCGTCGGCATAGGCGCGAGCGATCGGGTACTCCAACATGTAGCCGTAACCTCCGAACAGTTGGAGGCATCGGTCGATGACCCGCTTGTTCATCTCGGTCGCCCACCACTTCGCCTTGGCCGCATCCACTGCAGTCAGTTCGCCCGCATTGAAGCGCAGCACGGCCTGGTCGACGAACGACTGGGAGACCTCCAACTCGGTGACCATCTCGGCAATTTCGAACTGGGTGTTCTGGAAGCCGGCCAGATTCTGACCGAACGCCTCACGCGTGGTGACGTAATCGATGGTCCAGCTCAACGCAGCCCGGGCACTAGCGACACCGGCGACCGCGATGCTGAGCCGCTCCAGCGGCAGGTTGGCCATCAGGGCGTAGAGCCCCTCCCCTTCGGCACCGAGCAGGTGGTCGTCGGACAGCCGCACGTTCTCGAAGACCAACTCCGCGGTGTCCTGGGCCTTGAGGCCGATCTTCTTCAGGCGTCTGCCTCGACTGAAGCCCGGCATCGAGTCCTCAACGACGAAGAGGCTGAAGGCCCGGCTCCCGGCCGTCTCGGAGGTGTCGGTGCGGGCCACCACGATGACCAGGTCGGCGTGCATGCCGTTGCTGATGAAGGTCTTGGCGCCGTTGAGCACCCAGCCGTCGGCGTCCCGCACGGCGGTCGAGCGAATGCCACGCAGGTCCGACCCGGCCCCGGGTTCTGTCATCGCGATGGCGCCAATGTATTCACCCGATGCCAACGCCGGCAGCCACCGTTTGGCCTGCTCCGGGGTGGCCAGGTGGGCGAAGTAGGGCAGCACGATGTCGGCGTGCACCCCGAAGCCGCCGGACAAGGAGGTCGCACCGACCCGGGCGAACTCCTCGATCATCACGCTGCGGAACCGGTAGTCACCGATGCCGGATCCGCCGTATTCCTCCGGACAGAGCAGCCCGAGCTGGTCGGCCGCCCCGGCCGCCTGCCAGACCGAGCGCGGCACGTCCTCGGCCTCCTCCCACTCCTCGAGGTGGGGTTCGACCTCGCGGCGCAGGAACTCCTTGACGCTGGCGCGAAAGGACTCCTGTTCTTCGGTGAAGTATGGGCGGCGCTGGAAGAGATCCGCAGTCATTTCAGTGGGCCTCAGAGCCGCTCGATGATGGTGGCGTTGGCCATGCCGGCGCCCTCGCACATGGTCTGCAATCCGTAGCGGCCGCCGGTGGCTTCCAGGTAGTTCACCATCGTCGCCATCAGCCGGGTGCCAGAAGCCCCGAGCGGGTGGCCCAAGGCGATCGCACCGCCACGCGGGTTCAGTTTGGCGGGGTCGGCGTTGAGGTCCTTGGCCCAGGCCAGCGGCACCGGGGCGAACGCCTCGTTGACCTCGAAGGAGTCGAAGTCGTCGATGCTCATCCCCGTGCGAGCCAGGATCTTCTGGGTGGCCGGGATGGGGCCGGTCAGCATCACCTCGGGGTCCGATCCGACGACGGCGAAGTCGACGATGCGGGCGCGCGGCGTCAACCCGAGCGCGGCCGCCTTCTCCTCGCTCATGATCAGCGCCGCAGAGGCTCCGTCGGTCAGCGGGGAGGAGTTGCCCGGGGTGATCACCCAGTTGATCTCTGGGTAGTACTCGGTGAGTTCCGGTGTGCGGAACACCGCACGCAGTCCGCCTAGGCCCTCAGCCGTGGTCGCGGCCCGGACCGTCTCGTCGACGGTGTGCAGGCTGCCGTCCGGGAGCCGGACCGGCACGATCTCGGAGTCGAAAGCACCGCTGGCGCCAGCCTCAGCGGCGAGCCTGTGCGACCGAGCCGAGAACTCGTCAAGTTCGTCACGGTCGAACTTCCACCGGGCGGCGATCAGTTCGGCTCCGACGCCTTGGTTCGGCAACGACTCGAACCGGTCGGCGAGCGGGGCGAATGGGTTGACGCCCAGGGTGGCGGTGCCCATCGGCACGCGGCTCATCGACTCCACGCCGCACGCAATCGCGATGTCGTAGGCGCCGGCCATCACGCCTTGCGCGGCGAAGTGCAGCGCCTGCTGGCTGGAGCCGCACTGCCGGTCGATGCTGGTGGCCGGCACGGAGACCGGGAAACCGGCGGCCAGGGTGGCGATCCGCCCGACGTTGAAGGCCTGTTCGCCTGCCTGCCCGACGCAGCCGGCGATGACGTCGTCGACCTGGCCCGGGTCGATGCCGGTGCGCTCGACCAAAGCAGTCAGTACGTCGGCCAGTAGATTGACCGGGTTGATCTCGGAGAGGGCCCCACCCGGTTTGCCCTTGCCGGAGGCGGTGCGGACGATGTCGACGATGACGGCTGATGGCATGGGGAGACCCTTCCGATTGGTTACTTAGCGCTCGCTCAGTTTCATTGTGGCGCGACGGCGGGTCTACGTCAAGGATCCGGGCTCGACTCGTCGATTGCCGACGGGTCAGGGGAACCGCGGCACGCGACGCTCCTTGAAGGCCGCAGCTCCTTCGGCGAACTCTGCGGATCCGAGCAGTTCGGTCTGCAGTCTCGCCTCCAAGTCCAGCGCCGGTCCGAGGTCGGCGAAGCAGAACCCGTTGATGGCCGCCTTGGTCTCCGCGATCGCCCGACGCGGCCCTGCCGCGATGCCGCCGGCCCACCGGCGGGCGATGTCGAGGGCTTGGCCCGGTTCGCAGACCTCGGAGACCAGGCCGGCCCGGTGGGCATCGACGGCCCAGAACCGCTCGCGCAGCAACGCCAACCGCATCGCCCGGGGTCGCCCGACGGCAGCCGCGACCGTCGCTGTCGCGCCCCCGTCCGGTATCAGTCCGATGCCGGTGAAGGGAAGCAGGAAGAATGCCTCGGACGAAGCCACGATCAGGTCACTGGCCAAGGCGAATGATGCACCGACTCCCGCTGCCGCCCCCTCGACTGCCGCGATGACCGGCACCGGCACCTCGGCAATGAGACGGATGGTGCGGGCGATCGCAGCCATCATGAGCCGCGCTGAGTCCTCGTCGCCGAACCCGCCGCCAGTCAGGTCTGCCCCCGCACAGAACGCCCCGTCGGCACCGGTGAGAACGATGCAGCGCACGTCGTCACGGGCCGCCGACTCCTCCAGCCGGTCGCCCGCGTCCCGCATCGCAGCCAGGCCCACAGAATTGCGCGTCTGCGGCTTGTCGAGGGTGATGACGGCAATCGAATCGGACACCTCCCAGCGCACCATCGACTCCGCCTCAGCCATCTTCGGCACCTTCCCCTGATCAACGGTGATTATCTGCGACCGGCGGCGCGGATCGGACCGGCGGCGACGTCGGTGATCCGGATGTGCCTCAGCGAGGCGCCATCCGGATCGCGCCGTCAAGCCGGATGGTCTCGCCGTTGAGCATGGGATTGGCGATGATCGCAGCAACGAGATCGGCATACTCGTTGGGCTGACCCAGCCGGCTGGGATGTGGCACCTGGGCACCCAACGCGTCACGCACCTCCTGGGGCAACGCGCCAAGCAGCGGGGTTTCGAACAGACCCGGGGCGATGGTGTTGACCCGAATGAACAGCGACGCCAGGTCACGGGCGATGGGCAGGGTCATGCCCACCACCCCACCTTTGGAGGCGGAATAGGCGGCCTGGCCGATCTGGCCCTCGAAGGCGGCCACGGACGCCGTGTTGACGATGACTCCACGCTCGCCGTCGACGGGCTCGTTGGTAGCCATCGCGGCTGCGGCCAGTCGGAGCACGTTGAAGGTGCCGATCAGGTTGACGTTGATGATCTTGGTGAAGTCCGCCAACGGGAAGGCGCCGTTCTTGGACACGGTCTTGATGGCGTTGCCGATGCCGGCGCAGTTGATCGCGATGGCCAGGGTGCCGTGGTCGTTGGCCTCATCGACCGCCCTTTGCACCGCGGCTTCGTCGGTGACGTCGGCGGCAGCGAAACTGACCGAGTCGCCCAGTGCGTTGACGGCGTCGGTGTTAGCGCTGGGCAGGTCGACGGCGACCACCCGCGCCCCGTCGCCGGCGAGGCGGGCCACGGTGGCCAGACCCAGGCCAGACGCACCTCCGGTAACGATCGCCGACTTTCCACTGATCTGCATCTGCGCACTCCATCCACGTCGTTCCGCCACCTCGACGTGACGGATCTCTCAGCAGTGTAGGTATGAGCGAGCGCTCAGTAAATACGGGGTCGGGGAGATCAGCGCACGGTGCCGACAAGGTCCCGGGCCAGCGCGGTGTACTTGGCGCTGACGTCGGCCTGACTGAGGGCGCCGTCGGGGCGATACCACCGGGTGATCCACTGCAGCATGCCGAGCAGCGCCCGCGACGCTTCGCGTGGTTCGGGCGTGGTGAAGACGCCCATCGCCACTCCGTGCTCGATCACGGCGGTCACCGATGCTTCGATCTTGCGCCGCGGCAAGGCGTACGCCGGCCTGTTCTGAGGGCTCAGATAGCGGGCCTCGGTGTCGAGCAGCGCCAACTTGAGCCAATGTGTCATGTGGATGACCACCGCCTCGACGATGTTGCCCAGCGCCAGCACCACGTCGTCCCCGGCCTCTGCGATGGCCTCCTCGACGCGCCAACCGATGTCCTCGGTGGCCAAGTTGAGCAGAGCCAACAAGATGGCTTCCTTGTTGGGATGGTGGTAGTACAGCGCGGGCACGGTGACGCCGACCCGTCCGGCGATGTCGCGCACGGTGGTGCCGTGGTAGCCCAGCTCGCTGAAGGCGTCGAGCGCACCGGCCAGGATCGCAGACAGTTCCACCCCACCCACCTCGCGCCAAGCGTCAGTGGAGGTCGGCGGGGTCGTCACCCGGCGATCCTAGACGCCCCTGGGTCCGTTGCACCCCAGGTTCTGGCCTCAGCGCCCGGTTTTGCCTGCGGCTCCGGCGGGACCGACCAGCGCGGATCGGATCACGGTTGGATCAGAGTGTGGCCGTCCGAGGCTGGCTCCGGAACCGGGTCGGACGACCCTCGATGCCCATCTTGCGCCACATCCGCCGAGCCACCGGCCCGCGCAGTCCAAGCTGCTCGGTCAGCATCCGGACGTCGCCGAACAAGTCGCGCAACTGCTTGCTCGAGGCCGGGTCGGTCCACCACACTTCCCGGGCCACCTCATAGGGGATGCCCATGGCCAGTCGGTGTTCCTTGGACGGGATCATGATGACGTCGCACAGACCACGCATGATCAGTGGGACCATCACCCCGAGCGCGGTCTTGCCACGCAGCGACATCTGCGGGACGTGCTCGGCCAGGTACTGGTGAGCGAACCCGATGTGGCGCGCTTCCTCTGCGACGTGGATCTGGATGATGCGTTGCAGCAGCGGGTGCAGCTCGTGGGAGTCACTGCGCAGCAACTCCTTCTGCAGGTAGTCGATCGGCTCCTCGCCGGCGAGGACGCCGAACCAGAACAGCGGCGGCCACCACGCGGCCAGCGCGGAGGCCACCGGCATCAGCCGCCGGAACCAGATCGGCGCCCCCGAGACCTCGCACCCGGTCCGGTTCACGAACTCCTGGAACATCTGGGTGTGGTGGCACTCCTCGGTCGCCTCATGGGTCGAGTAGCGGAACTCCGGGTTGGAGTTGTCCAGGGTCATCGCGTGATTCATGATCCCGGAGATGAGCATCTGCTCGAACTGGAGGCCGACCTTGCAGATCAGCGCCCAGCGGTAGATGCCAACCTCGATCTGCCGCTCGGTGGGCAGCGACTGATACCAGGGGTGGCGCCCCAATGCGTCCTCGCGCCCGAGGATCCACCGCTTGTCGCTGCGATCCACGGCGAAGTCGGGGTTGTCCCAGTCGATGTCGAGGAATGCGTCGAAGTGCTGGTGTACCGACGCCTCGGAGAGCGTCTGAAGCATCTCGTGGTAGCCGTGTCGGTCCTCGTTGACCATCGTCGCCATTGGTCTTCTCCTTCGCCGGATCTGCGGTTGTCTGAAACACCGTGTCGCAGACAGTCGCCAATGTATCCCTGCGTGAGCTGTGACACAATGGTTTCTGAAACATCGCGTCACAGATAGATGTGGCGGTTGAAGTCCGGATCAGGCAGACTCCGGATGTCGAGGGGCCGCACGGCGCTTCTCGACCGGCCACTGGCCGCCACTCGGGCGGCCACAAGGGTCCACTCGCGGAAGGGGTGACATGGGACCGCTCGAAGGAATCAAGGTCGTGGAGATCGCGGGCATCGGCCCCGGACCCCATGCATGCATGACACTGGCCGACCTCGGGGCAGACGTGATCCGCATCGAACGACCCGGTGGCAATCCCCTGACCGCGGGGCCGCACGACCTGCTCTCCCGCGGCCGGCCGAGCGTCGCCCTGGACCTGAAGAACCCCGATGCCGCCGCAGTCGTGCTCGATCTGGTCTCCCGGGCCGATGCACTGATCGAAGGCATGCGACCGGGCGTGGCCGAACGACTCGGTTTCGGCCCCGCAGCCGCGCTGGCCCGCAATCCTGCACTCGTCTACGGCCGGATGACCGGTTGGGGGCAGAGCGGACCGCTCGCCGACTCCGCCGGACACGACCTGACCTACCTGGCAACCTCCGGAGTGTTGGCGACGCTGGGCCAGAGTGACGAGACACCCCAGTTCCCCGTCAACTTGCTCGGCGACTTCGGTGGCGGGTCCACCTACCTGGTCATCGGGGTGCTGGCGGCGATCATCTCGGCCCGAGCCACCGGTGCCGGCCAGGTCGTCGACGCCGCCATCATCGACGGTGTCAGCCACCTGGACGCCATGTCCGCCGGTCTGAGATCCGCTGGCCTGGCCAACGCCGGGCGCGGCCAGAACCTGCTCGACGGCGGGGTGCCGTTCTATTCCATCTACACCTGCGCGGACGGTCGACACTTGGCTGTCGGCTGCCTGGAACCGCAGTTCTTCGCCGAGTTCATCAACCGTCTCGGCGTGCAGGAGTCCTGCCCCGGTCAGGGCGAGGTGGCCCGGTATGACGAAATGCGCGAACTCTTCGCGACCACACTGGCCACCCGGACCCGCGACCAGTGGACCGCGGTCTTCGAGGGAACCGACTCGTGCGTAGCCGGCGTACTCACACCGGCAGAGGCCCAGAGTCACCCCCACGTGGTCGCCCGTGACATCTGGCAGGGCGGCCAACCCGCGCCCGCGCCGCGGTTCAGCGAGACCAAGACCCACCTGACCACCGGCCCGAGCACGCCCGGCGCCGACACCACCGCAGCCCTGACCGCCTGGGGCGTGCACAACATCGAAGAACTCCTGGAGAAGAAAGTGGCGATTCAGGCATGAGTACGAACACCCGCGAGCCCCTGCCCCAGACCGAGAAGGTCGACGTCCTCATCATCGGTGCCGGCCTGTCCGGCATCGGTGCCGCCGCGCAGTTGCGCAAGGACCATCCGGACCTCACCATCAAGATCCTGGACCGTCGCGAACGCATCGGCGGCACGTGGGACTTGTTCCGCTATCCCGGCATCCGGTCGGATTCCGACATGTTCACCTTCTCCTACAAGGACCACCCCTGGCCCAGCACCCGCACGCTGGCCGACGGCGACACCATCGTGGACTACATCCGCACGGTGGCCGACCAGACCGGGGTCGCCGAGTTCATCGACTACGAGCGACTGGTCACCCGGGCCGATTTCTCCAGTCTGGACAACACCTGGACCGTCACGGCCACCACCCCCGACGGCCTGCGCACCTACGCGGCCACATGGCTGTGGTCGTGCGCCGGCTATTACTCCTACGACTCCGGCTACCAGCCCGACTTCCCCGGCCTGGCCGACTACGAGGGCACCTTCGTGCACCCGCAGTTCTGGCCGGAGGATCTGGACTATGACGCGAAGAAGGTCGTCGTCATCGGGTCGGGCGCCACCGCGGTGACCCTGGTGCCGTCGATGGCCGAACGGGTCGAGCACATCACCATGCTGCAGCGCACCCCGACCTACATCCTGTCCCGGCCGGGCAACGACCCGATGGCGGTCTTCTTCGACTGGTTGCCGTCGCTGGGACCGCTGAAGAAGCTGCGGGATCGGGCGTCGTATGAGTCGGTGCGATGGACCAACGTGCTACTCACCGTCGGCTCCTACCAGTTGGCCCAGCGTCGACCGAAACTGGTCAAGAAGATCATCCGGGACCAGACCATCAAGTGGCTGACCGCGCGCGAAGGCAACGCTGCCGGCGAGGGCTTCACCCCCGAGGAGGCCGCTGAGATCGTCGACACCCACTTCAACCCGCCCTACGACCCGTGGGACCAGCGGCTGTGTTTCGTGCCCGACGGCGACCTGTTCCGGTGGATGCGCAAGGGCAAGGCGAGTGTGGTCACCGACCGGATCAAGACGTTCACCGCCAAAGGCATCGAGACCGAGTCCGGTAAGACCCTGGAGGCCGACATCATCATCTCGGCGACCGGCCTGTCGGTTCAGTTGTTCGGTGGCGTGGAGGTGTACGTCGACGGCGAGCACATCGCCAAGCCACAGACCATGACCTATCGCGGGATCATGCTGACCGGCATTCCCAACTTCTTCTACACCTTCGGCTACACCAACGCCTCCTGGACGCTGAAGGCAGATCTGGTCGCCGGATTCGTGTCCCGGATGATCGGCCACATGCGCAAGACAGGGCATGCGAAGGTGGTCGTGCCGCGCGATGATTCGGTATCCGGCAGGCCCATGCTCGACCTGAGTTCCGGCTACATCCAGCGGATCCTGGACACCCTGCCCAAGCAGGGCGACCAGGCACCCTGGGCGGTTCGACAGAACTACTTCACCGACCTCAAAGTGATCGGTCGCGGCAAGATCGACGACGGCGTCGCCGTCTTCTCCTGACCCTCCGTGACCCCTCCGTGACCCCTCCCTCGCCCCGCCGGTGCCCGGCGGGGCGAGGACTCCGGCGCTGACGCTCTAGAGTTCTGCCATGCGCTTTGCTCGACTTTCCTCGTTGACCGCCCTCGCTGCGGCATCCGCGTTCGCCCTCACCGCCTGCGGCGTCGAGGACGAGCCGGAGACCGCGACCAGCGCCGACTGCGCCACCGACCAACTGGACCTGCTCACTCCCGGCACTCTGACCATCGCCACCGACTCGCCCGCCTACGAGCCGTGGTTCGTCGACAACGACCCGACCAACTCCAAGGGCTACGAGTCGGCGGTCGCCTACGCGGTCGCCGACCAACTCGGCTTCTCGGCCGACCAGGTCGACTGGGTCACCATGCCGTTCAACAAGTCCTTCAAGCCGGGGGCCGAGCGAGACTTCGACTTCGACATCAACCAGATCTCGATCTCCCCGGAGCGAGCCGAGGTGGTCGACTTCTCCGAGGGCTACTACACCGCCGCGCAGGCCGTCATCACGCTGCCTGAGAACGCCGACGGGGCCAGCAGCCTGGCCGGCCTGAAGGACCTCAAGCTCGGTGCCCAGACCGGCACCACTTCGCTGACCGCGATCCGCGAGGAGGTGCAACCCAGTCAGGAGCCGCTGGTCTTCGACAACACCAACGTGGCCAAGCAGGCGCTGATGAACGGCCAGGTCGACGCGATCGTCGCCGACCTGCCGACCGCGCTCTACATCACCGCAGTGGAGATCCCCGACGGTGTCATCGCCGGCCAGTTCGCCTCGACCAGCGATCCGGAGGAGTTCGGGTTGCTGTTCGAGAAGGGCAACCCCCTGCTCGTCTGCGTCAACCAAGCACTCGACACGTTGACCGCCGACGGAACTCTGGCCGATCTGGAGGACACCTGGCTGTCCAGCGAGATCTCCGTCCCCGTCCTGAAGTGACCCCCTGCCCAGCGCTGACCCCGAAACGCCACCCACCACCGTGACGACCGACTGGACGCCGTCGGCGCGCCAGGTCGAACGCCACAGGGTCGCGCGCCGACTCAAACGGCGCCGGGCACTGATCTCGGTGGCGATCACGGTGGCGGTGCTGGGGGTCGCGGTCGCGGTGCTGGTCAGTTCGCCGGGCTGGTCTCGGGTCCAGGAGACTTTCCTGTCCTGGGACCACGCCACGGAATCGTTCCCGCTGGTCCTGGACGGTTTCTGGGTCAACGTGAAGATGTTCCTGATCGCCGAGCCGTTGATCCTGCTCGTCGGGATCTTGGTCGCGGTCACCCGGTCCACCATCACCCCGTGGCTGGCGCCGCTGAGACTGGTCGCCATCGTCTACACCGATCTGCTCCGCGGTGTGCCGACCCTGCTCGTGGTCGCCTTGTGCGCACTCGGCATACCCGCGTTGGGCCTGGTCGGGGTGACCACCTCACTGTTCTGGCTCTCGGTCTTCGCGCTGGTGCTCTCCTATGGCGCCTACGTCGCTGAAGTCATCCGCTCCGGCATCGAGTCGGTGCACCCCACTCAGTTGGCCTCGGCCGAGGCGTTGGCACTGTCCCGCAGCCAGGCGATGCGATTCGTCATCCTGCCCCAAGCCCTGCGTCGGGTGGTGCCGCCGTTGATGAACGACTTCGTCTCGCTGCAGAAGGACACCTCGCTGATCTCCTACGTCGGCGTGGTGGAGGCGCTGCGGGCCGCGACCGACTACGGCAACTACAACTTCAACTTCACCCCGTTGGTGGTGGCCGCGGCGTTGTTCGTGGCGCTCACGGTGCCGCTGGCGCGGTTCACCGACTACCTGTCGCGCCGGGCGGCCAAGCGGATGTGGGGTCGAGCATGAGCGCCCCAGTCGAACTGATGCGGGTGCACAACCTGCGCATGTCGTATGCCGACAAGGTGGTGCTCTCCGACATCGACCTGTCGATCTTCGAAGGCGACGTGATCTGCCTGATCGGGTCCTCTGGATCGGGCAAGTCGACCCTGCTGCGCTGCCTCAATCTGTTGGAGACCATCGACGACGGGTCGATCTTCTTCGACGGCACCGAGATCTCGGACCCACTGGTCGATGCCCGCAGGGTGCGCCAAGAGATCGGGATGGTCTTCCAGGCTTACAACCTGTTCCCGCACCTGTCGGTGTTGGACAACTGCACCCTGGCGCCGGTCAGGGTGCACGGTGTGGCTCGCGCTGAGGCGAAGGCCCTGGCCATGGAGTTGCTGACCCGCTTCGGATTGGCCGAGCACGCCACCAAGCACCCCGACGCCCTCTCCGGTGGTCAGCAACAGCGGGCGGCGCTGGTCCGGGCCCTGTGCACCAAGCCGCGGTTGCTGTTGTTGGACGAGATCACTGCGGCCCTCGACCCGGAACTGGTCGGCTCGGTGCTGGAGATCGTGCGCGCCGAGGCCGCCGCGGGTATGACAATGATCCTGGCCACCCACGAGATGGCGTTCGCCCGCGACGTGGCCACCTCGGTGTGCTTCCTGCACGACGGTCGGATCCTCGAGCAGGGCCCGCCGGAGCAGATCTTCACCGCACCACGGGAGGCCCGCACCCGAACGTTCCTGTCCCGGGTGCTGTGACCACGCAACGGTGCATTTGCCGGTGATCCAGGCGAAATCACCGGCAATTTGACCGTTGCGTGGGTTCGCCGACGGTCTTGAGACACTTGGGGCATGACTCTGTCCCGCTCCGTCGTCGTCGCAGCCATGGTCGATGTGGTGCTGGTGCTGATCTTCGCGGCCACGGGTCGCGCCAGCCACGACGAGGCGGTGCTGTCCGGGTTGGCTCGGACAGCATGGCCGTTCCTGGCGGGCCTGGCCCTCGGGTGGGTCGCCGCGCGTGCGTGGGCCTCGCCGCGACAGATTCTTCCGACTGCGGTGATCATCTGGAGTTGCACGGTAGCCGTCGGAATGGTGCTGCGGGCGGCCAGCGGCCAGGGCACCGCGTTCTCGTTCGTCGTGGTGGCGACCATCGTGCTCGGGGTCTTCCTGCTCGGCTGGCGGGCCATCGCTGCTGCCGCCGCCAGGTGAACCGAGGTTCGGACACCAACCGGCGCGGCTCACCGGTGGTCCATAATGTGCCGGTGGCGTACGAGAACCTGCTCTCCGGGCTGACCATCGGCAACCTCACCCTGCGCAACCGCGTGGTGATGGGCTCCATGCACACCGGCTTGGAGGACCGTCGCCGCGACATCTCGAAGTTGGCGGCATACTTCGCCGAGCGTGCCCGCGGTGGGGCCGGGCTGATGATCACCGGCGGCTACGCGCCCAACAAACGTGGGTGGCTCAAGCCCCTCGCCTCGGAGATGACCAACCGACTCCAGGCAGCCCGGCACCGTGAGGTCACCGATGCGGTGCACGCCGAGGACGGCGCCATCGCACTGCAGGTTCTGCACGCCGGCCGCTACGGCTACCACCCGCTCAGCGTGTCCGCGAGCGACGCCAAGAGCCCGATCACCCCGTTCAAGCCGCACGCCCTGTCGACCAGGGACGTCGACCGGACCGTCTCCGATTTCGCTCGCGCTGCGGGACTAGCCCAGAAAGCGGGGTACGACGGAGTCGAGATCATGGGCTCGGAGGGCTACCTGATCAACCAGTTCCTCGCCGAGCGAACCAACCAGCGCGACGACCAGTGGGGAGGATCGGCAGCGAATCGAATGCAGTTCCCAGTGCAGATCGTGCGCCGAGCCCGCGAGGTGGTCGGACCGGACTTCGCCATCATCTACCGAATCTCGCTGCTCGACCTGGTCGGGGGCGGCCAGACCTGGGACGAGACCGAGGACTTGGCCCGGGCACTGGAGGAGGCCGGGGTCTCGATCTTCAACACCGGCATCGGCTGGCACGAGGCCCGGATCCCGACCATCATCACCCCCGTCCCACGCGCCGCCTGGGCACCATACACGGCCAGACTCAAGGCGGCCGTCGAGGTCCCGGTGTGCGCCTCCAACCGGATCAACACCCCCGAACTCGCCGAATCACTGATCGCCGACGGGCACGCCGACCTGGTCTCGATGGCTCGTCCGCTGCTGGCCGACCCAGAGTTCGTCACCAAGGCGGCCACGGGTCGTGCCGACGAGATCAACACCTGTATCGCCTGCAACCAGGCCTGCCTGGACCACGCCTTCGCCAACAAACTCACCTCCTGCCTGGTCAACCCGCGCGCCTGCCACGAGACCACCCTGGTGCTCTCACCGACCCGTGTCGTGAAGAAGGTCGCCGTCGTCGGCGCCGGACCGGCCGGTCTTTCGGCGGCTGTCTCGGCGGCCGAGCGCGGCTTCGCGGTGACCCTGTTCGAGAAGTCCGGCTCCATCGGCGGGCAGTTCCGCCTCGCCATGGCCGTGCCCGGCAAGGAGGACTTCAAGGACACCTTGCGCTACTTCGATCGCCGGTTGGAGGTGCTCGGAGTCGATGTGCGGCTCAACGCTGCTGGAGACGACGCGGCGCTGGCCGAGTATGACGACGTCATCATCTCGACCGGAGTGACCCCGCGGGTGCCGGACATCGACGGCATCGACCACCCGTCGGTGGTCCGCTACGACGAGGTGCTCTCCGGGGCCGTGACCCCCGGACGCCGGGTGGCGGTGATCGGGGCGGGCGGCATCGGGGTGGACGTGTCGACCTACCTGGTCGCCGAGAGTGAGACCGTGGACGAATGGATGGCGCACTGGGGCGTCGGCGACCCGTCGGTCCACCGCGGCGGGCTGACCGAGCCCGCACCGCGCACCCCGAAGCGTGAGGTGTTCCTGATCCAGCGCAAGACGACACCGGTGGGGATCGGACTGGGCAAGACCTCCGGCTGGGCGCATCGCGCCGAACTCAAACAGTTCGGGGTGAGGATGATCTCCGGCGCGAGCTATGACCGCATCGACGACCTGGGACTCCACATCACCGTCGACGGCCAGCCGCAGACCCTGGCGGTCGACACCGTGGTGATCTGTGCCGGGCAGGACTCGGTGCGGGATCTGGTCGCTGACGGTCGACACGTCATCGGTGGCGCGGACGTGGCCGCCGAACTCGACGCCAAGCGCGCCATCGACCAGGGCACCCGGCTGGCGGCGTCTCTGTGATCCTGGGTCGAACCGGCTTTAACGCTCAAGTATCCCGATACAGTGGACGCCATGGCCGATGACGTGCGCTGGCTCAGTGCCCAGGAGCGCGCCGCCTGGCTGGGCATCACCGGGTTGCTGATGAAGCTGCCCACCCAGCTCGACACCCAACTCGAGGCCGACGAGAAGCTCAACTTCTTCGAGTACATGGTGTTGGCGCTGCTCTCCGAGACGCCCGACCACACCCGGCAGATGAGTGATCTGGCGTCGATCACCTCGGCGTCGCTGTCACGGCTCTCCCACGCCGCCAAGCGTTTGGAGGACCAGGGGTTCCTGGTCCGCCAGCGGCTGCCCGGGCCGGGTCGGCGTACCTCGGCATCCTTGACCGAGTTGGGACACGCCAAGGTGGTGGCTGCCGCGCCCGGGCATCTTCGTCGGGTGCGTGAGTTGATCATCGATATCGCCACCGCTGAGGAGTTGGCGGCCATGCAATCCGTCGGCGAGAAGGTGCTGCGGGCCATCGATGGCGACCCGGAGTGCCTCAGTTGACCCGCCCTACCCGCGTAACGGTGAATTTGCCGGTCAAACCCGCGATTTCTGCGGCAAATTGACCGTTGCCCGCACTCGGTTGAGAGGATTCGAGCATGGGCTTTCACATCGCCGGCACCGATGAGGCCGACGCGGTACTGGACCAGTCGCCGTTCGCACTGCTCGCCGGGATGATGCTCGACCAGCAGTATCCGATGGAGCACGCCTTCCGCGGTGGCTGGAAAGTGCTGGACCGATTCGGGTCGATCGATCCGGCGGTGATCGCGGCCGCCGACCCCGAGGAGCTCACCGCTGCCTGTTCGACCCCGCCGGCAATCCACCGTTTCCCCGGCTCGATGTCCGCCCGCCTGCAGGAACTGGCCCGGATCGTGGTCGCCGACTATGCCGGCGACGCCGAGAGGATCTGGACCGAGGCCACCTCGGGCGCCGACCTGCTGGCCCGGATCCAGGCGTTGCCGGGGTTCGGCAAACAGAAGGCGCAGATCTTCACCGCGCTGATCGCCAAGCAGGTCGGCGTCCGCCCCGACGGCTGGGAGAAGGTTGCGGGCGACTACGCACTGGAGGGCTACCGATCGGTCGCAGATGTGGTGGACCCCGACTCGCTGCAGAAGGTGCGCGACTTCAAGAAGGCGAAGAAGGCCGCCGTCACGGGCTGACACGGCACAATCAGGTGGTGTGAGCGTTGAGATTCGTCGAAGCAACACCCGGTTCCACGAACGTGCAGCCGGACGGGCGAGCTGGCACTCACTCTCCTTCGGCCCGAACTACGATCCGGACAACCTCGCCTTCGGGCCGATGGTCTGCCACGACGAGCACCTGCTCGCCGACGGTGCGGGATTCGATGACCACCACCACGAGGGTGTCGTGATCGCCTCCCGGGTGATCACCGGCGCCCTGCGGCATACCGACTCAGGGGGTATGTCGACGGACTTGGAGCCAGGCGCGACCGGGGTGTTCACCCCGGGGGACGGGATGAGCCATTCCGAGATCGCGGCCGCACCGGCGACCCGCTTCGTGCAGACGTGGTTGCGGCTGCCCCCAGCCCAGGCACCCGGGTATCGAGTCATCGACGGCGACCACTGGTCGATGCCCGCAGCCTCACTCGCCGTCCGTCGGCTGGGCGCCGGGGAGGCGGCGTTCCTCCCCGCGAGGCCGAAGGTGCATGTGTTCATCGCTGCCGGAGCCCTGGCCCGGTTCTCGCTGGCCGAACCGCTGTCCGCCTCGGACGCGATCCGGCTCGTCGACGAGCCGGCGCACGAGATCACCGCAGCAGTGCCCAGCACTGTGCTGGTGTGGTCGTTCGATGCTGCGCAGAGCTGAGTTGGCCCACAGCTCAACCGGGGAGGTTCACGTAGGTGGTCTCGAGGTATTCCTCGATGCCCTCGAAGCCGCCTTCACGCCCGAAGCCTGAAGACTTCACTCCGCCGAACGGCGCCGCCGGATTGGACAACAGTCCGGTGTTGACGCCGACCATCCCGTAATCCAACGCCTCCGCCACGCGAATCGTGCGAGACAGGTCGTTGGTATAGACGTAGGAGGCCAGACCGTATTCGGTGGCGTTGGCCTTGCGGATCGCCTCCTCCTCGGATGCGAAGGTGGTGATCGGCGCCACCGGGCCGAAGATCTCCTGGGTGTTGATCGCCGCCTCGTCCGGCACACCGACCAGCACCGTCGGGCGGTAGAAGTAGCCCGGCCCGTCCACCGCGCTGCCGCCGGCCAACACCGTGGCTCCTTCATGGATCGCGTCGGTGACCAGGTCGGACACCGATTGCACCGCCTTCTCGTCGATGAGCGGACCGACGTCGGTGCCCTCGATCTGGCCCCGGCCGAGGGTGAGCCCACCCATCCGCTCGGCGAGTTTGGTGCCGAACTCCTGTGCAACGACCTCATGGGCGAGAAATCGGTTGGCCGCAGTGCAGGCCTCGCCCATGTTGCGCATCTTGGCGACCATCGCCCCCTCCACCGCGGCGTCCAGGTCGGCGTCCTCGAACACGATGAACGGCGCGTTGCCGCCCAACTCCATCGACATCCGCTGCAACTGGTCGGCGCTCTGGCGCACCAGGATCTTGCCGACCGCAGTCGAGCCGGTGAAGGAGACCTTGCGCAGCCGCTCATCGGCCATCAGCGTGCTGGAGATGTCGGCGGCGCGGGTGGTGGGCACCACGTTGAGCACACCTGCCGGAAGTCCGGCCTCGGTCAGGATGTCGGCCAACGCCAACATCGTCAGCGGCGTCAACTCGGCCGGCTTGATGACCATCGTGCAGCCGGCTGCGATGGCAGGCCCGATCTTGCGGGTGCCCATCGCCAGTGGGAAGTTCCACGGCGTGACGAACAGACACGGCCCGACCGGTTTGCGGATGGTCAGCAGTCGCGAGCCGCCGGCCGGCGCCTGCATCCAGCGACCGTGGATGCGCACCGCCTCCTCGGAAAACCAGCGGAAGAACTCGTTGCCGTAGCCGACCTCGCCCCTGGCCTCGGCCAGGGTCTTGCCCATCTCCAAACTGATCAGGTCGGCCAGGTCGTCGGCGCGCTCGTTGATCAACTCGAAAGCACCCCGAAGGATCTCCCCGCGGTCTCGCGGCGCGCTGCCCGCCCACTCCGCCTGGACGGCCACGGCAGCGTCCAGCGCCTCGACGGCATCGGTGGCGGTGGCGTCGGCGACCCTGGCCAGGATCGAGCCGTCGGCCGGGTCGTGGACGGCGAAACTCGAGCCATCCTCGCTCTGGCGCCAGGTGCCGGCGATGAACAGGTTGCGGTGCTCGGGAGCGAGCAGGTCCATTCCACTCATGGTCCAAGCGTCGCACCCGTCGGGTGACAACGACAGGGCGGGTCGACACCTGCCTCGACACCTGCCGGGGCTGGTGTCGACATCACCCGCCATGGTGTGCGAACCTAGTCCCGTCGAGGTCAGAGGGAGAACTCTTGATTCGACTCGTTCCAGGGCGACGGAGTCCCCCCTTCCAACGCCCAACGAACAGGTGTCGCACGGCCCCGCTGGTCTGACCGGCGGGGCCGTGTGCATGCTCCGGCATACCTCATCGGCCGGCTGTGAGCGAAGGCACCGCAGCGAGGACTCTTCACAAAGGCACACGCGTCACTAGGCTTGCCTGGTGAACACCGAGTCTTCTGCCGACGCGACGTCGGAAACCGTCACCACCGGCGGACCTACTTTTGCCGACCTGGGGCTTTCCGAGGGCGTTCTGGCAGCCATCGCCTCGAAGGGCTACGAAACTCCTTCGGCCATCCAGGCTGCCACCATCCCGCTTCTTCTGGCGGGCCGCGACGTTGTCGGCCTGGCGCAGACCGGCACCGGCAAGACCGCGGCCTTCGCGCTGCCGGTGCTGTCGAACCTCGACACCTTCCAACGCACTCCGCAGGCACTGGTGCTGGCTCCGACCCGCGAGCTCGCGCTCCAGGTGTGTGAAGCGTTCGAGTCCTATGCCGCCGAACTGCCCGGCATCAAGGTGCTGCCGATCTACGGTGGCCAGGGTTACGGGCCGCAGTTGACTGCGTTGCGTCGGGGGGTCCATGTCGTCGTCGGTACGCCGGGCCGCATCATGGACCACCTCGACAAGGGCACCTTGGACCTGAGCGAGCTGCGCTTCCTGGTGCTCGACGAGGCCGACGAGATGCTCAACATGGGATTCGCCGAGGATGTCGAGACGATCCTGGCCGAGACCCCGGACGACAAGCAGGTCGCGCTTTTCTCAGCGACCATGCCGGCCCAGATCCGGCGCCTGTCCAAGCAATACCTGAACAACCCCGAAGAGGTGACCGTCAAGAACAAGACGGCCACCAACGCGAACATCTCCCAGCGCTACCTGATGGTTTCCTACCCCCAGAAGGTCGATGCGTTGACGCGCATCCTGGAGGTCGAGGCCTTCGAGGGAATGATCATCTTCGTCCGCACCAAGCACGAGACCGAGACCCTGGCTGAGAAGCTTCGCGCCCGCGGTTTCAGCGCCGCCGCGATCAATGGCGACATAGCCCAGCCTCAGCGTGAGCGGACCGTCAACCAGCTCAAGGACGCCTCGCTGGACATTCTGGTGGCGACCGACGTGGCCGCCCGCGGTCTGGACGTCGAGCGAATCAGTCACGTGGTCAACTACGACATCCCCACCGACACCGAGGCGTACGTGCACCGGATCGGTCGCACTGGGCGCGCCGGCCGCAAGGGGGACGCGATCAGCTTCATCACCCCGCGTGAGCGCTACCTGCTCAAGGCCATCGAGAAGACCACCCGGTCCACGCTGACCGAAATGACGCTGCCGAGTGTGGACGAAGTCAACCAGACCCGGCTGGCCCGGTTCGATGACGGCATCACCGCCGCGCTGGCCGAGTCGGGCCGGGTGTCGTTCTTCCGCGATGTGGTGGCGCACTACGTGCGCGAGCACGATGTGCCGGAGGTCGACGTCGCCGCCGCGTTAGCGGTGGCCCTCCAGGGTGACGAGCCGCTGCTGCTCGAGCCGGACCCGGCGCCGCGCCAGCGCCCCAACCGCGATCGCGGCGACCGGGGAGACCGGGGAGACCGGACCGAGCGCCCGGACCGGGGAGCGCGCACAGACCGCAGTCCCCGCGAGTCCTCGCAGTCACGGTCGACCGGTCAGCCGCTGGCGACCTACCGGATCAACGTCGGCAAGCGTCACAAGGTCGAACCGCGCCAGATCGTCGGCGCCATCGCCAACGAGGGGGGCCTGCGCCGGGGAGATTTCGGCAACATCTCGATTCGTCCCGACTTCTCCTTGGTGGAACTGCCGGCTGATCTTTCGCCCGACACGATCGCCGCCTTGGAGACCACCCGGATCTCCGGCAAGTTGATCGAGTTGCGTCTGGACTCCGCTTCGTCACGCAGCGACCGTGGCGCCAAGGCGCCGTACCGCAAGTCGGGCGGGTCGAGCGACGGCAACGGCGCCAAGAAGTACGACCGTCCCCGTCGCGAGGACTGAAGCACCAGTAGACACCGCCGTTGGGCGTTCACCCAATGCTCAGTGGTGCGATGGCAGTGAACTCCCCGGCGAGTCGACCCCTCGAGTGGAGGGGCACACCTCGAAAACATCGCTTTTCTGCCCTCCAGGTGGAGACGTGATAGCCTTGGTGAACATTCGGTGAACAGGAGGTGTCCCATGAGCGACACAAAGATGGCCACAGGGCCCACCATGACGTGGGTCGCGGTGCGCGATGCAGACGGCCGGTCTCAGTTGCAGGCGGTGTGGACCACCGGTTCTGCGGCTCGCGGCAAGCACGCCGCCTGAATCCCGCCATACTCACAGATCCCCGGCCCGCTCGACGGGCCGGGGATCTTCTGTCGGGTTGCGGAATGCCGGACAGGGGCGTACCGTTTCAGTTGTTGAACGTTCCACAAACTATCGCTCAGGAGCCAACCCCAATGAACGACGACTTCGATCCCGCGACCACCGTCATCGACGACATCTCGGGCACCTACAACATCGACGCCGGCCACTCCGGGCTCGGCTTTGTCGCGCGCCACGCCATGGTCACCAAGGTCCGCGGCAACTTCGGCGAGTTCGAGGGCACCGCGACGGTCGACACCGCCAACCCGGAGAACTCCTCGGTCACCGTGACCATCAAGACGGCCTCCATCTCCACCGGCAGCGCCGACCGCGACGCTCACCTCGTCTCGGCCGACTTCTTCGACGCCGAGGCCAACCCGGAGATCACCTTCGTCTCCACCTCGGTCGCCAAGGACGGTCACCTGTGGAACATCACCGGCGACCTGACCATCAAGGGCGTCACCAACGAGGTCACCATCCCGTTCGAGGAGACCGGTTCGGCTCAGGACCCGTGGGGCCAGACCCGCGTCGGCTTCGAGGGCAGCGCCACCATCAGCCGCAAGGACTGGGGCCTGACCTGGAACGCCGCACTCGAGACCGGCGGCATGCTGGTCAGCGACAAGATCCAGCTCAACCTCGACATCTCGGCCGTCAAGCAGAGCTGAACGCCGAGTCGGCGTGTATGTACGCCGACTCGACGGGGGTCGGAAGACCGCGCCCGAAGACAGGGGTCACCAGAAAACCGGTGGCCCCTGTCTTCAATTTTGGGCACAGTTTTCCTCATGCCTGCCCCACTGAGACTGCCGGACGGCTACACCTCGCGCCGCTTCAGCATCGACGACGCCCAGGCCGTCACCGACCTGATCGCCGTGTGCGAGGAACACGATGTCGGCGAGGCGTTGATCGAAGTCGAGGACATCATCTCCGACTGGTCCGCGTCGTCCTACGACGTCGATGACGCCATCGGCGTGTACGCCGGCGAGCACCTGGTCGGCTACACCGAGCGCACCGGCGTCACCCGCGGCGACGGCCACGTGCTTCCCGACCATCGCGGCAACGGAATCGGCACCGCGCTGTCCGCCTGGCTGGTCGAGCGGGCCCGGGAGCGGGGCGACGATTCGACCGGGATCCCGTTTCCCCTCGGCAGCGCCGGGGACCGACTCCAGGAGGCTCAAGGCTGGCCGGTTCGATGGCATTCCTGGGTGCTTGAACTGCCCGAGAACACCGAGATCACCGCCAGGGAACTCCCCGCGGGCTACCACGTCCGGGCTGCCGCGCCCGAGGAGTATCAGAGCACCTGGCACGTCGTCGAAGACGCCTTCCTGGAGTGGTCCGAGCGCGACAAGCAGCCGTTCGAGGACTGGGCCCTCGAGGTCTTCAAGCGCGGAGGTTTCGAACCGTGGATGCTGCGCGTCGCGCTCGATCCTGACGGCCTGGTCGTCGGTGCTGCCCACGTCGTCCTCGCCAACGAGGGCGTCGAGGGCTACATCGCCAAGTTGGCGGTGCGCGCAGACCACCGCAACCGGGGGCTGGCCCAGGCGCTACTGGCCGACGCTTTCACCGAGTCTCGGGCACACGGTGCCGTCCGGTCGACGCTGTCGACCGACTCCCGCACCGGCGCGCTGAGCCTGTACGAGAAGGTCGGCATGGTGGTCACCAGCACCTGGGTCAACCGCGGCACCTCGACCCATCGGTGACTCCGCTTCCTGGCGGCGCCCGAGGTGGATCGGCGCTACTTGGCCAGCCAGGCGGCGTAGGAGTCGAAGGAGTAGGGCCGGCCCAGGAAATCGGCGACCAGGTCGGCGGCGTCCTTCTCGCCACCACGAGCGAGCACGAAGTCGCGGTAGCGACCGGCGACCTCGGCGTCGAACATGTCGTCACTGTCAAAGGCGCTGAACATGTCCTTGGCAATGACCATCGACCACATGTAGGTGTAGTAGGCGCTGGAATAGCCGCCCAGATGCCCGAACGCCGCGAAGAAGTGCGTGTCGGGAATGTAGGGGTAGGCGGCGTACTTGGCCTGCAACTCCAACATCGCTGCGGTCAGGTCGGCCGGGCGCTTGGTGTGGAACTCATACGAGATGGCCGCGTAGAACATCTGGGTCCGGCACCAGATGCCCTTGCCGAAGTCGTCGCCGGCCCGCATCTTCTCCACCAACTCGGCCGGGATCGGCTCCCCTGCGGCGTTTGTCGCAAATGACGCGAGGATCTTCGGGTCCCAAGCCCACTCCTCGAGCATCTGGCTGGGAGCCTCGACGAAGTCCCACTCGGTGGCGACGCCGGCGAAGCGGGCCCACTGGCCGTGGCCGGCCAGCACGTGGTGCATCAGGTGACCGAACTCGTGGAACAGGGTGGTGACGTGGTCATGTTCCATCAGGTTGCGAGAGAAGTTGCAGACCAGCACCCCCTCAGGCAGTTGTTTGCCCTCGACTCCTTCGACGAGGGTGAACTGGGCGGCGTGCTTGTACTTGTTGTCCCGCGGGTGCAGGTCCAAGTAGATCCGTCCGAGCAGCTCCTCGCCGTCGGCGGGGTAGACGTCGTAGACCGCGACGTCGTCGTCCCAAGCGACAGCGTCCGGTACGTCGACATACCTCAGACCGAAGAGGCGTCCGGTGACCTCCAGCAGTCCGGCGCGGACCTTCTCGAAGTTGAAGTAGGTGCGCACCAACTGCGAATCGACGCCGTACTGCTCCTTCTTGAGCAGGTCGTCGTAGTAGACCGAATCGACCGCGCCGATCTTCTCGCCCGGGTAGTCCAACTCGAAGCGGGCCTGGATGGCGGCCAGGTCGCGCTCCATCGGCTCGGTCGCCGCGGCGGTGATCCGATCGATGAACTCCGGGATCGCATCGCCGGTGCCGATCATTTTCACGTCGGCGTCGAAGCTGGCCCAGTCCGGGTAGCCGACCAGGTTCGCATATTCATGGCGCAGGTCGAAGATCTCCTTGAGCACCGGCTCGGCGTCGGGCCAACCTCGGTTGAGGAACGCCTTGGCCATCGCCGCACGCACCGACTGGTCCTTGGCATAGGTCCGGGTCGGCAGGGCATCGGGGTAGTCGGTGGTGATGGTGACCATGCCGTCGTCGCCGGCCGGGTGGGACTCGATGAAGTCCTCGGGCAGACCGTCGAGCTGCTCCGGGGTGACCTTGATGGTGCGGACGTCCTCACGGGTCAGTTTGGAGAACTCCAGGTTGAGGCTGGTGAGGCGCTCGTTGATCTCGGTGAGCTTGGCACGGGTCTCCTCGTCGGCGTCGACCCCGGAGCGACGAAAGTCCTTGAGCGCCTTCTCCAGGGCGCGGGTGGCCAGAGCGTCGAAACCGCTGGGGTCGACGGCGGCAAGCGCGTCGTAGATGGCGCGGTCCTGGCGCAATGCCGTGCCGAGCTTGTCTGCCTCGATCTCTGCCCATTCACCGGCCTCGCGGACCCCCTCGACGGGATGGGTGTTGGCGAACAGAGAACCCAGGGCCTCGATGTTGTTGAGGCCGAGCAGGACGTCGTCATAGGCCTTGACGGTGTCCAGCCCGCCGGGAGCGGCGGCGCGCAGAGTGTCGGCGAGGGCGTTGACCTGGGCCAACTGCTCGGCGACCCGGGCGCGGAACCACGCCTCGGTCTGATCGGGTGCGGGAAGTGCCAGGGGAGTCAGCGTCACAGGGCCACCCTACGACGCCGTTCGTAGACTCCCGCAACCCGGGACCTGTCGTCGCAACGGTCAATTTGCCGGTGATTTCGGCGATTTTACCGGCAATTTAGCCGTTACGAGGGCTGGTCACAGGGCGTGATGCGTTTCGTGCCGGGCGCCGGCGGGTACCTCTCGACAGGGACCCGACGAGCAGAGGAGATCTGACATGACTGACACGAAGATTGCATTCCTGGTGGCGCCCGAGGGCATCGAACGGGTCGAACTCACCGAGCCTTGGGATGCGGTGGTGGACGCTGGGTTCGCTCCGACCCTGTTGAGCATCGCCGAAGGGGAGGTGCAGACCTTCGACCACCTCGACAAGGCCGAGACCCGGCCGGTCGACCGGTTGGTCGCCGACGCATCCCCCGATGAGTTCGAGGCCTTGGTCCTGCCCGGAGGGGTCGCCAACCCGGACGCGTTGCGACTCGATGAGGACGCCGTCTCGTTCATTCGTGACTTCATGGCGAGCGGAAAGCCGGTGGCCGCCATCTGCCACGCCCCCTGGACGCTGATCGAAGCCGATGTCGTGCGCGGCAAGCAACTGACGTCGTGGCCAAGCTTGAAGACCGACCTCACCAACGCCGGCGCCGAATGGGTCGACGAACGGGTGGTCCTCGATGGCAACCTGATCACCAGCCGCAATCCCGGCGACCTGCCCGCGTTCATCTCCGCCTTGATCGATGCCGCCAACCACGGCGCGGCAACCACGCCGGCGGAGGCCCAACTGGGCTGACCACCGCGTCGTAACGGACGAATTGCCGGTGATTTCGGCCGTTTCACCGGCAATTTGACCGTTACGAGGGGATTTGGCTGGTCGTCACTGACGGTGTTGGACAATGAACATCGTGCGCCTAAGTGAGCTACTGCCCGAGGGCGACGACCCGGATGCGATCTATGACGCGATCGCGGGCTGGGTCGACGGCCGTGGGCTGACGCTCTACGAGGCGCAGGACGAGGCGATCATGGCGTGCGTCGCCGGGTCCAACGTCGTGCTGGCCACCCCGACCGGGTCCGGTAAGAGCCTCGTCGCCACCGCCGCGATGGCCGCCGGGATGGCTCGGGGGGAATGCTCCTTCTACACCGCCCCGATCAAAGCGCTGGTCAGCGAGAAGTTCTTCGACCTGTGCGACATCTTCGGCGCGGACAACGTCGGCATGATCACCGGGGACGCCTCGGTCAACGCCGACGCCCCCATCGTGTGCGCCACCGCCGAGGTGCTGGCCAACCTCGCCCTGCGCGAGGGGTCGCAGGCCGACATCGGCGTCGTAGTCATGGACGAGTTCCACTACTACGCCGACCCTGAGCGCGGCTGGGCGTGGCAGGTGCCCCTCATCGAACTGCCCCAAGCCCAGTTCCTGCTCATGTCCGCCACGCTGGGCGACACCACCGCGCTGCGCGCCGGATTGAGCCGGCGTACCGGACGCGACACCGAGGTGGTCACCTCGGTCACCCGCCCCGTGCCGCTCATCAGCGAGTACGTCGCCACCCCCATCCAGGAGACCATCACCGAACTCGTCGGCACCGGCCAAGCGCCGGTGTACGTCGTCCATTTCACCCAGGCCGCCGCCCTCGAACGCGCCCAGGCCCTGACCAGCATCAACCTGGCCACGCGGGCCGAGCGGGACCAGATCGCCGAGGCCATCGGGGCGTTCGCGTTCCGGTCCGGCTTCGGCAAGACCCTGTCGCGGCTGGTGCGGATGGGCATCGGTGTGCACCACGCCGGCATGCTGCCGCGCTACCGCCGACTCGTGGAGACGCTGGCGACCCGCGGCCTGCTCAAGGTCATCTGCGGCACCGACACCCTCGGCGTCGGCAGCAACGTGCCGATCCGGACCGTGCGCTTCAGCGGGCTCAGCAAGTATGACGGCGTCCGGCAGCGGCAGTTGCAGGTGCGGGAGTACCAGCAGATCGCCGGCCGGGCCGGCCGGGCGGGCTACGACACCGTCGGAAACGTGGTCGTCGAGGCGCCCGAGCACGAGATCGAGAATGCGAGACTCGTCGCGAAGGCCGGCGACGACCAGAAGAAGCTGCGGCGGATCGTGCGCAAGAAGCCGCCGGAGGGCTTCGTCACCTGGAGCCCGAAGTCGTTCGAGCACCTCTCCACCGGCACCCCCGAACCGCTCGTGTCCCGGATGCGGATGTCGCACTCGATCGTGCTCAATCTGCTGGCCCGGCCCGGCGACACCGAAACTGCCCTCACCCGCCTGATCGACTCCTGCGACGAGTCCGACGCAGGCAAGGAGAAGCTGCGGGCCGAGGCGGCCGACATCATCGCGTCGTTGGAGTCCGGCGGCGTCGTCGAGCGGACCGGGGAGGGCCTGGCGCTGGTGGTCGACCTGCCCGACAGCTTCGCGCTCAACCAGCCGCTGTCGCCCTTTGCGGTCGCGGCGTTCGACCTGCTCGACCCGGACTCCCCGACCTATGCCCTCGACGTGGTCTCCGTCATCGAGGCGACCCTGGAGGACCCGCGGCCGATCATCTCGGCGCAGCGGTTCCGGGCCCGCGGCGAGGCGGTCGCCGAGATGAAGGCCGACGGCATGGAGTACGAGGACCGGATGGAGGCGCTGGAGGAGATCGAACATCCCCAGCCGCTGCGCGACCTGCTCGAGCCGGCGTACGACGCCTACCGCGGCGGGCACCCGTGGGTCGGTGAACATCCGCTGCGGCCCAAGGCGGTGGTGCGGGAGATGGCGGAGCGGGCGATGACGTTCGCCGAGCTCATCTCCGACTATCAGCTCGCCCGGTCAGAAGGAGTCGTGCTGCGCTACCTCTCGGACGCTTACAAGGCGCTGCTGCACACGGTGCCGCCGTCGGTGTCGACCGAGGACCTGGCCGACCTGACCGAATGGCTCGGCGAGCTTGTCCGCCAGACCGACTCGAGCCTGCTCGACGAGTGGGAGCAACTGGTCTCCGGCTCCGACTCCGACCTGGCGATCGCGCACCGGCTCGCCGACGGCGAGGCGCCGCCGCGACCCGTCACCGCCAACGAGCGAGCCTTCCGAGTGCTCGTGCGCAACGCCTGCTTCCGGCGGGTCGAACTGGCCGCCTTCGGACGCTTCGACGCCCTGGCCGACCTCGACCCCGACATCGACTGGTCCGGCGCCATGGACGGCTACTTCGCCGAGTACGCCGAGATCGGCTCCGGGCCGGCTGCCCGCGGACCGGCGTACTTCACCGTGGAGATCGGCCGCGACGCCTGGACGGTCCGGCAGACCTTCGAGGACCCCGAAGGCGACCGCGACTGGGGTTTCAGCGCCACCGTGGACCTGTCCGCCAGCAACGAGGCAGGCGAGGCAGTCCTGCGAGTCACGAAGGTTGGTCCGCTCACCGGAGGTTGATCGGCGGCCCGTCACCTCAGCGCGACGTACTCCTTGGCGATCTCGGCGCCCAGGCGAGCGTTGTGACGCACCAGCGCGATGTTCGCGACGAGCGAGGCGCCGTCGGTGAGTTCGACGATGCGGCCGAGCAGGTAGGGCGTGGCGTCCTTGCCCGTGATGCCCAGCCCGTCCATGTCGGCCAACGCCCGCTCGATGACGACGCCGATCTGGTCGGCAGGGATCTCGTCCTGAACAGGAATCGGATTCGCCACCGCGATGCCGCCGGCCAGTCCGAGATCCCACTTGGCCCGCATCATCGCGGCAACGTCGGTGGCGGTGTCGAGGCGCATCGGCGCAGCGAAGCCCGACGACCGGGAATAGAACGACGGGAACTCGTCCGACCCCAGCACCACCACCGGCACGCCGAGGGTCTCCAACGTCTCCAGCGTCAGGCCGATGTCGAGGATCGACTTCACCCCCGCGCTGACGACCGTGACCGAGGTCTTGGAGAGTTCGGTGAGGTCCGCGGACACGTCGAAGGACGTCTCCGCGCCGCGGTGTACGCCGCCGAGCCCGCCGGTGACGAACACCGAGACCCCGGCCAAGGCCGCCAACCGCGTCGTCGAGGCCACCGTCGTCGCACCGTGCATCCCCCGCGCAACCACGTAGGGCAGGTCCCGGATCGACACCTTCACGACATCGGGATGTGAGGCCAGCAGTTCCAGGTCGTCAGGGCCGAGGCCGATCCTCGGCAGCCCATCGAGAACGGCGATCGTGGCCGGGGTCGCTCCGGCGTCGCGAATGATCGACTCGACCTGGAGCGCCATCGCCACGTTGTCCGGGTAGGGCATGCCGTGGCTGATGATCGTCGACTCGAGCGCCACCACCGGGCGCCCCTCGGCCAGAGCGGCGCTGACCTCGTCGGTCACCTGAAGATTCATCGGTCCATCCAATCCTTGATCAGTCCCTCGTTCATGTCGCTACGCACGGTCTGCGGCGAGGCGACCGTCAGTGCTGCGGCTGCGTGCCCGTAGGCGGCGGCCGCGACTTCGTCGTCACCCCGCAGCAACGCGTGGCAGAAGGCCCCCAGCATCGCGTCACCGGCCCCGGTGACGTCGATGACCTCGACGGTGCGGGCGGCGAGTCGATGCCGGCCGGTGGGCGTACTCAACAGCGAGCCGTCGGTACCCAGGCGCACCCACACGCGCGAGATGCCGCGGTCGTGGAGCCGGGTGATCTGGTCGTCCATGGTGCCTTGGGGGCCGGCGAGCGCGGCCAGTTCGTCGCGGTTGGGCGTCACGAGCCACACGCCGTCCACGACGGCGGCGCACCGCGCGGCCTTGGGCACCGACACCGGCTCGAACACGATTCTGGCTCCCGCCCGACCCGCCTGGTCGACTGCGGCTGCCACCGTGTCGGTCGGCAGGTTGCCGTCCAGCACCACCAGATCGCGGCCGCGCAGAGTGCCGACCTGTTCGGCGACCAGATCAGGGGTGATGTCGTCGGCGGCACCCATGTCGGCGATCGCGACCACCAGTTCGCCGTCGACGTCGAGGACCGCGGTGTAGGTGCCCGTCGGCCCGTCCAGACTGCGAACTCCGCTCACGTCCACGCCGGCGGCACTGGTGCGTTCCAGTAACTCAGCGCCGAGGGAGTCGGCTCCGACGACGCTGACCAGTTCGACCGTGGTGCCGAGACGAGCCAGGTTCTCCGCAATATTGCGTGCGACTCCGCCGGGCGAGATCGAGGTGGAGCCCGGGTTGGAGGTGCCATCCACGATCGGACGGCGGGAGATCGCCTTGAGGTCCATATTGGCTCCGCCGATCACCACCACCCTATCCACTGGGAGAGCGTACAAGCCGCCCACCCGGTTCAGGGTTGGGCGAGTCGGCGCAGCACGATCCAGCCGATCAGCGCCACCCCGAGGATCGCGAGTCCGGGCAATGCGGCGTGCCAGAAGCTTGCCTGTGAGTCACCACCGACACGGGTCAACGTGACTTCGACGGGCGTCGGCGGCTCCGAGTTACCAACCGCCTCCCCCTGGCCGAGCACCGACCGGACGGTGCGGCGCAACTGTGAGGTCAGCGGCGCGGTGTCGCCGAAGCCGGAGGCGACATACATGCCTCGCTTCTCGGTCAGCACGAACAGGTAGGTCTCGCCCTTGGTGAGTCTGCCCAGACCACAGCTGCCGGTAGAGGTCCGGATGGTAATCGTCGAACTGAGCGGGTCACCTTTGTAGGCCCACGCCAACGACACCTCGGCGTCCCAGGAGGCGCCGACCTCGGTCGACCCGGTGACCTGTCCGACCAACACCGCCTCGGCGGCTCGCAGCGACTGTTTGAGCGGCACGTCGGGACAGTCGGCCGGGGCGCCCTGGGCGGCCGGGAGGGGCGCGAGGAGTAGCGCCATCATGCCCAGCAGCAGGGCGACCACTCGCGTTCGCACCCTGCGATTGTAGGGGCCGGGCCGCAACAATCCAGCGCTCACGAGGGCGGGAACCAGCGGTTGATCTCTACAGCCGCCCCGTCCTCGTCCACGGTGAGGGTCACCTCGTCGGCATAGGCCTTCACGTCGTCGGGAGCCTGACCCATGGCCACCGACCTCCCGGCCCACTCGAACATCTCGATGTCGTTGCGGCCGTCACCGATAGCCAACACCTCAGCGGCGGTGATGCCGATTTCGTCGCAGATGTATTGCAGTCCCGAGGCCTTGGAGACCCCGATCGGAGTCAGATCCAGCCAGGCGGTCCAGCCGACCACATAGTTGATGCCGTGCAGCCCGAGTTCGTCGCTGCCCGCCAAGAAGTCCTCGGCGGTGACGGTTGGGTCGCGGATGATGACACGGCTGACCGGTTCCTTGACCAGCTCGGCGACCGGGGCCAGGATCATCTCTCCGTCGAGTTCACCGACCGGGAAGTGGCTGTTGAGTCGATAGCCGACTCCGCGCTCCTCGACAGCCACCAAGGCGTCGGGATAGCGCTCCAGCAACGCATAGACCGCCTCGGAGGCGTCGAAGGTCTCCTCATGCTCGACCGTCATCGGTGGGGTCCGGCAGATGACCCCGCCGTTGGAGGCAGCCAGCCACAGTCGGTCCTGGCCAGCCAGCGGCAACTCCAGAAGGCCACCGATCTTGGCCATCGACAACGGTGAACGGCCACTGGCCAAAATGATGTGGCACCCGGCAGCCGCAGCTCGACGGACGGCATCGAAGACCGCAGGCGGCACAACCTCATGGGTGACACCGCGCCCCTCGACCCACTGCAGCAGGGTGCCGTCGATGTCGAGGGCGAGTGCTTTCGGCTGCCAGTTCACGCGACCACCGGACGCAGGAGGTCGGTGCCCATCCACCTCTGCAGCGCCTCGGGGACTCGAACCGACCCATCGGCCTGCTGGTGGGTTTCGAGGATCGCCACGATGGTGCGGGTCATCGCACACAGCGTGCCGTTCAGAGTGGCCACCGGGCCGATCGTCGACTGCCCCGACCCGGCCGCCGGGTCCGCGAAGCGACCACGGGTGTCCAACCGTCGGGTCTGGAAGTCGGTGCAGTTCGAGGTCGAGGTCAGCTCGCGATACTTGCCCTGGGTCGGGATCCACGCCTCGCAGTCGAACTTGCGGATCGCCGACATTCCCAGGTCGCCGGCCGCCACGTCGATCACTCGGTAGGACAGTTCCAGCTTGTCCAGAAACTCCTTCTCCCAGGCGAGCAGTCGCTGGTGTTCGGCGTAGGAGTCCTCCGGCGTGGCGTAGACGAACATCTCGACCTTGTCGAACCAGTGCACCCGGATGATGCCCCTGGTGTCCTTGCCGTGGCTGCCGGCCTCCTTGCGGAAGCAGGGGCTGAACGACGCATAGCGCAGCGGCAGTGTGGAGCCGTCGAGGATCTCGTCGCTGTGATAGGCGGCCATCGGCACCTCGGAGGTGCCGACCAGATACAGGTCCTCGCCCTCGATGCGATAGACGTCGTCGGCGGCCTGGCCGAGGAACCCGGTGCCCTCCATGGCCCGCGGGCGCACCAGCGACGGGGCGATCACCTGAGTGAAACCGGCCTCGCGGGCCTGCTCCATGGCGAGGTTCATCAGCGCGAACTCCAGTTGCGCGCCGACACCGGTGAGGAAGTAGAACCGTGAGCCGGAGACTTTCGCGCCCCGGTCGAGGTCGATGGCCCCGAGGATGCGACCCAACTCGATGTGGTCACGGGGGGCGAAGTCGAAGATCGGGATGTCCCCGATCGTCTCCAGCACCACGAAGTCGTCCTCGCCACCTGGGGGAGTCTGCTCGGCGGTGACGTTGGGGATCGCCGTGAGCGCAGCCGTCCACGCCTCCTCGGCGGCGCGGGAAGTCTCTTCCAGTGCCTTCACCTCGGCCGACAAGGCCTTGGTGCGGGCCAGCAGCTCCGGCTTCTCCTCGGCACTCGCCTTCGGGATGAGGGACGAGACCTGCTTCTGCTCGGCACGCTTGGCCTCGAAGGCAGCGATCGCCTCGCGACGGGCGGCGTCGGCGGCCAGCGCCGTGTCCACGTCGTGCCCGGACAGGCCCCGCTTGACTTGTGAGGCACGGACGCGGTCGGGGTCTTGGCGCAGCACTCGTGGATCGATCACACCCAGAGGCTATCCGTTGACGAATCCACGGTGCCCAACAGTTATGCCGCATACTCGTTCCTCGTGGACGAACTGGCTGGCATCTCGGGTCCGTGGCGACTGATCGAGGACGGGTTCGACATCGTCCCACAGACCATCTATGCGTTCGTCGTTGTGCTCGCCCTGCTCGCCAAGGGCCACCAGCGTGCCGCGATCTGGGCGACGTCGTCGTTCGCGGTCGGCACCCTGGCGGTGCCGGTGCTCAAGCAGTTGGTCAAGCGTGAGCGCCCGCCGTATCAGGTGCAGGATCACTTTCTGGCCGGCTACGGCTTCCCTAGCGGGCATGCCACCCATACCGCTTTGCTGGCGATGGTGCTGGCGATCCTCGTGCACATGTTCGTGCGGCGGGCCACCATGCGGATCACCGTGTATGTCGCCCTGAGCGTGGTGACAGCGGTGGTGGCCTTCGACCGGCTCGCGCTGGGCCGGCACTACCTCACCGACGTGTCGGCCGGCATCGTGCTCGGTGCCGCCATCCCGCTCCTGATCGGACTGGTCTATTCACCCCAGTCGCGATCTCACGCACTCAAGGCGACGCCGCTGGTCAATGCCACCCCAGCGGGCCGGAATCTGGCGGTGGTGCTCAACCCGATCAAGGTCGAGGACGTCGCGGCGTTCAAAGCGATCGTCACCTCGATGGCGCTGGCTGAGGGTTGGGAGGAGCCGACCTGGCACTTCACCACAGTGGAGGACCCGGGCACAGGAATGGCCGCAGAAGCTGCCGAAGGCGGTGCGGATCTGGTGATGGTGTGCGGCGGCGACGGCACGGTGCGAGAGGTGTGCGCCGAGTTGGCGGGCACCGGCATTCCGGTGGGGGTGGTGCCCGCCGGGACCGGCAACCTGCTGGCCCGCAACACCGACGTGCCGCTGTATCTGCGAGCCGCGATCGACGTGGCCCTGACCGGACAGGACCGGGCCATCGACCTGGTGGCGGTTCGCGGAGACGGCATCGAGGACACCCACTTCCTGGTGATGGCCGGCATGGGCATGGACGCCGCGATCATGGAGGGTGTCAACGACGACATCAAGAAGCGGATCGGTTGGCTGGCCTATGTGCTGTCCGCGCTCAAGGCGCTGATGACGCCGGCGGTGAAAGTGGAGATCCAGGTCGACGGAGGTGATCCGACGACCCACCGGGCCCGCACCGTCGTGGTCGGCAACGTCGGTTTCCTGCAGGCCGGTATGCCGTTGATGCCCGAGGCCACCATCGACGACGGACTCATCGACGTGGTGCTGTTGCATCCCAAGCGACTGTGGTCGTGGATCCCACTCGCCTGGAGGGTGATGGCGCGCCGCCCACACACCGACGAACTCGTCAACCGATTCACCGGTCGCACGGTGGTGATCCGTGCCGAGAAACCGACACCGCGCCAGTTGGACGGCGATTCGGTCGGTGCGGGCACCGAACTGCGGATGCAATGTCTTCCAGGGCGGCTGCTGCTCCGGGTCCCCCGCAGCTGAGTCCGTGGCCGGGTCAGCCGCTGAGTCTGCTGACGTCGTCGAAGTCGGAGCCCCCGGCACCGCTGTGGCGGTGGGCCGACCAGGTGATCAACCAGAGCACCAGTCCGACACCGAGCAGGCCGGCAGCGATCTTGTACTGCACCATGTCCTCCTCCAGCCGGGCCCATGGACCAAGCAGCCACAGGCAGGCGGTCCCGCCGAGGACCGGCAGCGCGGTGGGGCTGCGGAAGGCGCCTTCGGGGGTTGGTTCACGACGCAGCACCAGGCAGGCGAGATTGACCACCGCGAACACGGCCAGCAGCAGCAGCGCAGTGGTGCCCGAGAGCGCACCGACGATGGAGGAGTCGGAGTTGAGCTGCACCACGGCAATCAACACCAGGGCCAACGCGGTGGTGAACGCGATCGCGGCCCACGGGGACCGGCGCCGGGGCAGGACCTTGCCGAGACCGGCCGGGAGCACGTTCTGTTGAGCCATCCCATAGATCAATCGGCTGGCCATCAACATGTTGATCAGGGCGGTGTTGGCGACAGCGAACACCGTCAGGAAGGGAAAGATGTCGTCGATCGGAAGGTCCGGGGCTCCGATCCGCACCACGTCGAGCAGGATTCCGGCGTCCTCGTTGGTGGGGGTGCTGATCTGGCCGGGCGGGATCACCGCCACCACCGAGACGGCGACCAGCATGTAGATGATCACCGCGATGCCGAGCCCGGTGAGCATCACCTTGGGAAAGATCCGGACCGGCTCGTGGGTTTCTTCGACCATGTTGACCGAGTCCTCGAACCCCACCATCGCGAAGAAAGCGATCGCGGTGGCGACGGTCACGGCCATGAACAGGCCTTTGTCATCGGGGCTGTCGAAGACGGTGATCCGGCTCATGTCTGCGTCACCGGAGCCGATGGCGACGAAGCCGATCGCGATGACGATCAGCAGGGCCGCCATCTCGATGAGGGTGAGCACGACGTTGAACCGCACCGACTCCCCGACACCCCGCAGGTTGATGGCCGCGAGGAGCAGTATGAAGACCAGCGCCGTGACCAGCACCAGCGTGCTGTCGGGTGAGAAGACCCCGTCCACGGTCTCCCCGGGGATGGAGTCGATGCCTTCGTGCAGCCCGATGAGCAGGTTCGAGGAGAGCAGGCCTGAGGCGGTCGACGCGCTGGTTATGCCGGAGCAGACCACTGTGAAGGCCACCAGGAAGGTGAAGAAGTGGATGCCGAAAGCCTTGTGGGTGTAGAGCGCCGCACCGGCCGCTTGGGGATACTTGGTGACCAGTTCCAGGTAGGAGAAGGCCGTCAGGGTCGCCACCGCGAAGGCGACCAGAAACGGCAGCCACGCGATGCCACCGACCTGCGAGGCGAGTTTGCCGGTGACGGCATACACACCGGCGCCGAGGATGTCGCCGACAATGAACAGGAGCAGCAGGCGAGGTCCGAGAACCTTCTTCAGTTCGTGGGTCTCCACGGCGGCGGTGCCGGGGCTTTGGGCGGAGTCGGTGCTGCTCATGGAAGCCTCCCGAGACGTTGACTCAGACGTTGACTCTCACATTTTCTCCGGCACGTACCCACTAGGCGGTCGTTTGAAACGACCGAGTCCGGCATCGGGTCAGGACAGGTCGGGCAGCGGCGCATCGGCGTCGAAGTCCAGGCCCAGGACGCGGGCATGTCCCTCGAGCAGGAACACGATCGAGTCCCGCATCAGATGAATGAGAGCCGTCTTGGAGACCGAGCCGCGGTCGGAGGACAGGTCGGTCGCCCAGTGCTGGAGGGTGCCACGGACCTGGCCGGTGATCCCGAACCCGATCAGGTCCAGGGCGCGCAGGTCGGCTTTGCTCATCTCCGAGCCGAGCAACTCCAACCCCGCCCGGATGAAGTCGACCACCACGGTGGACAGTTCGCCGATCCGCTGCTGCATCTCGGAGCGCCGTCCGTCCCCGATCTCGGTCTCGATAGAGGCGTACAGGTTCGGGTTGTCCCCGACCCATCCGACGATCGCGGCGATGATCCGGCCGGTGATCTCCCGGGTCGAGCCCGTCAAGGTGATGGTGGGCCAGAAGGTGTCCCACATCTGGTCGGCGATGTGCACGTTGACCGCGCGGTGGAGTTCGTGCTTGTCGGAGAAGTAGCGGTAGAGCACATTGCGACGGATGCCGGCGCGGTCAGCCACCGCCTGCAGCGAGAGCTCAGAGCCGACCGGGCCGGCCTGGATGACCTTGACGGCCGCGTCGAGAATGTCGGTGCGGCGCTGCTCCCGGTGCGCCTTCCACCTCAACTCGCGCCCGTCCGCGGCAGCGACGGGCGGCTCGGTGGTTGCAGGCACAGGGCGAGACTACCGATTTCTGCGCGCCCGCGGGCGATGAGCGCCGGGGTCAGGGTGTGCAGCGTGCCACTGGGCGCACCCCCGGCGGCGCAGGGCAACCGGTCAGCGTTCGGCGGCGGCCTTGATCCTCGCGAGGGTCTGGTTCATGCCCTTGATGAGCTCGGCAGTGAAAGGCTCCTGACCACCGAGCACCGACTTCGTCAGTCCCTTGGAGAGCACCGAGATGCCGTCGGGGGCTTCGCGACGCTGGGTCACCAGGGTGCCTGAGTCGGCGGTCGGCTCCAACCGGAACGACCAGATCGTTCGGTTCTCGGTGATCCGGAAGGCGAAGTCGCTGTGCGGGGTGAACCGCACGATCTTGCCGGTGGTCGGCCAGAACAGCCTGCGGTGCTTGGTGTTGAGGTTGACGAACCGGGCACCCTTCTTGGCCCGCCCGAGCACCACGGTCTTCACCACCTGAGGACTGAACTCCGACATCCGGGGCAGGTCCGAGACCAGCGCCCACACCTGGGCGGGTGAGGCGTTGATCGTGATGGAGGCGGTCAAGTCCGCCGGGGTCACATCTGACTGGGTCATAGAGTGCAACCTACCTGTGACAGGGCGTCACATGCCAGCCGGTCGGGTCGAATCCACCGGCCCGGCTCAGGCCCCGCGAGTGGACCACCACGCGCGCAGCCGCTGGGCAGCATCCTCAGCAGACAGCTCGCCCTGGTCCATACGCAGTTCCAGCAGGAACCGGTAGGCTTCGCCCACCTCACGGCCGGGCGCGACGGACAAGATCTCCATGATCTGGTTGCCGTCCAGAGCCGGGCGCATGGCTGCGAGCTCTTCGCTAGCCGACAACTCCGCGATTCGTTGCTCTAGCTCATCGTAAGTGCGCGCCAACCGCTCCGCTTTGCGCCGGTTGCGGGTGGTGCAGTCCGCCCGGGTCAAGATATGGAGCCGGTCGAGCTGATCGCCGGCGTCGCGCACGTAGCGACGGACCGCGGAGTCGGTCCAGTCGCCGTAACCGTGAAAGCGCAAGTGCTGCTCCACCAGTTGAGAGACCGCGTCGATGGTCTCGTTGGGGAAACGCAGCGCGGCCATCCGCTTGCGGGTCAGTTTGGCGCCCACAGCGTCGTGGTGATGAAACGAGACCGAGCCGTCGTCGTGGAACTTGCGGGTGCGCGGCTTGCCGATGTCGTGCATCAGCGCCGCGAACCGGGACACGAAGTCGCCCTGGAGCCCGTATGCCGGCTCTAGGTCGATCGCCTGGTCGAGCACCGTGAGAGTGTGCTCGTAGACGTCCTTGTGACGGTGGTGCTCGTCCTTCTCCAACGCCAGCCGCGGCAGCTCGGGAAGCACCCGATCGGCGAGCCCGGTCTCCACCAGCAGTGCCAACCCCCGGCGCGGGTGGGCCGAGCAGATGAGTTTGACCAGCTCGTCGCGGACCCGCTCGGCCGAGACGATCTCGATGCGGCCGGCCATCGCAGTCATCGCGGCGACCACCTCGGGCGCCACCTCGAAACCCAGTTGCGCAGCGAAGCGGGCTGCCCGCAGCATCCGCAGCGGGTCGTCGCTGAACGACTGCTCGGGCGTCCCGGGAGTCCTCAGGGTCCGAGTGGCCAGGTCGACCACCCCCCCGTGGAGATCCACCACCTCACGACCAGGCAGCCGCACCGCCATCGCGTTGACGGTGAAGTCACGCCGGCCCAGGTCGCCCGCCAGGGTGTCCCCGAAGTTCACCTCAGGCTTGCGGGAGGTCGGATCGTAGTTCTCCGAACGGTAGGTGGTCACCTCCACCACCCAGTCGCCCTTGCGGGCCCCGATGGTGCCGAAGGCGCGCCCCAGGTCCCAGGTGGCCCGCGACCATCCCGCCAGGATCTTCTCGGTCTGGTCAGGTCGGGCCGAGGTGGTGAAGTCCAGGTCGGTCGAGGTGCGCCCGAGCATCGCGTCGCGCACCGGTCCACCCACCAGGGCGAACTCGTGACCGGCTGCTTCGAATCGTTGACCGAGGTCGTCGATGACCTCGCTGATCCGGTCCAACTCCACCGCCATCGCGCGCTGCACCTCGACCACACTTAGCGGCGCGGGGGCAGTGCCGGTTGCTTGCTCGGACATGGACGACAACTCTACTGGGCCCCGGCCCGGTCCCCGACTTCCCCGACAGCCGACTTTCCCCGACGGTGTCGCCCGGGCGCCCGGAGGTGTCGATCCAGCACAGAGCCACAGCCCCGATACCCTTCCACCCATGGAGTCCCGCACCGTCGCACGCCCCCTGACGGGTGGAGTGGCCGGGCTTCTGCTTGCTGCCGGCCTGGCGGTGGTCGGTCTCGGCGCCCCGGCCGTGGCCGCCGAGGAAGGCGACTTCCCGCTGTCGGTGACCATCACCGAACTCACGCCGTCGTCGCTGGACCTGACTGGTGAATCGACCACGGAGTCGTCCTCGGGGTCGTCCTCGGAGTCGTCGTCGGAGTCGTCGTCGGCCGGGAGCAGCACCGGAAGTCCCAGCGACGCCGGCGCCGCGAAGAAGAAGGCGGATCCCGAACCTGTGGTGACCATCCGCGGCCGGGTCACCAATGACGACGATGTGCCGTGGTGGAACATCCACGCCTACGCCTTCATGGGGTCCTACCCGATGACCTCGGCCACCGAGATCAGCTATGCCGCCTCCAGTTCGACCGATCTCCAGGTCGGTGCCCGACTGCTCGACCTCGGCGACTTCGACATCGTCGGCGCGCTCGATCCCGGAGAATCGGCCCGCTATCGGATCACACTCCCCGTCTCGCACCTACCAGTCGACCTGACCAGCACCTCGGGCGCCTATTGGTTCGGCGTACACGCACTGGGAGAGAACTGGGCTGGCAGAGTCGACGGCGCCGACGGAATGGCCCGGACCTTCCTGCCGGTGATGACCGCCGCCGATCCGCCGACCAATCCGGTGCAGGTGGCGCTGATCTCCGATGTGCGTCGCGACGTTCGCTACGGCCCCACGGGGTCGCTCAACGACGAGGCGGGCTGGCTGGCCGACCTGCGTCGCGGCTCACTGCACCGGGTGACGACCCGCGCTGACGACGCAGACACCACCCCGGTGACCTGGGTCGTCGACCCTGCGGTGGTCGACGCCGTTTCGCGGCTCTCGGTCGGCAATCCGGGGCGCACCCTGAGAGGGTCTGCCAACAACTCCTCGGACGCCGGCGCCGACACCGGTGCTGAAGCCAGCACCGTGGCACCGACGCGGCTGCAGCGACGCGCCGCCGCATGGCTGTCTGCGATGGCGAGATTGCCGGGCACCACCTTGGCGCTGCCGTACGGCGACCCGAATCTGGTGGCCGCCGCCGAAGCCGACCCGGACCTCGTGGCGTTGGCCCGTCGCAGCGCCGTAGCAGTGCTTGACGCCCAAGGGATCCGGGCAGAGCCGGCCGCAGCGCCACCCACAGGGGTGCTCGATGACGCTGGTCTCGACCTCGTCGACGACGGCGTGGTGGTGCTCAGCGACCAAGGCGTCGTGCGCACTGCGGCCGACGGCACCGAGGCGACCCTGGACGCCGGCGCAGTCGCGGCAGTCGGTGAGACCACCGTGCTGACCACTTCGAGCGCGGTTGCCTCGGGTGGTCCGGGGCCCAGCCCCGCCAAGGCAGTCCTGGCCGTTCGCCAGCGGTTGTTGGCCGAGGCGGCCGTCCGTGCGCTGGACTCCACCCCCCAGCCGTTGGTCGTCGACCTACCCGACCGCGCCGACGACGCCTTCTTCACCTCGCTCGAGGTCGACTGGATCGCTCCGGTCTCGATCGCCGGCCTCGACGCCGAGCCGGTCGAGGCCGAACTGAGCGCGGCCGGCATCGACACCGACATTCGTCCGGTGCTCGCTGCCAGGGACCTGATCGATGCTGGCGCCGCGCTCCAAGACGTCTTTCCGACCAACACCACGCTCGCCTCCGAGATCACCGACGAGGCGCTCACCGCCGCCTCCTACGCCCGCGAGGCGCAGTTCGAGCCGGGTGCGACTGCCCGGGCCAGCCAGGCAGTCATCGGCTCACTGCTCGCCGCAATCCATCTCGAGGCGCCCGACTCGGTGACCCTGGCCAGCAACTCGGGTCGCTTCGCCGTCACCATCGTCAACGACCTCGACCAACCGGTCTCGGTCCAACTCCATCCCCTGGACGCAGTCGGACTCAGCTTCGACCTGCCCGGCATCGTCGACATCCCCGCCCAGGGCGCCGCGACGGTGCTGGTGACCGCCCACGCAGAACGCAGCGGTCGGCACAATGTGACCCTCGAACTCACCGGAGCCACCGGCATACCGACCGGGGCGTCGGCCCAGGTGCCGATCCGCGCAGCCGAGGTGAGCGGCATCATCTGGCTGGTGATCGGCCTGGGTCTGGGACTGCTTGCGATCGCTATCGGTCTGCGGCTGTTCCGAAAGTTCCGTGACCGCGGACAGGAACCGGTGTGACCACCGGCGGCTCCATCGCAGGCGCCAGCGCGGTGATGGCGGTCGGCACGATCGTCTCGCGGATCTCCGGATTCGCACGGTCGGCTCTGCTGGCCGCCGCCTTGGGTGCAAGCCTGCACGCGGACATCTTCAACATCGCCAACACCGTGCCCAACATGGCCTACATCTTGTTGGCCGGCGGGATCTTCAACGCCGTGCTGGTGCCGCAGTTGGTGAGGGCGATGAAGGCCGACAGCGATGCCGGGGTGGCCTACACCAACCGCATCATCACCCTGGCTGCGCTGTTCCTCGGTGCCGTGACGCTGCTGCTGGTGGTATGCGCACCGTTGGTGATGCGACTCTTCCTGAGTCGGGAGTTCTACACCCCGGTGATGGCCGAACAACTCGACTCCGCCGTCGCCTTCGCGCGGCTGTGCCTGCCTCAGGTCTTCTTCTACGGGATGTTCGTGCTGGTCGGCCAGGTGCTCAACGCCCGTGGAGTCTTCGGGCCGATGATGTGGGCCCCCATCGCCAACAACGTCATCTCGGTCGGCGTGCTGGTCATCTATCTGTTCGTCTTCGGGCCCGCCTCCGGACCTGAGACGGACCTCGGTTTCAGCGCCGGTCAGGAACTGTTGCTTGGCCTGGGTGCCACTGTCGGGATCGTTGCTCAGTTCGCGATTCTGGTGCCGTTCCTCAAGGCCACCGGATTCTGGTACCGGCCTCGCTACGACTTCCGTGGCACCGGACTGGGACACACGCTGCGGTTGGCCAGTTGGACGGTCGCCTCGGTCCTGGTCAGCCAGGTCGCCTACACCGTGGTGGTTCGCCTGTCCAGCGGCGGCACTCTGGGCGGCGCTGACGGCACCGGCTATTCGGTCTACTCCCAGACCTACCTGATCATGATCGTTCCGCACTCGGTGGTGACCGTCTCGCTGGCAACAGCAGCACTGCCACGACTCTCCGCGCTGGCGGCCGACGGCCGGATGTCGACCTTCGGCCGTACGCTGATCCGGACGATGCGCTCTGCGCTGGCCGTCGTGGTCCCTTTTGCGGTGCTGCTGCCGGTGCTCGCCGACGACATCGCGAATGTGTTGTGGGGCCACGGCGCGGTCGGTGACGATTACCGCAACTTCGTGCCGTCGCTGGTGCTCTTCGGGCCGGCCCTGATCTTCTTCACCTGCCAGTTCTTGATCCTGCGCGGCTTCTTCGCACTCGAGGACACCCGCACCGCGTTCTGGCTGTCGGCGGTGGTGGCGCTCAGCAACATCGTGCTCGCCGTGCTGCTGGTCAACCAGGTCGACGCTGCCGGCACCTCTCCGGCGTTGGTGGTCGCGTTCGGCGGCGCCTACCTCATCGGCACGGTTGCGGCCTGGTGGGTGATGCAGCGACGACTCGGGGCCCTCGATCTGGCCGCCATGGTGCGCTTCTGTGTGCGCCTGGGCCTGGTCGTCGCCGGTTCGACCCTGGTGGCTTGGGGTGTCTCGGCCGCACTGGACTCCTTCGGCTCGGTGCACTGGACCGCGGCCCTGGTTCAGGGTCTCATCGTGGGCACTGTGGATCTGGTGGTGCTGTTGGCTTGCGCCCGGGCGCTGCGGCTGACCGAGATCACCGAGTTGGTCGACGCGGTCGTTGTCAGATTGCAACGTCTGGCAGCCCGCTGAGCGTCCACCCGGGATCCGGATTCGACCTACGATTCAGTCATCGGACACTGCATAGTCGTTGGGCGGTTCACAGGGACGGTGCGAGCGAGCGCGGAGGGAGGAGTGCGGGTGGAGCTGCATCACCCCGGTGACCTGCTCGCCGGGCGCTATCTCCTCGACGCTCTGCTCAGCGAGGTCGACGGCGGCAGGTTCTGGTTTGCCTGGGACCAGGTGTTGGCTCGAAATGTCGCGATCCATGTCATCGCAGGCCAAGACCCACGAGCTGCCCGACTGCTCCGCGCTGCGGGACGGGCTGCGACGGTTACCGATACGCGTCCACTGAAGATCCTCGACGCCGAGACGCTCTCCGATCCCGACGGCGACGACCTGGTGATGGTGGTCAACGAATGGGGTCACGGCTCCTCACTAGACCACCTGATCGTGCGCACCGGGCCACTGCCGGCACGTCATGGCGCCTGGGTGGTTGCCGAGGTCGCCGCAGGCATCGAGGCTGCCCACCGGGCTGGGCTGGCCCACGGACGACTCAACCCCGAAAACGTGCTGGTCGACGCACTCGGCTCGATCCGGATCATCGGCCTGGCTGTGGAGGCCGTGCTGCACAGCCCCGCCGAGCCGACAGAGGATCGAATCGAGGACCCCAAGCGGGACGACGTCGACCAAGACGCCATCGACCGGGACGTCACTGACCTCGCGGGGCTGCTGCACTTCGCGTTGACCGGCCGTTGGGCTGGGGCCTCGCCCTCGGCTGTGCCTGCAGTGCCTGTGCATCACGGCCGGTTGCTGCGACCGCGTCAGGTCAGGGCCGGCGTACCGCGAGTGCTGGACGACTTGGTCGACGGTGTCCTCAACCCCGATGACACCGGAACCGGGGAGTCGGTGCACTGGACCGCCCAGGCGATCGCGTCGGTGCTCAACCAGTACGTCGGTGATTCCACCGGCATCGGCACCGAGATCGTGGCCAACACCGGAGCGAGGGTGATCGTGCCCCAGGTGGCACTGTCACCGTTTCCTGAGCGCTATTTCAGTGAACACGACCGGGGCTCGGATGCCGAGTCGGCCACCGGCGGGACCTCCGAGGTGGGTCCCGACCTCGAACCAGAGGCCATCACCTCCCGGGTCGAGGAGGCGACCGAGGTGGGCGTGCCGATCTTCGATGAGGAGTCCGACGACGTCGAGTGGTTCAGTCCGAGACCCACCCCGCCGGCACCGCCGCCGGTGTTGGAGGACCCGCCGCCAAAGCCACTCTTCGCAACCGATTCGCCCGGGGCGCGACGGGCGAGGACAGCAGGGCACCAGACCGACGCCTTCGCGCCGGTGCCGCCACCGGACGTTGTCGACAGCGGCTACTGGCCGTGGGCACCCGGCACGTTCGGCCCGGGCGAGTACGTCGACAGCGAGCCGGTCGATTCCGGCCGCAACTGGTTCTGGATCATCGTGGCGTTCGGACTGGCGATCCTGCTAGCCATCGGCGCCTGGGCCTTGATCAATCTCCGTGACGAGGACTCCGGCACCGGCGTGGCAAACGTCGAGCCGACGTCGCAGTCCAGCCAAGTCGAAACCGGCCTGCCCGAACAGATCACCGGAGTCTCGGTGCGCGACTTCGATCCAGAGGACCGGACCGGCGAGGAGTTCCCCGAATTGGCCCCGTTCGCCATCGACACCAAGGCCGGCACCGCCTGGCAGACCTCTACCTACCGCCAGCAGTTGTCGCCGACCGGCTACAAGTCCGGGGTCGGGCTGGTCGTGGACCTCGGCGGGGAGTATTCGGTCTCAGAGGTCAGGCTACGGATGGTGGGCCAGCCGACCACCGTCTCGGTGTACCTGACTTCGACGTCCCCGAGCAGCCTCGACGGTCTCAAACCGGACCGCACGGTCATCGTCGGCGTTTCCGGCAAAGCGACATTCGACCCGGTCACCGGGTCGTTCCTGACCCTGTGGCTGACCAAGCTGCCGAAGGTCGACGGAGGTTTCCGCGGCGCAGTCGAGGACGTGACCGTCTACGGAGTGTTCAACCGTGGGTGAGCGCAGCGATGCCGACCTGCTCGACGCCCATATCGCAGGCGACTCAGATGCCTTCGGTGAACTTTTCGCCCGCCACCGAGATCGCCTCTGGGCCGTCGCCCTACGCACCATGGGCAACCCGGACGACGCAGCCGACGGTCTCCAGGACGGACTGATTGCCGCATTCCGCCGGGCCGGATCCTTTCGAGGCGAATCGGCCGTCACGACGTGGTTGCACAGAGTCGTGGTCAACGCCTGTCTGGACCGGATCCGTGCCGCCAAGGTACGGGCCACCAGCGTGCTACCCGACGGCTTCGACCTACCCGGAGACGCGAATCCGGCTGCGGATACCGAGCGGAACGAGCAACGCAGCATGGTGCTCGCGGCTCTTGGCCGACTTCCGGCCGAACAGCGTGCAGCACTCGTGCTGGTCGACATGGAGGGCTATCCGGTCGCTGAGGTGGCCGTGATGCTCGGCGTCGCTGCGGGCACGGTGAAGTCACGCTGCTCCCGGGGCCGGGCCCGGCTGGCGACCTGGCTCACACCCCCGGCAGGGAACCTGCCACCGCCCGACCCCGTCCCATCGACGAAGGTTCCGCCCAGCCCGATTCCGCCCAGCCCGATCCCGT
>JBPPMQ010000126.1:0-2277 GCA_051306135.1 Nocardioides sp. | reverse complement strand
TGGATCATCTGCTGGGGGTGGACCACAACGTCGATGCGGTCATAGCCCACGCCGAACAGGTAGTGCGCCTCGATGACCTCAAGGCCCTTGTTGACCAGGGTCGCAGAGTTGGTGGTGATGACCCGGCCCATCGCGAAGTTGGGGTGCGCCAGAGCCTGCGCGATGGTGACCTCGGCAAGGTCGGCTCGGGTGCGGCCCCGGAACGGCCCGCCGGAGGCAGTCAACACCAGCCGGCGTACCTCGGCGGCGGAGCCGGCCCGCAGCGACTGCGCGATGGCGGAGTGCTCGGAGTCCACCGGCACCAGCTGGCCCGGTGCGGCTGCGGCGGTGACCAGTGGGCCGCCCATGATCAGGGACTCCTTGTTGGCCAGGGCCAAGGTGTTGCCGGCCTCTAGGGCCGCCAGGGTAGGGCGCAGCCCGACTGCGCCGGTGATGGCGTTGAGCACGACATCCGCCTCGACGGACGCGATGTCGACTGAAGCTTGCTCCCCCAGGCCCACGTGAGTCGGCGAAAACTCGGCGACCTGCGCCGCGAACAGTTCCGGATGGGAGCCGGCCGCGCTCAGCCCGATCACCCGGAATCGGTCAGGGTTGCGACGGACCAGGTCCAATGCCTGGGTGCCGATAGAGCCGGTCGATCCCAGAACCACTACCTTGCGCATCGCCCTATCGTCGCAGGTCCGAGCGGCGCGCACCCGCATCGTCGCGGGCTCGGCGACCACCCGTTGGTCATGATGAATGCATGAACAGACCGATCGAGGACTACGCCCTGCTCGGGGACCTGCAGACTGCGGCCCTGGTTTCCAGGACCGGGTCCATCGACTGGTTGTGCCTGCCCCGGTTCGATGCTCCGGCCTGTTTCGCGGCGCTGCTCGGCACCGAGGAGAACGGTCACTGGCGGATCGCACCGACCGGCGTGGAGGTGTGCTCGCGGCGCAGTTATCGAGGCGACACCCTGGTGCTGGACACCATCTGGGAGACCGAGACCGGAACCGTGCGGGTCGTCGACTACATGCCGCCACGAGGCGAGGCCCCCGATCTGGTGCGCCTGGTCGAAGGGGTCTCGGGGCGAGTGGAGATGACCTCTCACCTGCGGGTGCGCCTGGACTACGGCAACGTCAAGCCCTACCTGCCGGCCAGCGGCGACGACGTCCTGGTGGTCGCCGGCCCCGACGCCTTATGGCTGACCACCCCGGTGCCGGTCACCGGTGCGGGCGAAGGGTTGGACTCGGTCTTCACCGTCAGCGCCGGAGAATCGGTCAGTTTCGTGCTCACCCATCATCCCTCGCATCTGGGACGACCCACTGCGGTGGAACCTCACAGTGCCCTGGACGAGACGATGGCGTTCTGGATCGACTGGATCGACACCTGCGCCTACCACGGTCAATGGGAGGCCGACGTACGCCGCGCGCTGGTGACCCTCAAAGCGCTGACCTACGCTCCCACTGGCGGGATTCTGGCCGCGGCTACCGCGTCTCTGCCCGAGGTGATCGGCGGGGTGCGCAACTGGGACTACCGCTACTGCTGGCTGCGCGACGCCACCTTCACTCTGCAGGCGCTGCTGGGCACCGGTCACTTGGCCGAGGCGCGGGCTTGGCGGGAGTGGCTGGTGCGGGCGGTCGCCGGCGAGCCCTCGAAACTCCAGATCATGTATGCCCTCGATGGCGCCCGCCGGCTCAACGAGGCCGATCTGAATTGGTTGCCGGGCTACCGAGGTTCGACCCCGGTCCGGATCGGCAACGCCGCCGCTGACCAGCACCAACTCGACACCTGGGGCGAGGTGTTGGTCTGTTTGGACGAGGCGCGGGTCGCCGGCCTGCATCCTGCGGAGTCGGCCTGGCGAATGCAGACCGGCCTGATGGACTGGCTGGAGTCGAACTGGTCCGCCCCCGACAACGGCCTGTGGGAGATCCGCGGAGAGCGACGTCAGTTCGTGCACTCCAAAGCGCTCGCGTGGGCCGGGGCGGATCGGATGATCCGGACCGCCGAGGCCCACGACATGGCCGCCCCACTCGATGCCTGGCGCTCCATGCGAGACCAGATCCACGCCGAGGTCTGCGAGTCCGGGTTCGACGCGAACCGGAACACCTTCACCCAGTCCTACGGGTCGCCCGAAACCGACGCTGCCTTGTTGCTGCTGCCCCGAGTCGGATTCGTCGACTGGTCGGACCCGCGGATGGTCGGCACCGTCGATGCGGTCATCGAGGACCTCAGCGTCGACGGTTTGTTGTTGCGATACGACACCGGCGCGAACGTTGACGGCCTGCCCGAGGGCGA
>JBPPMQ010000110.1:0-34749 GCA_051306135.1 Nocardioides sp. | reverse complement strand
CAGCGCGATGTCGGCGATGGACTTCAGTTCCAGCACAATGTCACGGGCGTCACCCTCGATGCCGAGCAGGGCGAAGCCCGGGGCACGGCGCTTCTGCGAGGACAGCGAGGCATTGCCCAGGCCGCCCAGGCCACCGGCGGCGCCCACATACTCGGCGCCTTCGCCGACCAGGTCCGCCAGGACGGTGCCGTCCTTGGCCTTGACCACGGTGCCGTCCGGTACGGGCAGGATGAGGGTCTCGCCGCTCTTGCCGCCGCGCCAGTCACCCATGCCCGGTCCACCGTTGGTGGCGTGGCGGTGCGGGGCGTGGTGGTAGTCAAGCAGCGTGGTGGTCTGGTGGTCAACACGGAGGATGACGTTGCCGCCGTCGCCGCCGTTGCCGCCGTCGGGTCCGCCGAGAGGCTTGAACTTCTCCCGGTGGACGGAGACACAGCCGTGGCCGCCGGTACCGCCGGATACGTGCAGTACTACCCGGTCTACAAAGCTCGCCACGTGGATCTCCTCAGTGCTGTTTCCTGACGCCCAAGGGCGCCAAGACGATTGTAATGCGGTTAAAAGAATAGTGGAGCGGACCAAATGGCCCGCTCCACCGTTTCAGAACTATTTGTTACTCTGCAGCTGCAGCAGCAACGATGTTGACAACGCGGCGACCGCGGCGGGTGCCGAACTGGACGGCTCCTGGGGCCAGTGCGAACAGTGTGTCGTCGCCGCCACGGCCAACGCCGGCGCCCGGGTGGAAGTGGGTGCCACGCTGGCGGACGATGATCTCGCCTGCGGAAACTACCTGACCACCGAAGCGCTTGACGCCGAGGTACTGGGCGTTGGAGTCACGACCGTTGCGAGTGGAACTCGCGCCTTTTTTATGTGCCATTTGGAATGCCTGCCTTCAAAAATTCTGGGGAATCTGCTGGAACCTGAACAGTAACGAAGAGTTACTTGATACCGGTGATCTTGACCTTGGTCAATTCCTGACGGTGGCCCTGGCGCTTCTTGTAACCGGTCTTGTTCTTGAACTTCTGGATGACGATCTTCGGGCCCTTGGTGCCGCCGAGCACCTCGACGCTCACAGAAGCCTTGTCCAAGCCGGTCGAGGTGACCGCCTCGCCGTCAACGAGCAACACGACGGGCAGCGTCACGGTCTCGCCGACGCCTGTGGAGATCTTGTCGATCTCGATGACGTCGCCGACGGCAACCTTCTGCTGAGTGGCCCCAGCCTTCACGATCGCGTACACCGCGGTCTCCTTCGTTGAACTTCCAAGTCTGATGCAGCACACGCCGGCGATGGCTCGCAACGGGGTGCCCGGCGCACAGCGGTACGCCGAGGGTCAAGACTACGACACCGGCACCTCAGCACCAAACTGTCGAGATCGTGACCGTGGGTCTGGTCGATCAGTCGCCGACCGTCTCGCGCGACTGCGCCGACCGTCGAGAGCCACCACGGGTGCGAGTGATCACCTTCGGCGGTTCGGGCGTCACGATAGGGGCGGTGACCTCACCGGTGGAGGCCGCCATCACGGTCCCCTCCCCGGTGCTGATCACGGCTCGGCTGGCGCCTCGTCGCGTGCGAGTCACGACCTTGACCGCCTCGACGACATCGACCTCGGCTTCGGAGACGACGGGGTCATGGTCGAGCGCTGCGGATGACACGTCGGCCGCATCGATCTCGAGGACGTCGGCGTCCACACCCTCGCCGCCCGGTTCGTCGATCTCGTCTATCTCGTCTATCTCGTCGATCTCGTCGGTCTCATCATCGTGATGCTGGATCAACGCGGCGACGTCCTTCGGGGACGGCGGCTTGGTCGGGTCGGGCTGGGCGCTGGTGGACTTGCTGCGGGACCGGCGGTTGCGACGCGGCTCGTCTTGGATCGGGGCGGTCGCTGCGCCGCCTTCGATCGGGTGGTCGTGCACGATCAGTCCGCGTCCCGCGCAGTGGCTGCAGTTCTCACTGAATGCTTCCAGCAGGCCGGTGCCGATTCGCTTGCGGGTCATCTGCACCAGTCCCAGCGAGGTGACCTCGGCGACCTGGTGGCGTGTCCGGTCCCGGCCCAGGCACTCCACCAGGCGGCGCAGCACCAAGTCTCGGTTGGACTCCAACACCATGTCGATGAAGTCGACCACGATGATGCCGCCGATGTCGCGCAGCCTGAGCTGGCGAACGATCTCCTCGGCCGCCTCCAGATTGTTCTTGGTGACCGTCTCCTCCAGGTTGCCGCCGGAACCGATGAACTTGCCGGTGTTGACGTCGACGACGGTCATGGCCTCGGTGCGGTCGATGATCAGCGATCCGCCGCTGGGCAACCAGACCTTGCGGTCCAAACCCTTGGCGATCTGTTCGTTGATCCGGTAGGTGGCGAAGATGTCTGCGTTGGACCCACTGTCGACGTCGAAGAGCTCCAGCCGCTCGGTCAGGTCGGGGGCGACCTGGTCGACGTAGTTCTGCACGGTCTCCCAGGCGCCGTCGCCCTGGACGACGAGCTTGGAGAAGTCTTCGGTGAACAGGTCGCGGACAACCTTCAGGGTCAGGTCGGGCTCGCCGTAGAGCAACTGCGGGCCGTTGCCGCCGGACTTCTTCTCGATGTCGCTCCAGCGGGCCTTGAGTCGTTCGACGTCGCGAGTCAACTCGTCCTCGCTGGCACCTTCAGCCGCGGTACGGACGATGACCCCGGCCGAGTCCGGGACGATGTCCTTCAGCAGCGCCTTGAGGCGGCCACGCTCGGTGTCGGGCAACTTGCGCGAAATGCCGGAGGTGGTGCCATCGGGCACGTAGACCATGAACCGTCCGGCCAGGCTGATCTGGCTGGTCAACCGGGCACCCTTATGGCCCACCGGGTCCTTGGTGACCTGAACGAGCACACGCTGCCCGCTGGTCAGCACCGACTCGATCTTGCGGGGCTGACCGTCCTTGTGACCGAGTGCCGACCAGTTCACCTCGCCGGCATACAACACCGCGTTGCGGCCCTTGCCGATGTCGACGAACGCCGCCTCCATCGAAGGCAGCACGTTCTGGACGCGGCCCAGGTAGACGTTGCCGATCAGGCTGGTCTGCGACTCCCGGGCGACGTAGTGCTCGACCAGGACCTTGTCCTCAAGCACTGCGATCTGGGTCAGGTCGTCACGCTCTCGGATGACCATGACCCGATCGACAGCCTCGCGGCGTGCCAAGAACTCAGCCTCGGAGACGATCGGGGCCCGACGTCGGCCGGCTTCGCGGCCCTCACGCCGACGCTGCTTCTTCGCCTCGAGCCTGGTGCTGCCGGAGACTGCGGTGATCTGCTGGTCGAGGGGGCGCGCGTCGCGGACCCTGACCACGGTGTTATCGGGATCGTCGGCATCGTTGCCGCCGGACTCGCCTGTGCGGCGCCGACGGCGGCGACGTCGTGAACTGGTGGAACCGGATTCTTCGGTCTCGGACTCGGCCTGGTCGGTCTCGGCCGACTCCTGGTCGTCGGGCGACTCTGCCGAGTCCGAAGACGACTCGGAGTGGTCAGGCTGATCGGAGTGGTCAGACTGGTCGGGCTCGCCACCCGAAGCATCGGGGTCATCCCCGTTGGCGGCAGAGTTCGGCTTGCGGCGACGGCGGCCACCGCGGCGGCGACGGCGGCGGGGGGCAGATCCCTCGTCGGCATCGTCGTCCGCGTCGAGGTCGGCGCCGTCCTCAAGGTCGTCGCCGTCCACGATCTCGGCGGGGGCTTCCTCAACGGGGGCTTCCTCAGCGGGCGCAGCGGAGGTTTCGTCCTCGGCAGCGGTCTCGACCTTCGCAACTGCCGGCTTGGACCGGGTGCGCTTCTTCGCCGGAGCCTTGACTGGCTCGGGGGGCGCATCAACGGTGTCGGCTACGCCCGCTCGGGGAGTTGGCTCCGGGGCCTTGAAAAGCATCGCGATGGGCGCAGCGGCACCCGCCTCCTCGGCGACCGGAGGCAGTGCCGACGCCTCGAGGGCCGCGTCGGTCGTCTTGGGCTTGCTGGTGCGCTTGCGCGGCGCCTTCTTGGCCGTAGGCCCGGCGACGTCGAGGTCCAGAGTCGGTGCGCTGGATTCGGCGGGAGAATCCGATCCCGGGGTGACCTCGGCGGCGGCCTGCTTCGCGCGAGAACTCTTGGCCGGGGCCTTGGCTGCGGCGGCCTTCTTCGCCGGAGCCTTCTTAGCGGGGGCCTTCTTGGCGGCGGTCTTCTTGGCCGTTGCCTTCGTGGCGGACGCGGTGGAGTCCTCGGCAGAGGGCTGCTCAGAGGTCGACGCAGGCTGCGTGGATTCGAGCTGCGTGGATTCGAGCTGGGTGGATTCGGGCTGGACCGTCTGATCGGTCATCTACAACTCCTCGGCCCGCAGCGCTGAGCGCACACGGACTGTGTCGGCCACGGTGCGCGCAGGCGTCCCGCAGCAAGCCTATGGGCGGCGACACCCTCCGCAGCAGCGTCAACGGGGGTCAGACCGCCTCGCCGCCGCGGTCGCGGGCTCACAGTCCTGAACCCCTCTCACGGGCTCCCGATCGGGTTTCCCCGTCGGCTCAGGCCGGGCCGCGTCGCGGTCTGGCGACGATCAAACACTCGCCGTGCCACAACTCAAGATCACGTCAGTGATGCCAGTTGAGGCGAGAACGTCGTCGGTCCGAACGTTGTCCGAACGTTTCGATTATCGCACACAACTGGATGGAGGCTGGCTTTACCGCAGCGGGTCGAGGATTTCTGTCCCACTCAAGGTGCCTTGCGTCAGTCGGGTCAACAACGGCACTCCGCCGTGCTCGACCCCGACCTGGAGCCCACCCACCGCGACCAGACCACGGATCACGTCGTCAGGTCGGACCGACGGTTCCTGGTGACGCAGACGCAACCGGAGCCCCGACCCGGTCGAGGTGGCTTGCGAGGTCATTGCGAGCACGGCTCCACGGGAGTCGAAACTGCGAAGTCCGCGCTTGGTCATCCGTTCGACCGGAACCTCCTCGGCCGCCAGGAAGGCCGAAACCGCCGCTGCGGTCGCCTCCGCCCCGGCAGCGAGTTCGATGAACCAATCGGAGGCTTCCAGCAGGTCGGCCAGCGACCCACCGGGCGACTCGGCGACCTCGATCAGGTCGAGGCCGTCTGGCATCACCTCGGCCAGACGGGCGAGCACGACCTCGGGGTCGAGAACCTCCTTGAGGCCGATTTCGAGGAACTCGGCCTCGGAGGCAGCGCCGGTCGGGGCTGCGCCGGCATACGACAGACGTGGGTGCGGGTTGAAGCCCGACGACATCGCCATCGGTATGCCGGCCCTGATCAGCGCGCGCTCGAAAGCCCGTGAGAAGTCACGGTGCGAGGTGAACCTCATCCGTCCGCGTTTGGTGTAGCGGATCCGCAATCGTTGGACCGGAGGAGCCTGCTGCTCTGGCTGTTCTCGCACCCGGACATCGTATGTCGGCGCAGCGGCGACCCGTCAGACGACGCTGAGCGGAAGCAGTTTGTGGCCGGTGGGGCCGATCTGGATCTCGGTGCCCATCTGAGGACACACCCCGCAGTCATAGCAGGGAGTCCAGCGGCAGTCCTCGATCTCGATGTCGTGGCCGTCGGCCGCTGCGAGCGCGTCCTCCCAGTCTCCCCACAGCCAGTCCTTGTCGAGTCCAGAATCCAGATGATCCCAGGGCAGCACCTCGTCGTAACCGCGCTCGCGAGTGGTGAACCAGTTCACGTCCACCCCGGTCGGATCCAGCGTCTGCTCCGCGGCCGTCATCCAACGCTCGAAAGAGAAGTGCTCACTCCAGCCGTCGAAGCGGCCGCCGTCGCGCCAGACCCGCTCGATGACGGCACCGACACGGCGATCACCTCGCGAGAGCAGGCCTTCGACGATACCGGGCTTGCCGTCGTGATACCGGAAACCGATGGCGCGACCGAAGCGCCGGTCGTTACGGACCTCGTCGCGCAGCTTCTTGAGTCGTTCGTCGGTGGTCTCGTGGTCCAACTGCGCCGCCCACTGAAACGGCGTGTGCGGCTTGGGCACGAAACCGCCGATCGACACCGTGCACCGGATGTCGTTGTGCCCGGAGACCTCGCGACCCTTGGCGATGACCTTCTTGGCCAGGTCCGCGATCTGGAGCACGTCCTCGTCGGTCTCGGTGGGAAGGCCGCACATGAAGTAGAGCTTGACCTGGCGCCAACCGTGCGAGTACGCGGTCGCCACGGTGCGGATCAGATCTTCCTCGGTGACCATCTTGTTGATCACCTTGCGCATCCGCTCCGATCCGCCTTCCGGCGCGAAGGTCAGGCCCGAGCGGCGGCCGTTGCGCGAGAACTCGTTGGCGAGGGTGATGTTGAAAGCGTCGACCCGAGTTGAGGGCAGCGACAACGAGATGTTGGAGCCCTCGTATCGGTCGGCCAGGCCCGAGGCCAGGTCGCCGATCTCGGTGTGGTCGGCGCTGGACAGCGACAGCAGCCCGACCTCCTCGAACCCGGACTTGGCGATGCCGTTGTCGACCATCGCCCCGATCGTGGTGATGGATCGCTCACGCACGGGCCGGGTGATCATGCCCGCCTGGCAGAACCGGCAGCCGCGGGTGCAGCCACGGAAGATCTCGACGCTGAACCGTTCGTGCACGGTCTCGGCCAACGGCACCAGTGGCTTGGCCGGGTAGGGCCAAGCGTCGAGGTCCATCAGGGTGTGTTTGCGGACCCGGAACGGAACCCCCGGCCGGTTCGGCTCGACCGAATCGATCGCGCCGTCGTCGGCGTAGGTCACGTCGTAGAACCGAGGCACATACAGATTCCCGGTGACCGCCATTCTGCGCAGCACCTCGTCTCGCCCGCCCGGACGACCCTGCTGCTTCCACTCAGCGACGATCTCGGAGATCGCCAGCACGACCTCCTCGCCATCACCGAGGACGGCAACGTCGATGAAGTCTGCGATCGGTTCCGGGTTGAAGGCGGCGTGGCCGCCGGCCACCACGATCGGTGCGTCGATCGTCCGGTCCTGCGCGTGCAGCGGTATGCCGGCCAGGTCCAGCGCGTTGAGCATGTTGGTGTAGCCGAGTTCGGTGGAGAAGCTGAGGCCGAACAGATCGAAGTCGCCCACGGGCCGGTGACCGTCCACGGTGAACTGCGGGATCGACTGCTCACGCATGACCTTCTCCAGGTCCGGCCACACCGAATAGGTGCGTTCGGCCAGGATCGCGTCACGTTCGTTGAGGATTTCGTAGAGAATCGCCACACCCTGATTGGGCAGGCCGACCTCGTAAGCGTCGGGATACATCAACGCCCACCGAACGGTGGTCTGGTCATCGCCCCAGGGCTTGACGACGCTGTTCAGTTCGCCGCCGACATACTGGATCGGTTTGGACACGGTGGCCAGCCACGGCTCGAGCGCGCTGAACACTGATTGTCCGCGGGTGCTGGTCATCATGCGGGCCAGCCTACGTCCGCAATCGCTCGCCCGCCGAACCGCAGTGGGCCCTGCGCACAAGCGCCGGGCGCTGTCACCAGTCCCCCTAGGGTTGGGCCATGACAAACCCGATGAGCACTGCGCTGCGCGGCCCCTTGCAATGGACCGTGGTGGTGCCCGCCTTAGCGATGGTGGTGTTGGGGGCTACTTGGAGCAACCACGAGGGCCCGATCGTGTTGACCCTGATCGCGCTGTTCCTGATCGGGTCGGTGATCGCTTCGGTGCACCACGCCGAGATCGTCGCCCACCGGGTCGGGGAGCCGTTCGGGTCGCTGATCCTGGCCGTCGCCGTGACGGTGATCGAGGTTGGCCTGATCGTGATGTTGATGACCAGCGGCGGCGACGCGACCAGCACCTACGCCCGCGACACCGTGTTCGCTGCGGTGATGATCACTTTCAACGGCATCGTGGGGTTGTCGCTGCTGGTCGGCGGAGTCAAGCACCATCTGGTCAGCTTCAACGCCTCCGGCACCGGTGCCGCCTTGGCGACCGTGGTGACCCTGGCAACGGTGTGTCTGGTGCTGCCGAGCTTCACCACCTCCGCCCCGGGCAACGAGTACACCCCGTTCCAGCTTGGCTTCGCGGCGGTTGCCTCGCTGCTGCTGTACGGCGCGTTCGTGTTCACCCAGACGGTCCGCCACCGTGACTTCTTCCTACCCGTCTCCAGCGATGAGTTCGGTCGCTTCACCGGCCTTCTCGATGAGGATGGGGACGACCACGCCGACCCGCCGCCGGACAACGAGGCCTGGCTGAGTCTGGGCCTGTTGGTGGTCTCGCTGGTCAGTGTGGTCGGGCTGGCCAAACTGGTCTCCCCCACCATCGAGGACACCGTCAAGGACCTCGGCCTGCCCTACCCGGTGGTCGGTGTGATCATCGCGTTGCTGGTGCTGGCGCCGGAGTCGATTTCGGCAGTGCGCAACGCGACACGGGATCGAGTCCAGAACAGTCTCAACTTGGCCTACGGTTCGGCGATGGCGTCGATCGGCCTGACCATTCCCACCATTGCGGTCGCGATGATCTGGCTGGACGGCCCGCTGGTTCTCGGGCTCGAACCGACCCAGATGGTGCTGCTGGCATGCTCGGTGGCCGTGGCCATTCTCAGCATCGTCCAAGGCAGCGCCAAGGCTTTGACCGGCATCGTGCACCTGACCTTGATGGCGGCCTTCATCGTCACGTCGCTGCAGCCCTGACGCCCCTGCGGACACCGGCCGGGGCGGGTTCGAGATGGCCGCGGACGTCGTCGGGAGCCACGATCTGTTCCGATGCGCGAGCGTCGATGTTGAGCAGCACACCGATGCCGATCAGGGTCGCGATCATCGCGGTGCCGCCGTAGGAGACCAGCGGAAGCGGCACACCGGTCACCGGCATGATTCCCAGACACATGCCGACGTTCCAGAACGCCTGGACTCCGATCCAGCAGCCGATGCCGACCCCGACCACGCGCCCGAAGAGGTCGTGGCTGTTGCGAGCGATGCGCAACGCGCGCCAGACCACGATGCCGACAAGCAGGACCACCAGCCCTGAGCCCATCAGTCCGAGTTCCTCAGCGGCCACGGTGAAGACGAAGTCGGTATGCTGCTCGGGGACGAACCCGGCCTGGGTCTGGGACCCTTCGAAGAGTCCCTGCCCCCACAGGCCACCGTTGCCGACCGCGATGCGTGCCTGGGTGACGTTGTAGCCAGCGCCTTTCGGGTCCAGGCTCGGGTCAAGGAAGGCCAACAGCCGGTCGACTTGATACTGCGCCAGCAGCCCCGAGGACACCACGAGCCATCCGGCAGTGACCGCCGCGGCCGCGAGACCGAACAGCCACTTCTTGGCGGCACCTGCCACAACCAGGGTCGCAAAGACCACGATGGCCAGAATCGACAAGGTGCCCAGATCGGGCTGAGCGAAGACCAAAGCGGCCGGCACCGCAGCCACCCCGAGCATCATCGGCACCCGATGCCGCGCCAGGGTCGATGTCCACGACGACGCGGCCGGCGTGGTCTGGGCCGCGATCAGTCCGATCATCGCCACGACCGCCAACTTGGCGAACTCGGAGGGTTGCACCGACATCGGCCCGAGGATCAACCACGACTGGGACCCGTTGACCACACTCCCCGAGGCGAGCACCACCAACAGCAGGGCCACCGTGAGCAGGTAACCGATCGGGGCCAGGCGTCGAATCCACCGCGGGTCGGCGCCCCACACGAGCACCATCAGACCGAGCCCGATCATGGCCGCAACCATCTGTCGCCCGATCCACCCCTGCGGATCGGACTTGGTGGCCGACCAGACCAGCACGGTGGAGAAGGCGATCAGTCCGCCGACGGCGGCGAGCAGGACCCAGTCCATCCGGCGATCGGCAGCAGGTTCGTTCACTTCGACCCCTCCGGTGCCCAGATCGCGCCGTTGCGCTGCACAGACGGCAGGGCGTCGGAAGCGACCACCCCTGTGATCAACGCCTTGTCGTGGTCGACCACGGTGCCTTCGACTCCGTAGAGACCTTCCCAGATCGCACGCGCCGCGCTACCGGAGCCGCCCGCGCCGGTGCCGCCCTGGCTGATCATGACGACCACCACGTAGTCGTCGTCGTAGGTGGCGACCCAACTGGTGGTCTGCTTGCCGTAGACCTCGCCGGTGCCGGTCTTGCCTCGGACCGGCACCTGGTCCAACGGGAATCCGGCGAACACTCCGGCCAACGTTCCAGCCACCGGAGTCCCTCTAAGCGCGGCGTCGACATAGGCCAGCGTGGCGGAGGTGGCGTGGACGGTGTCGGTGACCTTCGGCTTGATCTGCTTCAGCACAGTTCCGTCGGCGGCGATGATGGCCTTGCCGACGGTCGGCTTCATCAGGTCTCCCCCGTTGGCCAAGGCGCCGTAGGCGCGCGCCAACTGCAGTGGCGTCACCAGGGTGTCGCCCTGGCCGATGGAGAAGTTCACGGCGTCGCCGGCGCGGTAGTAGTAACCCTCGAGGCAGAACTCGTGGGCGAACAGCTTCAGGTAGGCCGAGGGCGCGGTTCCCTGGGAGTCCATCGTGCAGTAGTAGCTCTTCATCTGCTTGTAGTAGGCGAGCTTCCACTTCCGGTCCGCGATCCGGCCGGAGGACTCTGCGGGCAGGTCGATGCCGGTCGCCGACCCGAGACCGAAGTCCTTGGCCGTGGCGACGAGCGGGTCTCTGGCTTCCAGATCGGTCGGGTCCGACCCGTACTGGTTCCAGTAGGACAGTCCGATGCGATAGAAGAAGGTGTCGCACGACAACTGGAGTGCCCGCGCGAAGTCGAGATAGCCGTAGGACGAGGACTCGTAATTCTGGAAGGCACGGTTGCCGACCTGGACGAAACTGGAGCAGTTCAGGCGGGTCTCGGTGGTGTAGCCGTTGCTCAGCGCACCCACTGCCATCAGCGGTTTCCAGGTGGATGCGGGCGCGAACTGCCCCTGGGTGGCGCGAGGCAGCAGCGGTTCACCGGCGGCCTCGGAGTAGAGGTGGTTCAGCTCGTCCTGACTGATCCCTCCAGACCAGACCTCCGGGTCGTAGGTCGGCTGGCTGGCCATCGCGACAATGCGACCGGTGTCTGCCTCCATCACGATGGCTGCGCCGGAGTCGGCGACGAAGTTCTTGTGTGTTTCGGGGTCATAGGTTGCGCGCGCGGTGGCGATGGCCGAGGCGAGTTGGTTTTCGACCAGCGCCTGCACCCTGGCGTCGATGCTGGTCACCAGGGTGTCCCCCGACGCGGACGGCGTGGTCGTCGATGGAGCGCCGGTGGGGTTGCCCTGAGCGTCGACTGGGATCAGTGTGGATCCGGGCATCCCGCGCAGCCAGTCGTCGTAGGTCTTCTCCACCCCGGCTCGTCCGACGACCGAAGCCGCGTTGAGGGAGTCGTCGGACACGGTGGCTCGGTGCTCCTTGCGGGTGATCGGGCTGAGGTAGCCGAGCACGTGGGCCAGGTTGGCGCCGTAAGGCGCGGGATAGCTGCGCAAGGATTCCTTCTCCGCCACCACCGCCGGAAAGTCCTCGGGCTGTTCCAGGATCCGCAACGCGACGTCCCGCGGAACATCCTTCGCGATGGGGACGGGCTGATAGGCGGTCCCGTTCCAAGTCGACAAGGTCTGCTTGATCTCCTCGGGGCTTGAGTCCACCAGATCGCAGATACGCTCGAGCAGGATCCGGCGATCGTGGCGCGACATCAGCCCGAGGGTGTGGCGGTCGATACTGACCACCCACGCCAACCGATTGGTCGCCAACGCCCGGCCCTGGGCATCGAGGATCAGCCCGCGATCCGGCTGATCGATGACCTCACGGGCGGCCTGGCTGGTGGCGACCGCACGCAAGGTCTCCCCGGTAGCGAGTTGGATCCAGGCCAGCCGGACCAGCAGAGTGCCGAACAGGGAAACCACCAACAGTTGGATCACGGTGAGCCTGATCGAGCGTCGCGACCTGCTCATGGGCTGGGCGCCCCGCTTACCGGCATCAACGGTGCCCGAGGTCCGGCGAGTCGGGCGATCAACTGCATCACCCAGGGCACCACCAGCGGAGCGAAGACCAGGTCGAGCAGCACCCCGAGCAACAGTTGGGAGACCTGTAGTGGCGCGGCCTCATCGGTCACGACCCCGGTCAGCACATAGGTGCCCGACGCCACGAAGGAGCAGACCCCGACGGTGATCATGGCCAGCAGCGGTCGGACCTGGAAGGCCGACTCGCGTACCTTGCCCGCCACGAAACCAGCCAGCAGCAGTGCCAACGCCCAGCGTCCTGCGGAGTGATCGGCCGGCGGAGCCAGGTCGAGCATCAAGCCAGCGGCGAAGCCGGCGACCATGCCGGTGTGGGCGTCGCGGGCAAGGCCGGTAGCCACCACCACCAAGAGCACCAGTTGTGGCATCACCTGTCCGAGATCCAGGCCGGGCATGACGCTGGTCTGGATGACGATGGCGACGAACGAAAGCGCCCCGACAGCCAGCAGAACCCTGGTCATCGCCAACTCCCGTCCGCCTCGATGACTCCCCTGTTCGAACGGGTTCCGAGAGGAACCACGACCCCGATCAGGTCCAGGGCGGCGAAGTCGACGTACGGGCTCACTTCGATGCGCTGGGAGGAGTCGCGCATATCGCGGTAGACGTCGGTGACCGCACCGATCGGGATGCCGGCGACATAGGGTGCACCCTTGTCGCTACCCCAGGTGAGCACCGCGTCACCTCGGGCGGGAGTGGCCCCGGAGTCGACCAGTTCCAGGCTCAGGGGGCTCTGGGTGGACCACCCGCCGCCGCCGCGGACGAACCCCAGGTCCATGGTCCGCCCGATCCGGCCACCCACGGTCGATCCGGCGTCGGCGATCAACAGCACGGTGGCGGTGGACCCGGTCACTTTGATGACTCGACCGACGAGGCCCTCGGCCGCCACGACGGTCATGTCTGCGCTCAGGCCGGCATCCGAGCCGGCGTCGATCAAGATCGTCTGGTCGAAGGACCGCGCCGGGCCGACCGCGACGACGCGGGCGGGCACCAGTTCGTAGCCGATGTTGGCGGCCTGGGTGGCCAGGCCCTCGTAGGCGGCCAACCGGTTCGCCCGATAGTCGGTGGTGCGCATTCGGCCGCGAAGTTCGTCGTTGCTGTCCTGAAGGGTGGCGATCTGCTCGCGTAGTTCGGACTGGGTGGAGAACCATTCAGGAATTGCGGTGAGCGGACGGGTGATGGCGGCGGCAGCTGTCTGCGCCGGCCCGAAGGCGGTGCTGATCAGTGAGCGGGCGGGCTCGACCGGTGAATCGTCTCCACCGATTCGATCCACGGCCATCAGGGCCGCACACGCCAACACCAGCGCGAGCAGCCACGAGCCGCGTGGAGGTCTCGGAGCCCGAGATGGATCTGCGGGGCTGTCCTGCTCCGGACGCACGGTGTCGTCAAGCAGCGTCATCGTCTCTGCCTCATGGGCCGATCGGGGAAGAAGTAGGTGCGACCCACACCCGAGATTGAGGCTAGGCAACCAACTCAGGGAGTAGGCGCAGGCACGCCGTGACGGATGTGAATGTTGTGATCGAAGTGATCAGCGTGACGATGTTTCGCTGCTCGTGTGACCGGCCGTCTGGCCGACGGTGGCGCTCAGAGGTCGGGAAACCACAGAGCGATCTCACGCTCTGCGCTCTGCAGTGAGTCCGAGCCGTGCACCAGGTTCTCGCGGTTCGACATCGACAGGTCGCCACGGATCGAGCCCGGAGCGGCAGTGCGAGCGTCGGTGGCGCCGTTGAGGGTCCGGACCACCGAGATCGCCTCATCGCCTTCGAGCACAGCGGCGACCAACGGGCCGGAGCAGACGAAGTCACGCAGCGGCGGATACCACGGCTGCTCGAGATGTTCGGCATAGTGCGCGTCCGCGGTCTGCGGGGTGATGGTCCGCAACTCCACCGCCACCAGCGCCAAACCCTTGGCTTCGTAACGCCCCAGCACCTGCCCGGTCAGTCCGCGTCGAACCGCGTCGGGCTTGATGATCACGAACGTGCGCTGAGTCATGTCGCAAACCCTACCGATCACGGCCACCGCATCGGACCCCGGGCGCCTGGAGCGGTGGGAGCTCAGTTGGTGACCCAGAGTTTGCCGACCAACCCGATCTTGTTCTGGGTCGCCACCCCGCCACACGAACTGCCGGTCGCCGACCCGCCGATGGTGCACTTCGTGTATTTGCGCGACACATTGACCAGCGACAGGTCGATGCTGTCGACGGTGGCTGAGTCGAAGTCGATCGCAGCCCCGATACGGGCGTTCTTGGGCTTGAGGGTCTTGATGACCCGTCTTCCGTTGGCCTTGTTGGTGGTCAGCACCATTCGAGCCCAGTTGGAGACTTTGGAGAACTTCACGTGGAAGGTGGCGCCGGCCACCGCGGCTGGGCTGGAGCCGGTGATGTGCCAACTGGCGGAGGCCATGTGCCTCAGTTTGAGTCCGCGCCAGTCCTTGTTCACGGTGCCGGGGCCGTTGAACTCGATGCGGGTCGCTGGGGCGCCGGTGTAGTCGGTGACCCGCTTCTTGATGAACGAGACGTACTTGCTGCCCTCGGCGAAGCCTTTCGCTGGCTTCAACGCCGCCGACACGAACCCGGCATAGGCCGCGTCGAGGTTCCAGTCGGCCTTCTTGACCGCCGCCTGGACGCCCTGCATCGAATACCTGTTGTTCTTGGCGCCGCGGGTGGAGTCCAGCTGTTTCCAGATGTTCACGATGAGCCGAGGCAGCCGCCCGCGCTCGGCCGGTCGCTGCTCGGTGAGGTAGCGGAAGAAGATCCATGCCCCGTACACGGCCAATCCATTGGAGCCGCCGGCATCCGGGTCGTCCAGGGAGCCCTTCGGGCTGACCAACTGGCTGGTCGGTAGGTACTGGATGTTGTCGTTGACCTTCGGATACACCTCGTCCTCGGCCCAGGTCGCGGTCGCTTCCATGATCCAGGAGTCCTCCCAGACATCGTAGGAGAACTGGACAGCGTGAAAGAACTCGTGGGCCGCGGTGACCTGGAGATTCTCCTTGGGCGTGTGCGATGGGTACTGCGAGGAGTCGTAGTCGTTGTCGAGGACGCAGAAACCGTAGGCCGCATAGCCCTTTCCGCCCGCGTATTCCTCAGGCTGGCAGTAGCCGTAGTAGCCCTGGGAGGCGAGGTCCTGTAGATAGATGTCCAGCTTGTCGTTGCCGCCCCTGCCCTTGTCGGAGGGGGGCATGCGGTAGTCGGCCTTGCGGTAGGTCGAGTACACGTTCTCCATGGTCGCGCGGACTGTCTTGACGTAGGACGCCGAGGCGTTGGACGGCGCGTAGTGGACGCAGAAGTGGGTGCTGCACGAGACCTTGGTGCCTCCCGGACGGGCCAGAATCCGAGCTGCGGTCCGTGCGTCTTGACCACCCAGGTTCGGACGGTTGCGCCACAGGTCGAGCAGCGCCATGGTCACCTCGCCGCCGTCGGACAACTGATGGGCGGCCTCAGAGGTGGACTTGTCCCCCACCAGGTCCTCGGCGGCTCGCAGGGCCGCCTTGGCCTCGGAGGTCCGCGACGTAGGGTCCTCGGCCACAGCCGAGACGGGTGGGGGCTCCGAGGTGCCCGAGTCCTCAGCGACCGCGACGCCGGCCCCAGCCAGCGCAAGGGTGAGGGCAAGGACGAGGGTCCCGAGAAGTCGCATGGCGCCCATCATGCCTGATCAGGTTGGACGAAGGCGGCACGCTCGCGGTCGATCTTGCGTCCCAGCCACTCCGCGGTTCCCCACAGCAGCGCAAAGATAGCGCCGAGGACGAACATCATCGGGACCACGAAGCCCAGTGCAATGGCGGCCACCTGAATGAGACGTCCGAGCCAGTATCCGGCCGGCCCACGCAGCATTCCGGCGGCCAGCAGGCACAGCACCACCAGACCGAGGCCAACCGTGAGAGCGACCGGTACGTCGACATCGGAGATGGCGATCATCACCGGTGTGCTGAGCCCGAGCACGATCGCCTCCAGGCTCAAGATGGCGGCACACATGCTGCGCAGTGGATTCATCGGGCACCCCGCAACAGGCGGCGCGCCTCGCCCACAGTCACCACAGAACCGGTGACCAGCACCGCCCCGGTGCTCAACGAATCGACACTCTGGGCTTCCGCCAGCCCAGCGGCAACATCCAGAGCGGTGGCGAGGTCCGGCGCGGCGGTGACTCGGTCGGGGCCGAACACCTCCTGCGCCACCTCGGCCAGTCGCTGGGTCCGCATCGCCCGCGGCTGGCTGTTCTGGGTGACCACGACGTGGTCGAGCGCCGGTTCCAGGACCGCCAGCATCGTCTCGACGTCCTTGTCGACCATGACAGACACGACTCCGATCACTGGCGCGAAGGCGAAGGAGTCCTCCAGCGCCGCCACCAACGACTCGGCGCCATGGGGATTGTGGGCTGCATCCAACACGATCGTCGGACTGGACCGCACCACCTCCAGACGCCCCGGGCTGGTGGTGTCGGCGAACCCGGCTCGAACCACGTCATCGCCCAAGACATGTCCCAGCAGCGCCTCCACCGCGACGAGGGCGAGTACGGCGTTCTCGGCCTGATGTGCGCCGTAGAGCGGCACGAACAGATCCTCGTAGGTGGCTGCGAGGCCACGGAGCGTGACGACCTGGCCGCCGACGGCCGAGGTGCGGCTGACCACCTCGAAGTCCGTGCGGGCTCGCAGCAAGGTGGCGCCCACCTCGTCCGCCCGTGCCTGCAGCACCGCCATCACCTCGTCGGTCTGCTCGGCAACCACGACGGTCGCGCCGGGCTTGATGATGCCGGCCTTCTCGCGAGCGATCGCCACGAGCGTCTCGCCGAGATATTGGGCGTGGTCCATTGCGATCGGGGTGATCACTGCGACAGCACCGTCGACGACGTTGGTCGCATCCCACGAGCCACCCATACCGACCTCGACGACGGCGACGTCGACCGGTGCGTCGGCGAAGGCCGCGAAGGCCATGCCGACCATCGCCTCGAAGAAGCTGAGCGGATGCACAGAGTCCGCGTCGACCAAGTGGGTGTACGGCGCAATCTCGTTGAAGGCCCGCACGAACGCGTCGTCGTCGATCGGCTCCCCGTCGATACTGATCCGCTCCGACATCTTCTCCACATGCGGGCTGGTGAACCGACCCGCACGGATGTCCAGGGCCCTGAGCAGGGTGTCGATCATCCGAGCGGTGGACGTCTTGCCGTTGGTGCCCGTCAGGTGCACGACCCGATAGGTGCGCTGCGGGTCACCGAGCAGGTCGACGAACGCGGCTATCCGGTCCAGGCTCGGTTCGAGACGGGTCTCGGGCCACCTGGACAGCAGTGCGTCCTCGGCCTCGGCGAAGGTCTCGGCCGGTCGGGCCGCCGCGAGGTCGTCAGGTGTGGGTTCCATAGGCCTGTGAGTCTATGGACCGCGCGCCCGGCATCCCAATCAGCCGGGAGCCTCCACCAACGGGTTCGTCGAGATCGGCATACCGCCGGGCAACCGAGCGCCTTGTGAGCAAACCGGATTCGGCGGTGGCTGGGGCGCGCCATAGGATTTCATCCATGAGCAACGACGCCGCCATCGAATCCACGTCCGCTGCCGCCGCCCGCAGCGTCGACGTACCGGACAAGGCAGTGCTCGAGGGCCTGGAGTCGAAGTGGGCCGAGAACTGGAAGCGGTCCGGCATCTATGCCTTCGACCGCACCCAACCACGGGAGAACGTCTACTCGATCGACACTCCCCCGCCGACGGTTTCAGGCAGCCTGCATGTCGGCCACGTGTTCTCCTACACCCACGCCGACCTGATCGCCCGCTACCAGCGAATGCGAGGCAAGGCCGTCTTCTATCCGATGGGGTGGGACGACAACGGTCTGCCGACCGAGCGCCGTGTCCAGAACCACTTCGGGGTGCGCTGCGACCCGTCGCTTCCCTACGACCCGGACTTCACCCCACCCGAGAAGCCCGACGCCAAGCGCCAGGTCTCCATCAGCCGGCCGAACTTCGTCGAGTTGTGCGCCCGGCTCGTGGTCGAGGATGAGAAGAAGTTCGAGGAGTTGTGGCGCACTCTCGGGCTTTCGGTCGACTGGAACCAGCACTACGCGACGATCGGCTCCAAGGCCCAGAAGGTCAGCCAGACCGCCTTCCTGCGCAACTTCGCCCGCGGCGAGGCGTATCTCTCCGAGGCGCCGACCTTGTGGGACGTCACGTTCCAGACCGCAGTGGCCCAGGCGGAGTTGGAGGCAAGGGACTACCCCGGTGCCTACCACCGAGTCGCCTTCCATGCCCCCGACGCCGACATCTACATCGAGACCACTCGCCCGGAACTGATCCCGAGCGTGGTCGCGCTGATCGCGCACCCCGATGACCAGCGTTATCAGCACTTGTTCGGCACCACGGTGTCCTCCCCGATCTTCGGGGTCCAGGTGCCGGTGCTGGCACACCCTGCCGCCGAACCCGACAAGGGCGCCGGCATCGCGATGTGCTGCACCTTCGGCGACCTCACCGACGTCACCTGGTGGCGCGAACTCCAACTTCCCGTGCGCACCGTCATCGGCCGCGACGGCCGTTTCGTCCGGGAGACCCCGCCGTGGCTGACCGAGCCGACCGCGGCCGCCACCTATGCAGAACTTGCCGGCAAAACCACCTTCTCTGCCCGCGAGGCGATCGTGTCCGCCCTGCGCGAGAGTGGAGAGTTGGACGGCGAGCCCACGCCCACCCAGCGGATGGCGAACTTCTACGAGAAGGGCGACAAGCCGCTGGAGATCATCGCCACTCGGCAGTGGTACATCCGCAACGGTGGCCGCGACCAAGCGCTGCGCACCGAGATGCTCGACGCGGGAGCGAGCCTGGTCTGGCATCCGAGCCACATGAAGAGCCGCTTCGACAACTGGGTCGGCGGCCTCAACGGCGACTGGCTGATCTCGCGTCAACGCTACTTCGGGATTCCCTTCCCCGTCTGGTATCCACTCGACGCCGACGGTGAGCCCGACTACTCGACCCCACTGACCCCGGCCGAAGCCGACCTGCCCCTCGACCCCTCCACCGACGCACCGGCCGGGTATGAGGAGGACCAGCGTGGCAAGCCTGGCGGATTCATCGGCGACCCCGACGTGATGGACACCTGGGCGACCTCGTCGCTGACCCCCCAGATCGCGGGCGGTTGGGCGAGCGACGACGACCTCTTCGATCGCGTCTTCCCGATGGATCTGTGCACCCACGCCCACGACATCATCCGGACCTGGTTGTTCTCCCGCGTCGTGCGGGCCCACTTCGAACAGCACACGCTGCCATGGTCGACCGTGATGATCTCCGGGTTCGTCCTGGCCGGCACCGGCAAAGGCAAGCAAGGCAAGATGTCGAAGTCGGCCGCCAACTCCAAGATCGACCCGGAGAATCTGCTGGACGTCTTCGGTGCCGACGCCGTGCGGTGGCGGGCCGCCATGACCCGCCCCGGCCTGGACTCACCGTTCGACGAGACCCAGATGAAGGTCGGTCGGCGGTTGGCGATGAAGGTGCTCAATGCATCGAAGTTCGTGCTCGGCAACGTCGGTGCCACCGAGTTGGCTCCCTTCGAGGTCTCCGATCCGGTCGACTGTGCTCTGCTCGCACGGCTGCGCACCGTCATCCAGCGCGCGACGGCCGCCTTCGACACCTACGACTACACCACTGCCTTGGAGGTGTCGGAGAAGTTCTTCTGGGAGTTCTGCGACGACTACCTGGAACTGGTCAAAGAACGTGCCTACGGCGACCCCGCCGATTCCGGGACGATGTCGGCCAAGGCCACCCTCGCGCTGGCACTGCATGTGCAACTGCGGCTGCTGGCACCGTTCCTGCCCTACGCCACCGAAGAGGTCTGGTCGTGGTGGCCGTCGGCCAACGAGGAGTCTGCCTCGATCCACACTGCCGCGTGGCCCACCGAACTCGACTTGGGTGCTGCCGCCGCTGCCAGCGCCACCATGCTGGATGCCGTCGCGGCCGCGCTCACCGCCATCCGGGGTTTCAAGTCGGCTGCGAAGGTCTCCATGCGCACCCCCGTGGAGTCCGCCACCTTGTCGGGTCCGGAGCACCTCGTCGAAGCCGCCCGGCTCGCTGCCACGGACCTGGCCCGCAGTGGCACGATCGGCCACCTCGACTTCGCCCTCAACGACGACGAAGAGCTCAGCCTCGAGGCGAGTCTGACCGAGTCAAGCTGACTTCTTCTTGGGTTTGACTGCTTCGCGCTCGATCAAGGTCGGGGTCGCCCCACCAGTCACGGAGTCCTCGTGGACGATGACCTTGGCGATGTCGCCGCGCGAGGGCACCTCGTACATCACACCGAGCAGGGTTTCCTCGATGATCGCCCGCAGCCCGCGTGCGCCGGTGCCGCGTTCCAAGGCCAGTTCGGCGATCGCGGCAACGGCACCGGGGGTGAACTCCAAGTCCACCTCATCGATCTCGAAGAGGCGCTGATACTGCTTGACCAGCGCGTTGCGGGGCACGGTGAGAATCTCCACCAAGGCCTCACGGTCGAGCTTGTTGACCGAGGCGATCAATGGCAATCGACCAATGAACTCGGGGATCAGACCGAACTTGGTCAGGTCCTCGGGACGGACCAGGGCCAACAGGTTCTCGGCCTTCCTCTCCGCCTCGCCCTTCACCTCGGCGGTGAAGCCCAAGGATTTCTTGCCGACACGCTGCTCGATGATGTGCTCCAGACCAGCGAAGGCACCACCCACCACGAACAAGATGTTGGTGGTGTCGATCTGGATGAACTCCTGATGGGGGTGCTTGCGCCCGCCTTGCGGCGGAACCGACGCAGTGGTGCCCTCGATGATCTTCAGCAGTGCCTGCTGCACCCCTTCACCGGACACATCGCGGGTGATCGACGGGTTCTCCGCCTTGCGGGCCACCTTGTCGATCTCATCGATGTAGATGATGCCCGTCTCTGCCTTCTTGACGTCGTAGTCAGCAGCCTGGATCAGCTTGAGCAGAATGTTCTCGACATCCTCGCCCACGTAGCCGGCCTCGGTCAGGGCAGTCGCGTCGGCGATCGCGAAAGGAACATTGAGCATCCGGGCCAGTGTCTGGGCCAGATAGGTCTTGCCGCAACCGGTGGGGCCGATGACCAGGATGTTGGACTTGGCAACCTCGACCACATCGTCCCGGTGATGCTTGCCGACGGCGGCAGACCCGGACTGCACCCGCTTGTAGTGATTGTAGACCGCGACGGCCAAGGCCTTCTTGGCCTGCTCCTGTCCGATCACATAGGAGTTGAGGAAGTCGAAGATCTCACGTGGCTTCGGAAGTTCGCCGAGACCGACCTCGCTGCCCTCGGCCAGTTCCTCCTCGATGATCTCGTTGCACAGATCGATGCATTCATCACAGATGTAGACCCCGGGTCCGGCAATGAGCTTCTTGACCTGCTTCTGACTCTTTCCACAGAAAGAGCACTTGAGCAGGTCACCTCCGTCACCAATGCGTGCCACGTGCGTGTTCCCTTCCGTCGGTGCTGGACAGACCGTAGCCCAAAGCTCAGGCTAGGGCCGGGACCTTCAACGATTCCAACACCGAGTCGATCAGCCCGTACTCGACTGCCTGCTCAGCGGTGAGGATCTTGTCGCGTTCGATGTCGTGACTGACCTCGTCGATCGGCTTGCCGGAGTGGTCGGCGAGCATCTTCTCCAGCAGTTCACGCATGCGCAAGATCTCGTTGGCCTGGATCTCGATGTCCGAAGTCTGGCCGAAGGTGCCCTCGGTGTAGGGCTGGTGGATCAGGATCCGACTGTTGGGCAGCGCCAAGCGCTTGCCGGCCGCACCAGCCGCCAGCAGCACTGCGGCCGCCGACGCTGCCTGCCCGATGCAGACTGTCTGCACGTCCGGCTTGATGAACTGGATCGTGTCGTAGATCGCGGTCAGCGCGGTGAACGAACCACCCGGCGAGTTGATGTAGATGCTGATGTCCTGGTCGGGGTTCATCGACTGCAGGCACAGCAGTTGGGCGATCACCGCGTTCGCAACGTCGTCGCTGATCGGCGTCCCGAGGTAGATGATGCGGTCCTCGAACAGCTTCGCGTAGGGGTCGATGCGGCGGAAACCGTAGGAGGTGCGCTCTTCCCACTGGGGGATGTAGTAGTTCATGTGTTTCAGTCCTTCCGATGGGCCGGTCGGCCCTGGTCTGCGGCATCGCGGGCACTCTTGACGACCTGGTCGACCAGGCCGTAGTCCATTGCCTGCTGGGCGGTGAACCAGCGGTCGCGGTCGGCGTCGGCAATGACTTGGTCGATCGACTGGCCGGTGTGCTCGGAGATCAGTTCGAGCAGCACCTTCTTGATGTGCAGCGACTGCTGCGCCTGGATCTTGATGTCGCTGGCCGATCCGCCCATGCCGGAGGACGGTTGGTGCATCATGATCCGTGCATGCGGCAGCGCGTAGCGCTTGCCTGGGGTGCCGGCGCACAGGAGGAACTGGCCCATCGAGGCCGCCAGGCCCATGCCCACGGTAGCGACGTCGTTGGGGATGTAATTCATGGTGTCGTAGATCGCCATGCCGGAGTCGACAGAGCCGCCTGGCGAGTTGATGTGCAGGAAGATGTCCGCCTCAGGATCCTCGGCCGACAGCAGTAGCAGCTGGGCGCAGATCGCGTTGGCGTTCTGGTCGCGGACCTCGGAGCCGAGGAACACGATCCGCTCCCGCAGGAGCCGCTGGTAAATGTGGTCATCGAGGGCGGCGGGACTTGCTGCGCCGTTCATTGTCGGCGCCATCGGTGCATCGGAGTTCACGAGGTCGACCCTAGCCCGACATAGCGGCGGTTCCACGCGATCCGCGCCGGTGTTCGCGCACAGCGGATTTCGAATGCTCGCGCTCAGCGCAGCCAGTTCAGCAGATCGCTGTGGACCTGCGGGTGGTTCGCCATCGTCGGCCCCGAGGCGGCGTGGATCCGCTGGGCAGAAGGGAACAGTTCCACCGCGGCCGGACCGGCCCGGTGACGCAGCCACAACAGGTTGCCCAGCAGTTGGCCCAAGGCGGTCGGGGTTCGGTTGGCTCGATTGGAAACCAGGCGATAGGTCGCTGCCAACTCCGGCGCGGGGTAGGCCTCCTCGCTCGACGCGATCCCACCCAGGGTTGCGTCCGCACGTCGACCGAACGGGCCGGTCAGCGGCCTGGACCCGGCCGCGAACGGGGTCGTCCCCAAGAGCACGACGTCGCTGACCAGAGCTGGCCAGGGCGTCGCCGACAGCTGCCGGAGCCCTGCGGCCCGGCGTACCACCAGGCCACCGTCTGCATCGGCGACGAGGGCGAGGCGTTCGACAGGAACCGGCCATTGGTCGACCAGGCGTTGCAGCACGGCCGCTAACTCAACCCCGGCCCGCGCAGACGAGGCCGGCCGGTGTCGCAGCGTCACCGGCGTCCAGCCCAGCAGTGCCTGGAGGCGCTCGCCGTAGGAGGAGCCGGTCGCGGCCACGTTTTGTTGCCAGTGCTCCACGCCGGCGCCTTGGGGTGGGACGAAGACCACAACACGTCCGCTGGCCTGCGGAAACGCAACCTCGAGGTCCTCGGGCGTCAAGTCGATCTTCCCGAAACGGTCCTCCACCACGACTGAGGCTGTCTGCTGCTGAACGCCCGCTTGGGGACTGTTCGCCAGCGTGCGTGGCAGGTCGACCGCCTTGCGACCGAGCCCGATCAGAGCGCCGGCCGCGCCGAGGGCGCGACCCACCAGACTCGGTGAGCGCCGATAACTGCCCACGACCATGCCGGTGTCGTGGTCGAGCACCACATCACGGGGGTCCTCTTGCCGGTCAGTCATGGCACCAGTCTGCCTCAGGAACTATTCGGCTGAGTCGTCCTCAGCGGCCGGTTCGGCGTAACTGCCGTCAGGAAGCAGGTTGGCCAGGTCGAGCACGTCTCCGTTGCCGTCTTTGACCACCGACGACTCCACGAGCTTGGCGAGGGCCTTGCCGCGGAGCAACTCGCCGACGAGTTCGGGGATGTGGTTGTGCTCGATCATGTGGTTGACGAACTCTTGCGGGTCCTGGCCCGAGGACTGCGCGCGGCGCATCATCAACTGGGTCAGTTCGGCCTGATCGATGTCGAAGTCGCCTTCCTTGGCGAGCTGGTCGAGCACGAACTGGGCCGCGACCGCGTCGTGGACGTTGCGCTCCAACTCAGCCTCGAACTCCTCGATGGTCTGACCTTCGTCCTCGAGGTAGGAGGCCATCGTGACGCCGGCGTATGCGAGTTGCTGCTCCATGGTGGAGCGCCGGGAGTTGAGCTCATCGGTGACCAGTGTCTCGGGCAGCGGGATCTCGACCTTGGCCAAGACCGCTTCGAGGACCGCGTCGCGGGCCGCGGCGGCCTGCTCCAGACGCTTGCCGCGGGTGAGCCGCTCCCGGATGTCGTCCTTCATCTCGGCGAGGGTCTCGAACTCGCTGGCTTCGGCTGCGAAGTCGTCATCGAGTTCGGGAAGCTCCTGCTCCTGGACGCCACTGACGCGGACCAACACGTCGACGTCCTCGCCGACTTGGTCGCCACCGACCAGTTGAGAGGAGAAAGTCTTCTCGTCGTTGATCTCCATACCGATCAAGGCTTCGTCCAGACCGTCGAGCATGCCGCCCTTGCCGACCTGGTAGCTGATGCCGGTGACGTCGGCGCCGTCGAGCACCTCACCGTCCTTGGTCGCCTGGAGGTCGATGGTCACGAAGTCGCCGTCGGCGACAGCGCGCTCGACATCGGACAGGGTGCCGAAGCGGACGCGTGTCGCTTCCAGTTGCTCCTCGATGTCGGCATCGGTCACCTCGACGGTGTCCACGGTGGCCTCGATGTCGCTCACGTCGGGAAGCTCGAAGGTCGGCTTGACGTCGACCTCTGCGGTGAACTCGAGGGTGTCGTTGTCGTCGAGGCGGGTGACCTCGATGTCGGGCTGGGCCAGAGGCTCGAGCTCGTTGGCCTGCATGGCCTCGAAGTACTTGGCCGGAACGACCTCGTTGATGGCTTGATCGAGCACCGCACCGCGGCCGACCTGACGGTCGATGACGGCCGGCGGAACCTTGCCGCGGCGGAAGCCGGGCACGTTGATCTGACCGGCAATGGTCTTGTACGCCTTGTCGAGGCTCGCTTTGAGTTCCTCGAAGGGGACCTCGACAGTCAACTTGGCACGGGTCGGGCTCAACGTCTCGACGACGGTCTTCACCGGTCGTTCTCCTCTACTGCTGCGCGGCACTGCGCGGTGGTGGGCACCGCGGTGATGCCTCGTGGAATATGGGGCGACCTCAAGGCCGCCGACAACAGGACCCTACCGGGGCAACACACGCCACGGCGAACCGGCGGCTGCCGCGGAGAGCCCGGTGTAACGAATCAGCCTCGAGACATCACAAATGTCGGGGTGACAGGATTTGAACCTGCGGCCCTTGCGTCCCAAACGCAATGCGCTACCAAACTGCGCCACACCCCGTGGCTTTGTTGCTGCTAGTCGGTCGTCACCTGCCCGACTAGAACCAGAGCGGATGACGGGAATCGAACCCGCGTAGCCAGTTTGGAAGACTGGGGCTCTACCATTGAGCTACATCCGCGACGCCTGTCTGCCAGACCACAGGCACCGGAATGTTCCCACATTCGGGGCGCGCATCCCCAATCGGGTCAATCCTCTGGGCCCAGCCCCTGTGCCGAAACTGGCAACGGTGGCAGGTCCCTCGAGATCTCATAGGACACCATCTGGGCGATCCGGCGCACGTGGCGCTCCTCGTTGCTGAACGGCTCGGCCAGGAAGGCCGCGACGAAATCGGTCATGTCGTCCAGTGAGTGCATCCGGCCACCGACGGCGACGACTTGGGCGTCGTTGTGCTGGCGAGCCAGCCGCGCGGTCTCCAGCGACCAGGCGAGGGCGCACCGGATGCCCGCCACCTTGTTGGCAGCGATCTGCTCCCCGTTGCCGGACCCTCCGATCACCACTCCGAGACTGTCTTGGCCGTCTGCCTGTTCGCGGGAGACCGCCTCGGCTGCCCGCAGACAGAACACCGGATAGTCGTCGAGTGCGTCATAGACGAAGGGGCCATGATCGACCGGGGTGTAGCCGTGCTCGGCCAGCCAGTCGATCAGATGGGCCTTCAGATCCAGTCCGGCGTGGTCGCTGCCGAGGTGAACGCGCATGGGTCCAGTGTGGCAGAGCGTCGCTGAGGGGCCGCCCGTGCCCAACAACTACACTGTGCCGGTGATTCGAGCCGCACTCCTCGCGAGCCTGCTGGCAACACTCCTCGGCTGCTCGGCATCGCCGCAGGCGATGCCGTCGGCGACCTCCTCCCCGGCGCCTGCCTCCTCGGCACCGGCGAGCGGCACGCCGTCGCAGTCCATCGATCCTGACGAGCCAACAGCTGCGGACCTCCACCAGATCCGGACCCTGCTGAGCACGCGCGCCCGCGCCATCGAGGAGGGCGACCGGCCGAGGTTCCTGAGCACCACCGATGACGCCGACCCCGCCTTCGTGCGCACCCAACTCATCTTCTTCGCCAACCTCTCAAGTCTCCCCGTGACCTCGATCTCCTACTCGGTGACCGACACCTACCTGCCACCGTCCCCGGTGGCAGGCGCCGATCCGACGCTGCACCCCGAGGTCGTCGAGCACGTCCGACTCGACACGGTGACGACCCGACCGATCGGCAACGTCGTCAATCTGACCTTTGTTGAGCGAGATGGCCAGTGGCTCGTCGGCGCGGAGAGGGTCAGCGACGAGTACTCCGGATACGACTCCGTGCAGGCACGGCCCTGGTACGGCACCCGAATTGCGTCGGCCTCCAATGACGAGGTGCTCGCCGTGGTCGACGCCGACGGGCAGGTCACCGCCGCCGACCTCCTCGGAGCCAGCCAGGAGGCCCTCGACTTCGATCGCTCGGTGCTTCAGATCGATGCCGACGCACCGGTCCTGATCGATGCCACCACCAACAGCACCGTCTACTCGATCAACAAGACAACAGGCCAAGAAGCCGGCGCCCTGACCCGTACCGTGTGGGCGCTCAACGACGAGCACGACCTGACCAGGCCGGCCGGGGTGATCATCCGAGCGAACCCGGACAACGTGGAGCAGTTGCTCTACGACCGCCAAACCCTGCGTCACGAGGTGGTACACCGTCTGCTGAGCGGCATCGACAACTGGTCCCCCATCTGGCTGACCGAGGGCCTGGCCGAATACGTCTCGACGCGACCCGACGGCGCGTCCTTCACCCTGAGCCTGGTCGACGGGCCAGCCTTGCTCGCTGAGAACCCAGACCTGCCGATCCAGGGAACATTCGGCGACGACCCCGCGGAGGACTACCTGGTCTCCCAGGCGGCCGTGACCGCCCTGGTGCGCGCCGGCGGAATGGGCGGAATCAGGGACCTGATGGATACCTACCGACGGCTATGGTCCGGCAGCCCTGACTCAGTCACCCCCACAGCCCTGCGTCAGGTCTACGAGCTCACCAGGGAACAATTGGCTCAGAACGCCTGGGGCGTCTTGGGCGAACTCCTGGGGTGAGGTCTCGGGGCTTCACCCCGCACTGAAGCGGTCGTCCTCCAAAACCGGCACCACGCCGGAGGAGTCGACCCGGCCAGCGATGTCCAGGTCGCGGGCGAAACCACGCGACAGCAGTTCACGACCACTGGGACAGTGCAACATCTCGTCGCGGATCAGCGCGTTACGAAAGGTCGCGTCAGCAGCGTTGGCGTCGGGAGTGAGGTGTTCACAACCGGCGTCGATCAACCGGTTGACCACTGCCCCGGCACCCCAGAGATCCTCGATCGCAGGGCGCAGCGAGCCATCCGGCCAACGCTCCCCGGCCGCGATCACCAACACACTGGCACCCGCGAGCACGTGGCCGGCCAGAGCCGCCGCCACCGCCGTGGCGTTGCGCAGACTCGCCGCCAGCACGACCGAGCCCTGATCCCGCAACGCGAACGCAATCGAGGACCCGTTCGGTGAAGGCAACACGACTCGGGTGCTCGCGGTGCGCATCATCGACGCAGGTGACAGCGATACCGAGCCGATCGAGCCGCGCGGGCCGGCGAGGTCCGCATGATGGGTCTGGGCGAACTCCCTGGCCGCGTCGTCGGCGACGCCCGCCCAGGGATAGGGCAACACCTCGATGCCGCGTTCGACGGCCACCGTCACGGTGGTGGTGAAGCAGAGCACATCGACCACCACAGCGAAGTCGGTCGGGCTATGCATCTGGGCACCCACCAGTCCCCACTCCACACCGATCTGGCCGTGAAGGGTCACCGCAGACGATCCGCAACGAGAGGGGCGATCTCGCGCAGTGCCTTGCCGCGATGGGAGATCGCATCCTTCTCGGTGACGCTCAGCTCGGCAGTGGTCAGGCCCGGCCGCTCGTCGGCCACGAACAACACGTCGTAGCCGAACCCGCCGCGGCCGCGCACCTCGCGGATCACTTGGCCGGCCATGGTGCCCTCCACGATGATCTCGCAAGCGCCTCCGGTCGCATCGGCATACACGAAGGCAACCGCGCAGGCGAACTGGGCCCCCCGACGCTCGGCGGGCACCTCGAGGAGCTGAGCGAGCAACAGGTCGTTGTTGCGGGCATCGGACTTCGGTGGACCCGACCAGCGTGCGCTGAGCACCCCCGGCATGCCGTTGAGGGCATCGACACACAAACCCGAGTCGTCCGCCACGGTCGGCAACCCGGTGGCGATGAAGCCCGCTCGAGCCTTGAGCAGAGCGTTGCCGACGAAGTCGGGAGCATCCTCGACCGGTTCGGGATAGAACTCGACGTCGTCGAGTCCGAGCACCTGCACTCCCGGCAGATGGTGGGCCAGGATCCGGTTCATCTCGGCGATCTTCTTGGGGTTGCGCGACGCCACGAAAACCTGAGTGGCCGGCAGGTTCATGAGCCGAGCGCCTCGATCTGCAGGCGGGTCAGGTCGGCACAACCCTTGGCACCGAGGTCGAGAAGGGCGTCGAGCTCGCGGCGGTCGAACGGTGCACCCTCGGCTGTGCCCTGGACCTCGACGAACCCGCCAGCGCCGGTCATCACGATGTTCATGTCGGTCTCGGCGCGGACGTCTTCCTCGTAGGGCAGGTCGAGTCGCGGTGAGCCGTCGATGATGCCGACACTGACCGCCGCCACCGAGCCGGTCAGGGAGGCGGGAACGCCGAGTTTCGCCACCGCGTCCGCCAGCGCGACGTAGGCGCCGGTAATGGAGGCGGTCCGGGTCCCGCCGTCGGCCTGGAGCACATCACAGTCAATTTGAATGGTGTTCTCACCGAGTGCCTCGTAGTCGATGACGGCACGGAGCGAGCGGCCGACCAGGCGTGAGATCTCGTGGGTTCGGCCACCGATGCGGCCCTTGACCGACTCGCGGTCACTGCGGGTGTGGGTCGAGCCCGGCAGCATCGAGTATTCCGCGGTCACCCAGCCCAGCCCGGAACCCTTGCGCCAGCGTGGCACCCCTTCGGACGCCGACGCCACACACAGCACCTTGGTCCGCCCGAATTCGACCAGGACCGAACCTGCGGCATGGTCGAGCCAGTTGCGAGTGATGGTGATGGGGCGTAGTTCGTCGTCGGCGCGGCCGTCAGCGCGCGTCGGGGCAGGGGTGGTCATGGGTTCAGGCTATCGGCCACCCCCGACCACACCGCAGCCGAATGGACGACCGGCACCCGATTCGGAGGTGGTCTACTTCACCTCGGCTCGCAGAATTCTGCGAGCACCGAGCCCGAGGGGGAGGACGAGCCAGATCAGGCTGGCCGAGGCGAGCCGAGCGACCGCGAGCCCGTCTACGGTTGTCGCGTCCCCATCCGGCCACCGGTCCGAGGTCCACGGCATCGAGGCATACTGCAGGTCCAGCCACGGGATCAGGGTTGCGAACCAGTCGAACAGGATGAACAGGATCGCATAGCCGATCAGCGGCAGTATCAAGGTTGCGGCGTAGAACACCGCGATCGCGGCCGGGCTCGACAGGAAGCACATTCCCAGTCCGAACGCCGTCATGAACACCAGCACCTGGACCAGCAGCACTACTAGGAGTTGACCGACGTCGACCGACCAGTTGGCCTCCGTGCCCTGGCCGCCGGCGATGATCGCGGTGGCAGCTGCGGCGCACGCGAGGGCAACGACGATCGTGGCCAGGGCGATCAGCACCGAAACGGCGGCCTTGGCGGCGAGGATCCGGCCACGGCTCGGCTCGAGGGTAAAGGTGGTCAGGGCTGTGCGTTGGCTCCACTCGCTGGTCACCGACGTGATCGCAAGCACCGGCACCAGCAGCGAGACCGGGACGATCATGACGTTGGTGAGGATGCCGGCGAAGCTGATCGCGTCGGCGACGTCATCGTTCAGCAGCCCCACCAGCAGGGTGACGACCATGAAGACCCCGAGCAGCAGGCCGGTGAGCAATAGCAACCAGAAGCCCGCTCGGGTGTCGTGCATCTTGCGCCATTCGACGCGGACGAGACGTTCGAACCCGATGCGAGACGATGCTTCGATGCTCGTGTGGAGGACGGCACCGGACCTGTGTTCAGGCATGGGATCAGACATCGGGGGCTCCTTCACGCTGGTGGGTCGCGGTCAACTCCAGGAACAGGTCTTCCAGACCGCCCCCGGACGGCCGGAGCTCGTGCAGGGCGATACCGGCAGCCAGGGCGACCTGCCCCACCACGGAGCCAGGGACCTCCACGGTCAGTCCGTAGGCGTTGGTGCCGACCGGGTGTCCTGCGGAGGTGAGCGCGGCAGCGAGGGCTGAGTCGTCCGCAGAATTCACGATGCTCCCCCCGGGCCCGGCCAGCGCCATCAGCGATGCCCGGTCACCTTGGGCGACGATGCGTCCCTGACCGATCACGATCATCTCGTCCGCGATCTGCTCCACCTCGTGGAGCAGATGGCTGGAGAGCAAGACGGTGCCTCCTCGGGCGGCGAAGCTCTTCAGCAGATCCCGCATCCACCGGATGCCTGCGGGATCCAGTCCATTGGCCGGCTCGTCGAGGATCAGCACCGTCGGGTCGCCCAACAATGCATGGGCGATGCCGAGTCGCTGTTTCATACCCAGCGAGTAGTCCTTGACGCGGCGCTTCGACTCCGGCTTGGTCAGGGAGACCAGCTCAAGCATCTGGTCCACCCGGCTCGCCGCAAGCCCCATCATCATGGCACCTAGCGTGAGCACCTCCCGACCGGTGCGGCCGCCGTGCTGGGCCGAGGCGTCCAGGAGCACGCCGACCTCACGGGCGGGATTGGGGATCTCCGCGTAGCGCCTCCCGGCGATGGTTCCCGTGCCCTCGGTGGGCGATGTCAGTCCCACCAGGATCCGCATCGTGGTGGACTTGCCGGCACCGTTGGGTCCCAGGAAGCCGGTCACGGTGCCGGGCCGGCAGGTGAAGGAGACGTCGTCGACGGCGACGAAGTCGCCGTAGGTTCGGGTGAGGTGATCGACCTGGATCATGGGTCCACCCTGCCCGATGAGCCGGCCTCGCGCCCAGCGCACACGCACAGTCGAGTGCCGGTTTCAGGGTTGTCTCAGGGTTCTCCCCGAGGACGGGTCAGCCGAGGTCGTAGCTGACACTTGGGCGGGCCAGTTCGACCGGTCCGTTGAAGCCGGCGGCGTCCGCGAGGACGTCCTGCGGGTCGTACCAAGCTGGGATATGGGTCAGCACCAGACGCTTGGCGCCGGCCCGGTTGGCGATCTCAGCGGCCTCGGCGCCGGTCAGGTGTACGCCGACCGGGTTGTCGACGTCGCTGAGGTAGGACGCTTCGCAGAGCAACAGGTCGACGTCGCGGGCCAGGTAGTCCAGCTCATCGCAGCGACCGGTGTCCCCGGTGTAAGCCAGGGTGGCACCGTCTGCGGTGATGCGGAAACCGAAGGCTTCCACCGGATGATCGAGCGCGATCGGCTCGATCACGAAGGGGCCGAATTCGAAGGGCTCCTTGAGGCGCCTGAAGTCGAACTCCTCGCGCATACCGGAAGCCTTGGGCAGGTCGTAGGCGCTGGCCAATCGGCGCGCGGTGCCCCTCGGACCCCACACCGGGATCGGCGGCTGGGCCCCCTTGGGGTGATATTTGCGCAGCACGTAGTAACTGGTCATGTCGATGCAGTGGTCCGCGTGCAGGTGGCTGAGCAGCACCGCGTCGACCGCCAGCGGGTCGGTGTAGTTGTGCAGGGCCCCCAACGCACCGTTGCCCAAGTCGAGCACGATGCGCCAACTGCGGCCCTGGTGCTCGGCCTCGACCAGATAACACGAGGCTGCGCTGTCAGGTCCCGGATAGGAGCCGGCGCATCCGACGATCGTCAACTTCATCCGACCCTGCCCTTCATCCATCCCTGCCCTTCATCGGACCCTGCCCCTTCATCGAACCAATCCTCCTGCGAACTGGCTTGCGGCAACCATCTCAGGACCGAGGAATCGGCGACCGAGGGTTTCGAACTCAGCGGGGTCGCCGGTGGTGACGAACGTGTGCGTCGCCGCCCCGTCGGCGCGCATCAGGCTGGTGGTGGCCAGCATCTTGTAGACGTCCTTTGCGCACTCTTCGGCACTGGAGACCAAAGTGACCTCATCCCCCATGACATAGGAGATGACCCCGGTCAACAGTGGGTAGTGGGTGCAACCCAGCACCAGGGTGTCGACCTGGTCGGCGACCAGCGGGTCCAGGTAGTGGTGCGCCGCGGCCAACAACTCCGGACCCGAGGTCACACCGGACTCCACGAAGTCGACGAACGCTGGGCAGGCGCGGGTGGACAGACTCACCTGGGGGGCGGCGGCGAATGCGTCGTCGTAGGCCATCGACTCAGCCGTGGCGTTGGTGCAGATCACCCCGATCCGTCCGTTGCGGGTAGCAGCCACCGCGCGTCGGGTCGCGGGCAAGATCACCTCGACCACTGGAACGGCGTACCGCTCGCGAGCATCACGAAGCATCGCCGCGCTCGCCGAATTGCAGGCGATCACCAGCGCCTTGACCCCGGATTCCACCAAATGGTCGAGGCACTCCAGAGCGTATTCGCGAACCTCGGCGATCGGCTTGGGCCCATAGGGGGCCCGCGCCGTGTCGCCGACGTAGTGGATCGATTCGTGCGGAAGTTGGTCGATCACGCTGCGGGCGACGGTGAGCCCGCCGAACCCCGAGTCGAAGATGCCGATGGGTGCGTCAACGTCGATTCCCGCCATCTTTTCGATGCCACCTGCCTGCACGATGGATCAGCCTAGGTGAGAGGCTCGCAGGAAGCACGACTGCGACGCCATGACACTGCTCACCCCGGCATACGCCCCCGGGCATCGACGGTCGCGACATCGAGTCGCGACCGGCGGGCCGACCGCCGACCGCCGGCCCCTCTCGCGCCCATCACCCGATCGAGTCGAGCACGCCTTCCACCGAACCCGCACTGGAGGTTGCTGCCCCCAGGATCCACTCCCGGATCCCGACCAGTTTCAACTGCTCGGACCCCTTCGCGGCAACCACGGTCTCGGCGTCGAGGGCCAGTAGCAGGTTGACCATCGCTTCGGGGATGCCAAGACGGTGGGCCCGAACGATGAAGGAGTCGATCACCCCGGGTGCTCGGATGGCGTCCAGATTGACCAGCGGAGTCAACTGCGCCCTGGTCATCGTGGAGAACGCGACCACCACCGAATCGAGAGCGTCCAGTTCCAGCACTCGGGACACCACTCGCTCCCGGGTCGGCCGGTCCAGGCTCGCCGCGTGGGCGACCAGCCGTCCGCAGGTTCGGGCATCCATGAACTCCAACAGTGTCAACGCGTCGTCGAGGGCGTCGCCCAGGGCAGCCGCATGAACGATCGCCTCGGTGAACTCGTCGTCGAGTTCGTCGACCACTGCCTGGAGGGCCGACTTGTCCTCGCAGAACATCGCGATCTCGAGCGTCTGGCTCGCAGACTCCCCCTCAATCACTCCCAGCACTGCCGGCATCGGTGCAACCGCGACGAACCGGCCGAGCACTAGATGCTTATGCTCAGCGACCAGGATCTTGCCGATTCGAATGATCAGGTCATGAGGCAACCGCTCGACGATTGGCGCCACCCGTTGGGGGTCCAGCGAGGGGGTGAGCCTCGCCAGGAAGTCCGGCTTGAGGCCGGTGGCCAACTTGGCAGCATCCTTCGGATCCAACACGCCGGCCACTCGGCCCGAGATCACCGGCCCGAGGGCGATCTCGGCGATCTTGGCGGTCACCGCCGAGGGCAATAACTTCGACAGCGCGGCCAGTCGCTGGAACCGGGGCTCCTGCCGGGCGAACATCGCATTGGACATTGCCTGACGCAGGTCTCTGAGATCGGCCGCCGGACTCTCCACCAGGAAATTGAGGTCGGCCTCGTCGATCGACATCTCGTGGGCAAGCAACATCACTTCGTTGCGTGAGGCGAGGTCGCTCATCCCCGACCCCCGAAGAGCAGCTTCTTGGCGGTGCCCCGCAGCAGGCCCGGCACGAAACGAAGAGCCTCGTTCATGCCCGCCTCGACCACTTGGTCGTCCTTGGCGAGGCTCGACCGAACCCCCTCGGTCAACCGACGGACCTGTTGCTCGTCATGGCTCTCCAGGACCGCGAGGCTTGCCGGGTCTATCCCCAGCACCGCGGCCAGTTCCTGTGTTGCTGCCACTATCTGCTCCCTCGTCGAAATCGTCTGGTCTGTTGCGCCCTCGGCTGTGACGCCAACCACAATGAGTGAGTGTAACGCCGAGTTACAGTTTCAGGAACCCGTCCAGATCCATATTTTGCCGCCCATCGGCCGACCGGAGGCCGAGTTGTGTTGTGGATCCACCAGCCGACCTCAGTGCAGGCAGTCCTCGATCGTCGCGTCATTGCGGGCTTGGTCGCCGTAGGAACGTGCATCGTCGACATACGGGAGCACGACCGAGGCTCCGTCGATGTTGCCGATGTCGCCCCAGACCACGCAACCGGTGACCTTGGTCGGGTCCACGTCGGCCACCGCATGGGCGAGCCGCCACAATTCGGCAGGCGACAGATTGGT
>JBPPMQ010000092.1:0-2968 GCA_051306135.1 Nocardioides sp. | reverse complement strand
CCGAAGGACGGATTGTTGTAGTGGGACCCGATGCGCGGGTCCAGCCCGACGCCTTCGATGATCTGGGCGGAGTCGAGGCCGTGCACAGCGGCGTAGGTGTCGAGTTCGTTGAAGTAGGCCACTCGCAACGCCAGATAGGTGTTGGCGAACAGTTTGATGGCTTCGGCCTCGGTGGGGTCGGTGAGCAGCACCGGCACGTCGGCTTTCAGGGCACCCTCCAACAGCAGGTCGGCGAACTGTTGGCCGGCCTCGGTGCGAGAGCCCACCACGATGCGTGACGGGTGCAGGTTGTCGTGCAGGGCGCGGCCCTCACGCAGGAACTCCGGGCTGAACAGGATCGTGGCACCGGGGCGCTCGGCCATCATCCGGGCCGTGAACCCGACCGGGACGGTGGACTTGACCACGATGGCCGCAGCGGGGTTGACCGCGAGCACCTCGGCGATGTTGTCCTCGACCGAGGAGGTGTCGAAGTAGTTGGTCACCTCGTCGTAGTTGGTGGGGGTGGCGATGACGACGAAGTCGGCGTAGGTGAAGGCGGCCACCTTGTCGCCGGTCGCGGTCAGCGACAGCCCGCCGCGACGCAGATAGGTCGACAAGTCGTCGTCCTCGATCGGGCAGATGCCGGCGTTGACCTGATCGATGCGGGTCTGGTCGATGTCGACGGCGACCACGTCGTGGTGTTGGGCGAGCAACACCGCGTTGGACAATCCGACGTAGCCGAGTCCCGAAACAGCGATCTTCATGGGTCGCAGTATTCCATCAGGAGGTGGATGGCAGGGGGTTGGCCGACTGCTGGGATCTTCCGAGGGGCGGGCCATGCATGGACGGTTTCGCGGTTGCGCACCTGCGACCGATACGATGGCCGCTGCTAACCCGACTGAGAGGTCACCCGTGACGCTTACGCATGCCGACTACCAGCTGAGCCAGCTGGACCAGCTCGAGGCTGAGTCGATCCACATCTTCCGTGAGGTCGCTGCCGAGTTCGAGAAGCCCGTGCTGATGTTCTCCGGCGGCAAGGACAGCATCGTGATGATGCGCCTGGCCGAGAAGGCTTTCTATCCCGCCAAGATTCCGTTTCCGGTGTTGCAGGTCGACACCGGCTATGACTTCGACGAGGTGCTCGCGACCCGCGACAACTGGGTCAACCGCCTGGGCGTGAAGCTGATCGTCGCCTCGGTCGAGGACGCGATCACCAACGGGATCGTCATCGATGACGGCAAGACCAGCCGCAACCGGATGCAGATCGGCACGCTGCTCAACGCCATCGAGGAGGGCAGTTTCACCGCTGCCTTCGGTGGTGGCCGCCGCGACGAGGAGAAGGCCCGGGCCAAGGAGCGGATCTACTCCCACCGTGACGAGTTCGGCCAGTGGGACCCCAAGAACCAGCGTCCCGAGTTGTGGAGCCTCTACAACGGTCGGCTGCACGAGGGCGAGCACATGCGGATCTTCCCGATCTCCAACTGGACCGAGTTGGACGTGTGGGACTACATCCGCCGCGAGGGCATCGAGATCCCGAGCATCTACTACTCCCACCAGCGCCGCGTCTTCGAACGCGACGGCATGCTGCTCTCCGAGACCCCGCACAACCCGCTGCGCGCGGGCGAGGTCGTCGAGGAGCGCACGGTGCGGTTCCGCACCGTGGGTGACATCACCATGACCGGGTGCGTGGAGTCGAGTGCCGGCACGCTGGACGAGATCATCGAGGAGATCTCGGTGGCCCGCATCACCGAGCGCGGCGCGACCCGAGGAGACGACAAGTTCTCCGAGGCTGCCATGGAGGACCGGAAGAAGGAGGGCTACTTCTGATGGCCACCGAAACTGAGCTCACACACGAGCGCCGCCCGATGGACCTGCTGCGCTTCGCCACCGCGGGCAGCGTCGACGACGGCAAGTCGACCCTGATCGGTCGGTTGCTCTATGACAGCAAGTCGATCTTCGAAGACCAGTTGGAGGCCGTGGAGGCCACCAGCGACGCCAAGGGTTATGACTATGTCGACTTGGCGCTGTTGACCGACGGGTTGCGCTCCGAGCGGGAGCAGGGCATCACCATCGATGTGGCCTACCGCTATTTCGCGACCCCGCACCGCAAGTTCATCATCGCCGACACCCCCGGGCACATCCAATACACCCGCAACATGGTCACCGGTGCCTCCACCGCCGACCTGGGTCTGGTGCTGGTCGACGCCCGCAACGGTTTGACCGAGCAGTCGCGGCGTCACGCGGTCATCTTGAGCCTGCTGCGGGTGCCGCACTTGGTGTTGGCCGTCAACAAGATGGACCTGGTGGACTTCTCCGAGGAGATCTACAACAACATCAAGGACGAGTTCACCTCGTTCGCCACCAAGTTGAACATCCCGGACCTGGAGGTCATCCCGATCTCGGCGCTGGCCGGCGACAACGTGGTGACCCGCAGCGAGCGGACGCCGTGGTATTCGGGTCCGACGCTGATGCACCACATCGAGAACGTGCACGTCGCTTCGGACCGCGACCTGGTCGACGTCCGGTTCCCGGTGCAGTATGTCGTGCGTCCGAAGTCGGATGAGCACCACGACTACCGCGGCTACGGCGGCCAGGTGGCCGGTGGGGTGTTGAAGAAGGGCGACGAGGTGGTCGTGCTGCCCAGCGGCATGACCTCCAAGATCGCCGGCATCGACCTGTTCGACGAGGAGTTGCCTGAGGCGTTCCCGCCGATGTCGGTGACGGTGCGTCTGGAAGACGACGTGGACGTGAGCCGTGGCGACATGATCGCCCGGGTCAACAACGCCCCGCAGCCCACTCAGGACATCGACGCGATGATCTGTTGGATGACCACCACTCCGCTGCAGCCGCGCCAGAAGTTGGCCATCAAGCACACCTCGCGGATGGCTCGCGCGCTGGTCAAGGACATCCAATACCGCCTGGACGTCAACACCTTGCACCGCGACCAGGAGACCAAGGCGCTCGGCATCAACGAGATCGGCCGGGTGCA
>JBPPMQ010000088.1:0-9569 GCA_051306135.1 Nocardioides sp. | reverse complement strand
GACCGATGAGCCGCAGGCTACAGCCCCCGACGACCTTGAGCTCGTCGGCGCTGGCGGCGAAGGTCATCATCACCCAGTCGACCCCGACCGCGTGGCGATGGCTCGAGAGCGTCTGCCGTCGGCGGAGGAGGGGGATCGGCTCACCAGCGTTCTGTCGCTGTTGGCCGATCCCACGCGCCTGCGTCTGCTCTACGCACTCGACGTGGTCGACGAGCTCTGTGTGGGTGACCTGGCGATGGCGTTGTCCGTGAGCGAGGACGCAGCCTCCTACGGACTTCGCGTGCTGCGTACCGCCGGACTGGTGACCCGCCGCAAGGAGAGCCGTACCGTCTACTACCGCCTCGCCGACGGCTTCCCTGAGCCCCTTCGCCAGCACTGTCTTCGCCAACTCATCGAGCTCTCGCGCGCTCCGGTCAACGACGACGGCTGACGCGCAACCGGCATGCACCCGCCGCCGCAGCATCCACCCGGAAGGAGAACCCCATGTCATCACCGCACATGCAGGAATCGCCCGACGCTAACGGGACCAACGACCAGGAGATGCAGCAGAAGTCTCACGAGCGCCGAGCTTATGGGCGTTTCGGGCTGATGATTGCCACCTCGACGGTGGTGATGTTCGTGCTGACCTACACCAACGCATACGCCTTCGACCACGTCCGGTGGAGCGAGGAGCGCTTCTACATGGCCCTCGAGATGGGCGGGGCGATGGCGCTGGTGATGTTCGCATTCATGCGCAGCATGATGTATAAGAACCGCACCTACAATGTCGTGCTTGTTGCGGCGGCGGTGCTGCTCGGCGGCGGGGCGCTGTACCTGTCGAGGTCCCAGGCCCTGGTCGACGACCAGGCATACATGAAGGGCATGATCCCGCACCACTCGATCGCCATCTTGACCAGCGAGCGCGCCGACATCGACGACGTACGCGTCCGGGAGCTCGCGGACGGGATCATCGAGGCCCAGCGCAGGGAGATCAAGGAGATGGACTGGCTGATCGAGGACATCGATCAGAACGGCCCGGCGACCACCCAGGAAGAGGCCGATCAGCGCCCGCTGCCCGACTTTGAGGCAACCGCTGCCGATGACCTGGACGACTTGAATGCTGGTCTGGCCGTTCTCGCTCTCCTCGGCCTGGAGCCGCACCACATCGCTTCCCTGAGCGCCGCCGCTGACCTGGAAGCCGCTCAGACCCACTGATCGGTCTGGTTGATCCAGCGGGAACCGGACCCAGTGCCACAGCCCGAAAGGCGGAAGGAATCGGCGTGTATGCAGGCGTGATCGTGATGGTGATCGGAGCGCTTCTGGTCGTCTCGGTGGTCTACCTGGGCCACCTGATCGCCACGGTCTCCCGGGACCCGCTGACGGGGCTTCCCTATCAGTCGGGATGGCAGCCGACCGAACACGCATTGTCTCGCTATCACGTCCGCTGGTACCTGGCCACGCTGATCTTTCTCGCCTTCGATGTGGAGATGCTCTTCATGTATCCCTGGGCGGTCGTGGTCGCAGAGCTCGGGACTACCGCGATCGTGGAGATGTTCCTCTTCCTGGGCGCATTGTTCGTCGCCGTTCTATGGGCTTGGCGGGAAGGCGCGCTGCGGTGGGTCTGATCAGTTGGATCGAAAGATCGGCCGCTGGGCGCGCGCACGTCCTCGTGATCGAGGCGCCGGGTCACTGGCAGACCCGAGCGGCGGTCGAGCGTGCCGCCCTGGCCCGCGGATGGCGCCTGGCCTCCTCGCCGGCGGACGCCGACGTGCTGGCCGTGTGTGGCCGCCCGGGACCGCAGCTCGAAGCGGTGATCGACCGGGTGTGGGAGCAGATCCCAGACCCACGGGTGCGGGTCGACGTGCACCAACTCGACGACGTTGCGGCGCGCCTTGGCGAGGCCCGCACCGCACTGTTGGACACCGTCCATCTCCGCCAAGGCGCTCGGAGCCGTCCGACGAGTGCTCCCGAAGCGTCCTCCGACAGCGCAGACGGGCAGATGGACCACGGCGAGATGGACCACGGGCAGATGGACCACGGCGAGATGGGCCACGGCGAGATGGACATGTCACCAAGCGGCATCCCGCTGGCCGGGTCCGGCGAGGACCGCGATGGGCTGGAGATGGATGTTCTCCATGTGCCCCTCGGGCCCGTCCTACCGCACTGGCCTGCCGGGCTGGTGGTGCGGTGCGCCCTGCAGGGTGACGTGATCACCGAGGCGACGGCAGAGTTGCTCGACGACGTGACGACCCAGGCGACGGGTCGCATCGTGATGCAACAGCAAGCACCGTCGGCAGTGCGGGCGCGTCGTCTGGACAACGTGGTCGGCCTGCTCGCCTTGGCCGGATGGGACGACGCCGCATCCCAAGCCCGGCTCACCCGCGACGCCGTCCTCGCCGACGGGACAGACGACTCGCGGTCGGTCGCCGCGCTCGCTCGCCTGGACCGCCGCATCCGCCGATCTCGGATACTGCGGTGGTCGTTGCGCGGCATCCGGCCGCTGGACGCGGCCGACCTGCAGCGACAGGGGCTGCCTGCCAGCTTTCTCGGCGATACCCATGACCGGCTGGTGCGAATGGTGGACGGTCTGAAGACAGACGCCGCCAGCGGACCCGTGTCACCCCATCAACTGCCAGGACTCATCACTGGCTTGGACCTCGCCACCGCGCGACTGGTTCTCGCCAGCCTGGACCTGCATCAACTGAGCCCAGACCGCACAGCCACGGAGGTCGTCGATGGGTGAGTTCGTCGCGGCCGGCGCGGAAGCGGAGGGGTCGATCGTCGTCGAGCCGGGGTGGGCCTTGCTGGCGGTGGCCCTCCTGTGCGCGATGGCCCTGTTCGCTGCCGCGCTCGACGGTGGCCTGGCGGCACGAGCCGACGGCACGTCGGGGGGCCTGTGGCGGCCCGTCGGCGAAACGGCGCGACTGCTGCGTCAGCGACGCCGCACCACCGTGGAGGCCGACAGCCTGCTGTGGCGGGCCGGCGGGTCCGGTCTACTGGTGAGCGCGGCATTGATGGTGGCGGTGGTGCCGTTGGGGAACTGGACGGTCCTGGACCTCGATGTCGGGGTGGTCTGGTTCAACGCCATGGAGGTGCTGGTCTGGGCCGCAGTCTGGTTGACCGGATGGGGCGCCAACTCAACGCACGCCCTCGTCGGCGGCTACCGGTTCCTGGCCCACGGCCTGGGGTATGAGTTGCCGTTGATGTTCGCGCTGGTCGCTCCGGCGATCGCCGCAGGAAGCCTCAACGTCGGTCAGGTGGCGGCAGCTCAGCACGGGCTGTGGTTCGCCGCCTGGATGCCGGTCGCGTTCTTGGTCTACCTGCTCGGAATCGTGGCGTTCTCGGTGAGCGGACCGTTCGCGCCCGCCACCGGCGCCGACATCGCCGGCGGTGTGCGGGCAGAACTGTCGGGGCCAGACCGGCTCATGTGGGAGGCCGGCCGCTATGCGCTCTTGGCGGCCGGGGCAGCTTTCGCGGTGCCGATGTTCCTCGGCGGCGGCGCCGGGCCGTTGCTCCCGGCCTGGGGCTGGGTGCTGATCAAAGCGATGCTCGTACTCGCCGTGGTGGTGTGGGCGCGTCGTCGGGTCCCTGCGTTGCGGCCCGACTTGTTCATGGAGGTCGGTTGGATGGTGCTGCTCCCCGCGGTGCTCCTGCAGGACCTCCTTGTCGCGGTCGTCGCCGCAGGGAGGGGTTGAGCGTGGTGGTCGACATAGCCTTCTGGGGCCTGGGCTTGGTGGCTGTCCTCGCCGGGGCGGCCGTCTTCTACGTCGATTCGATGGCGCGCGCGACCTACGCGCTCGCAGTGTCTTTCGTTGCGGTGGGAGTGCTGGTTGTCTTCCTGCAACAGAATTACGTCGGGGTGGTGACCATCTTGATGATGGTCATGGAGATGGCCATCATGGCCGTCTACATGGTCATGTTCATGGGGATGAACCCCGCGCTGATGCCGATGAGTATGGTGCATGGCAAAAAGTCCGCCCTCGCGATCGCAGTCGTCACGTTCGCCGTCTTAGCGGCCGGCATCCTCCTCGTCGACTGGCCGGCGCGGCGCGGTTCCCCACCACCTGACGTCACCGCGGCATTGGGGGAGGAGCTGATGGGCCCCAAGATGCTGGTGATGGCGGTGATCAGCCCGGTCATGGTCGCCACCATCGTGGCGGGCGTGGTCCTGGCCGCGCGTCGCACCCGCTACGACCGGTTCGGTGACGACCTGAAGCGACGTCCCGCCGACGACCACCAGCCAGGAGGTGTCGGCAGATGACGCTCCAGGCAACCTTGCTCATCGCCGCAGCGATCTTCGCCGTCGGACTCTACGGAGCGATCTCCCAGCAGGTCGTGGTCATGGTCATGATGGGCCTGGAGTTGATGATCAACGCGGTCATCCTGACGGCCGGCGGCTTCTGGTGGTTCACCGCACCGCGTCCCACCGGTCAGGTGCTGCTGTTGGTGATCGTTGCCGTGATGACCCTCGAGATGGCCATCGGGTTCGCTGTCGCGACGCTGCTGCATCGCGAACGTCGCTCAGACATGACCGACATGGCCACGGACCTGTCGGGGTGAGGCGACAGTGACCCGAAGCCTGATCGACCCGGGCCTGGCCCAGGCGGCGCTGTGGGCGCTCATCCTGCTTCCGGCGGCAGCGGGCGCCCTGCTGGCCGTTTCGCGTCTCGAACGTGCCGCGGCCGCGATCTCGCTGGCCACCGCGACCTCGACCGCCGGGTTGGCGGTCGTGGTGGCCCTGGCACGACCCGAGGTGTCGGTCCCCTTCATCGCGGGCGGAGAGTTCGCGTTGGGTGTCGATGCGCTCTCCGCGCTGATGGTGTCGATGGTCGCTGTAGTCGCATTGCTGGTGTTGGTCGTGTCCACCGGCGAGATCGCTGAGCACCAAGGTCGATTCCACGGGTTGATGCTCCTCTTCGCCGCGTCCGCCCTGGTGACGGCCACGGCGCAGAGCCTGCCCACCCTGCTGTTCGCCTGGGAGGTGATGGGTGCGACCTCCTTCGCCCTGATCGGCTTCTGGTGGCGGGACGAGGAACCCGTCTCGGCCGGGGTGACCGCTTTCGTGACCACCCGGACAGCCGATATCGGGATGTATGTCGCAGCTGGCGCGGCCCTGGCAGGAGGCTCCGGGCTGGCCCTGGCCGACCTGTCGACCAGCAGTCCAGGCTGGCGAGACGTGATCGCGGCCGGGCTGCTGGTCGCAGCGCTGGGCAAGGCCGCTCAACTGCCGTTCTCGTTCTGGCTGTCTCGAGCCATGCAGGGCCCGAGCCCCGTCTCGGCGTTGCTGCACTCGGCCGCCATGGTCGCAATGGGCGGCTACCTGCTGTTGCGCGTCGAACCGCTGCTGCGGGCGACCGACTGGGCGCCGGCGGTGACCATCTGGGTCGGTGCGCTGACCGCCTTGTTGCTGGGCGCAGTGGCGCTGGCCCAGCGCGACCTCAAGCAACTCCTGGCCGCATCGACCTCGGCGCAGCTCGGCTTCGTGGTGATGGCTGCGGGCCTGGGTTCGGTGAGCGGGGGAGCAGCCCACCTGCTGGCCCACGCGGCGACCAAGGCACTGCTCTTCCTCGCCGCCGGTCTGTGGCTCACCGCACTGGGCACCAAGCAACTCAGCGGCCTTCGCGGCGTAGCCCGGCGCTGGCGACTGCTCGGGGTCACCGCCACCATCGGCGCGCTGTCGCTGGCCGGCGCTGCGCCTCTGGCGCTGTGGGCCACCAAGGATGCCGTGCTCACGGCAGCCCTGGAGCACTCGCCCTGGCTCTACGTCACAGGTCTGGCAGCAGCCGGACTCTCAGCCGGCTATGCAGCAAAGATCATCGTGGTGTTATGGCGACCGCTGTCGAGCCCAGAGCACGCCGAGACCGAAGCCCACCGCGACACCGGAGCCCTCCGCGACAGCGAGGCCGAGCCCGGCCAAGACCAACCCGGGACCGGACGCGTCCGGCCCCTCGAGCAGGCCCCCCTGGTCGTGCTCGCCCTCGGTGCCCTGACCCTCGGGGCGCTCGCACTTCCTCCACTCGGGGATCACCTCACCGGTGCACTGGGTGAGGCGCCGCGGCATCCGGCGCCGCTGGAACTCGCCGCCTCGGCCGGGATCGCGCTGGCTGTCTTGGCGCTGGTGTGGTGGCGCCGAGGAGTCCCCGAGCCATCATGGGCGCTGGCCTGGCTGGGGCTGGAACGGGCCGCACACACCGCGCTGGTCCGCCCGACGCTGTGGGTTTCTGAACGGCTCGCACGCTTCGACGACCAGGTGCTCGACCGGCTCGTCAGCCAGTCGGCCCACGGCGTCGTCCTCACCGCCCGCGGTGCCGCCCGCTTCGATGACGCCGGTCTCGACCGCGGCGTCGAGGCGCTCTCCCGGGCATCGCTCCGTGCGGCCGAACACAGCGCGGTCGGCGAGAACCGGTGGATCGACGCCACGGTCGAGCGCATCGCCAGCCGGGTGCGCGCCCTGGGCCGGATCGCCCGGCGGCCCCAGACGGGGCAACTGCACGAGTACTACATCCAGGCCGTCGCCGTGCTCGCGATCGGTGTCCTTCTGCTTCTCACGGTGAGGTGAACGTGCTCAGTCTGATCGTCTTTCTGCCCTTGGCTGCGGCCCTGGCGTTGGTGGCGCTGCCGCGTCTGAGCGACACCGTCGCACGGTGGTCGTGGGTCGCGGTCGCAGCCGCGGACCTGGCCCTGGTCCTCGTCGTGTGGGCGCAGTATGAAACCCCGGCTGCCGGGCACCTGAGGTTCGAGGAGCAGGTCGAGTGGATCCCCGGGGTCAACAGCAGCTACCACGTCGGGGTCGACGGACTGTCCTTGCCGTTGGTCGCGATGACCGCGGTGATCTTCCTAGCCTGCGCGGTCTACGCGCTCAGAGAACAGGACCGCCCGCGGCTCCAAGCGGCCCTGTTCCTGTTCTTGCAGTCCATGAGCCTGGGGCTGTTCGTCTCCGCCGACCTGATCGTGTTCTTCGTCTTCTTCGACCTGTCTATCGTGGCGATGTATTTCGTGATCGCCGGCTGGGGACACGGTCAAGCAGCCCGGTCGGCGTTGAAGTTCTTTCTCTACACCTTCCTCGGCTCCCTAGCCTTGTTGGTCGGCTTCATCGGCCTCTACATCGCCGCCGACCCCCACACCTTCGACATGGTCGCGCTTTCGGAGCAGATGCCTGTCGCGGACGCTCCCCTGACCGGTGGCCTGGTGCTCGCCGCGATCCTGCTCGGGCTGGCCGTGAAGACCCCGACCGTGCCGTTCCACACCTGGCTGCCGCCCGCGCACACCGACGCACCGGCTATCGGCTCGGCTGTGCTGGCCGGGGTGCTGCTGAAGATGGGCACCTACGGTTTCGTGAGGATCGCCATGCCGATGCTTCCGGACGCGTGGCGGGCATGGGCCTGGGTGATCCTGACGGTCGGTGTCGTCTCCGTGCTGTATGGCGCCCTGGTCGCGCTGGCTCAGACCGACCTCAAACGCATGATCGCCTACACCTCGGTCAACCACATGGGCTACATCCTGATCGCTGTCGGTGCTGCTGGACTCGTTGCCGGCGACACCGCCGAGGCGCGCGCGATCGCGGTGACGGGTGCGGTGACCCAGATGGTCAGCCACGGCCTGATCACCGGGGCGCTGTTCCTGTTGGCCGGAGTCCTCTACGACCGCGCCGGCAGTTACGAGATGGACGCGTACGGGGGATTGGCCGATTCCGCGCCCCGGTTCGCGGCATCGTTCGCGATCGGAGCTTTCGCCTCGCTGGGCCTGCCCGGGTTCTCCGGGTTCATCGCCGAGTTCCAGATCTTCACCGGCAGCATCGCCGCCGCCCCGGTCACCGCGATCGCCGTTCCGGGCATCCTGCTCACCGCGGCACTGTTCCTGCGAGCGCAGCAGCGAATCTTCACCGGGCCCAGCCGCGGACGGTCAGTCGCCTTCGACGACCTGCACGCCTCCGAACTCTGGTCGGTGGGGGCGCTGCTGCTGCTCTCCGGACTGATCGGGGTGTTTCCCCGCCTCCTGCTCGACGTCGTCGAGCCCGCCTCCGAGGTGCTCATCAACCTTGTGGGGCGGTAGCGCGCCGTGGGTTCGATGGCCATGCGCCCGATGCTGCTCCTACCGGAGATCCTGCTCTTCCTCGGTGCGCTCGTCGTTCTGATCAGCGGCTCCTTCCTCGCCCGAGACCGCCAATGGGTCAGCCGGGGCTTCGCGGCTGTTGCCCTCCTGGGCGCTGCGACCGCGGCCGCGCTGAATCTGTCCGGGCCGACGCAGATGGCCATGGAGGGCACCTTCACCGTCGACGTCGCCACGGGCATCGCCCGGATCGTGGCCGCCGTCGGGCTCCTGGTCGTGTTGGCTCTGGCATCGGATGAGATCGCCGGTTCGCCGCGGGAGAGCGAGACCTATGCACTGATGCTGTTCTCCACGGCGGGCACCCTCGTCCTCGCCGGTGCCAGCGATCTGCTGGTGGTCGTCGTGGGTTTCCTGTTGGCCACCGTCCCGCTGTACGGGCTGATCGGCATCGCTCACACTCCGGCTGGAGCGGAGGCGGCGATGAAGACCTACCTGTTGGGAGCGATCTTCGGGATCCTCCTGCTGCTCGGCGTCACGGTCCTCTACGGCACCACCGCCACCACGTCGTACGCAGAACTCGGTGCCCGGCTCGCGCAGGGACCGGCAGCCGCAGTGGCAGTCGGGGTCGTCGCCGTCCTCGCGGCCCTGATGTTCAAGGCCGGCGCGGTGCCGGGACACTTCTGGGTCCCAGATGCCGCCCAGGGCGCCGGCGGGGCGGCCGCGGCATTCCTGACCACCATCCCGAAGATCGGCGCCGTCATCGCGGCCTATCGTCTCGTGGCGGTGCTTCCTGACACGTTGGCCTGGCCGCTCGTGGTCGGACTGCTGGCGGTGGCGACCATGACGCTCGGCAATCTGGCGGCCTTCTGGCAGACCGACCCCCGGCGGCTGCTCGGCTGGTCGACGGTAAGCCAGGTCGGTTATCTCTTGGTGCCGGTCTCGGTCGCCGGCCGCAGCGACCTCGCCCTTCCGTCCCTGCTGGTCTACCTGACCGGCTACACCGTGACGAACCTGTCGGCCTTCGCCGTGACTACGGCGTTTCCCGACCGCCGTGACCTGAGTTCCTACCGCGGCATGGGCCATGCCCACCCCTGGCTGGGAGCTGCCCTGGTGGTCGCGCTGCTGGGACTGGTCGGCACACCGCCAACCTCGGTCTTCATCGCCAAGGTCACCACCACCGCGGCGGCCTGGGACGCGGGACTCGCTTGGCTCGCCGTGGCCGTCTTCGTCAACACGGTGGTCAGTCTCTTCTTCTACCTGCGCTGGATCGCCCCGGTCTATGCTCACGGCGACCCAGATGAGCCAGATGAGCCAGACGTGGCCGTCGATTCGGGCGACGCAGCCGACTTTGCACCGAAGCCCTTCTCGGCCTGGGCGGCGGTCCTCACCGCCGCCCTCAGTGTCGTGATCGGCCTGGGCGCGGGCTTGCTGTGGGGGGCGATCACCTGAGCAGCGATCGGCGAATGGCACCGTCACGATCTCTCGCCAGGTCCGTGGTTCGCATCCTGCGGAGTCCCGTCACAGCACCCGGGACCAGGTGA
>JBPPMQ010000087.1:0-27378 GCA_051306135.1 Nocardioides sp. | reverse complement strand
TCGGTCGACGCTGATCCTCGGCCAGGGCCTCCCAGAAGGTCAGCCGCTCACGGACGGTCGCGACCGCGTCGCTCGCAACCGACAGGTCCGTGCGGACGGGCCGCCGCGCTTCCTTCACGATCGCGTCGATCGACCGCTGCAGGACGGCGATGTGCTGCTGCAGTCGCTCGGCGAGATCCGGGTCCGCCACCGCCTCGGCATCGAGCCGGAGCGCGGTCACGGGAGTACGCAAGCGGTGCGAGAGATCGCCGACGGCGGCGCGCTCAGCGGCGAGCAGCTCGCCGGTTCGCTCGGCCAGCCCGTTGAGGGCGCGCGCGAGCTCCTGGGTCTCCTCGGTCCCGGTCACTGCGGCGCGCGCGGAGAGGTCTCCTTCGCGGAGTCTGTGGGCAACACCCGCCACGTTGAGGAGCGGTTCGCTGACCCGTCGTCCGAGGCGGGTCGCGATGAGCAGCGAGAGTCCGAGCAGGCCGAAGCCCAGGCCCAGGATCCCCGCCCATGCCGGGGCCACGCCGCGGCGCAGCTCTTCTTCCTTGACACTGCTGCGCACGACGGCGGTGCCGTCCTCGACCACGACCGGCAGCAGGACTCGCCCACCCTTGTCGTCGAGGACCCGGAACCCCTCGCCCGCGCCGGCACGCTGCACCTCAGGGTCGTCGCGAAGCGCTGCCGAGCCCGAGCCGAGCACGCGGCCGTCGGCAGTGATGACGCTCGTCGACGGTGCGCCCCGCTGGTCCAGCCCCTCGACCAGTTCCTCAAGCTGCGCGTCGTCCTGAAGCCCCGCGACCAGGATCGCGACGTTGCGCGCCTCCTGGTCCGCGGCGGCCATACCCCGGTCCTCGGCCAGCGTCCGCACCAGCAGGCACAGGGGAATCACGAACGAGACGATCACCGCCGACGTGGTCGCGACGACCAGCCATGAGATCCGCCGACGCATCAGGCAGCGCCCGGGTCGACCAGGCGTACGCCGACCCCCCGCACACTGACCAGGTAGCGGGGCTCGGCGGCGGTCTCCCCGAGCTTTCGCCGCAGCCAGGAAAGGTGCACATCTACAGTGCGCTCGGCACCGCCGTACGACTGCTGCCAGACCTCGGCGAGCAGGTCACGCTTGGAGGCGACGCGGCCGTGCCGCTGGGCGAGCGCGAGCAGCAGATCGAACTCCTTACGTGCCAACTCCAGCCGGCGTCCTTCGAGCGTGGCGCTGCGCGTAGCCTCGTCGATGACGAGGTCACCGACTCGGATCGGCTCGACGATCTCGACGCCGCGGCCGTCGCGGCGCAGCACGGCCCGGATCCGTGCCGCAACCTGCTCCGTGCCGAAGGGTTTCACGACGTAGTCGTCGGCCCCGCGGTCGAGTGCCGTGACCATCGTGGGGTCGTCGTCTTGCGCGGTGATCACGATGATCGGCACCTGGCTTGCGGCGCGGATCATCGAAATCAGCGTGAGCCCGTCGACGTCAGGCAGGCCCAGGTCGAGGAGAACCACGTCCGGGCGGTCCGCGAGCAGAGTCTCGAGCCCGGCAAGACCGCTCGCCGCAGCGAGGACAGCGTGACCCCGGTCGGTGAGCCCGCGGCGAACCGCCTCACGGATTGCGTCGTCGTCCTCGACGACCAAAATGCTCGACATGGTGGAACGCTACGCCGGTCCGGGTGGCGACGGCCTGCAATAATCCGCTCGTGAGCGTGTCCCGCACCGTGCTGACGGCCGTCGCCGCATGGCTCGCGGTAGTGGCCGTCGGCTCCGTGCTCGTCTGGTCCGTCATCTCGCGAGCCGGTGACGTCGAACCCGGTTCCCAGACGGCACTCCCTGCCGCGACACGGACGCCAGCGGGCGAATCGGCACAACCCCCCACGCCAGCGGGCGAATCGGCACAGTCCCCCACGCCTGCGGGCGAATCGGCACCGCCCCCCACGCCTGCGGGCGAACCGGCACAGTCCCCGACGCCCACGCCGTCCACACCGTCCTCTTCGACGGCCAGTCCAGACCGCGAGGCCGAACAGCGCACCTGGCAGGGCCCAGGCGGGTACGTCTCGGTTGAGTGCCGCGGCCAGGAGATCTCACTGGTCGCGGCTCAGGCCGACGCGGGCTTCGTGGTGGAGGTCGACCATCGGGGGCCGGACGAGGTCAAGGTGGCCTTCGAAGGTCAGGGCGAGGAAGGCCGCGAGACCGAAGTTTCGGCCGAGTGCCGCGCGGCGGTCCCCGAGTTCGAGGTGGACGCCGAGGAGTGAGCCAGAGCGGTCCAGCCTTCGCATCGATGGCAGCCATCGCCAGCGCGCGAGCACCAGCCGTGACGCCCTCGATCTGTGACGACGACGCTGACTCCGTGCGCAGGAGCACCGACGCCAGCGGCGCGAGTTCGGTGGCCGCGTCGTCGCCTTCGCGGACAGCACGACGTTCGGCGACCGCAGCGACCTCGGCGTCGAAGCGGGTGATCTCGCGAACAGCATCCTCGGCCTCAGCTTGGAGTGCGGCATCGACCTTTAGCTTCGATTCAGCGATAGAAGCCGGCATAGCCGCTTGATACGGGCCACGAGCCGAGAGCTGCTGGCGGCGCGAGGCAGAGTGGTCTGGTTTAACACCAACATGGTGCTACGAGCACAGGGAACTATCAGGACATCCTGGGAACGACGAACCCGACCACTCCCTGGCCGGTGCCGGGGGCGGCGATTGGCTCGCTCGACAAAGTCATGGCGCATGTCTGGCGTAGCTGCATAAGACGGCAGTGGCGCTCGTCACGTTGACTTCCGAGTATCAACGTGCCCCACCTGCCGCGTCCTACGCGTGCAGCCCCACTTGCGAAAGGAACCGAGCAATGCCCACCGTTACTTTTATCGAGCACGACGGCACTTCTCACACCGTCGACTTCGTCGAGGGCCAGTCGATGATGGAAGCCGCCACGAACAACGCGGTTCCTGGCATCGATGCCGACTGCGGTGGCGAGGCCGCGTGTGGGACCTGCCACATCATCATCAGCGACGACTGGATTTCCACCACCGGCATGCGCAGCGATCGTGAGAGCCAGATGATCGAGATGTCGCCCGAGTGCGAGCCCAACTCTCGGCTGGCTTGCCAGTTGCTCGCCTCCAAGGCCATGGACGGGCTGAAGGCCCGCCTCCCCGAGTTCCAGATGTGACCCCCGGACTACCTACACCTCACGATTGGCGGATCAGATGACGACGAAGAAGAAGAACGTGTTCGAGCGCGCGGCGGTCTCAGTGCAGACCAAAGTCCAAGCAACGGTGCCCGCCGAGCGGCAAGTCCAGGCCGCGCACATGGTCAAGAAGGCACAGCGTCTGACCGGCAAGGGCAAACCGCTCGTGCTCACCGAACGGCCGCTCCCGAACGCGGCGGACGTGCCGCTCACCGAGCTAGATGTCAGCAGCCCCTTCTTGTTCCGGCAAGGGAAGTCGGAGGACTACTTCAAGCGCCTGCGTGACCAGGCCCCGGTCCACTACCTGAGTGACAGCCCGTTCGGCCCGTTCTGGTCGATCACGCGCTACGAGGACATTCGGGCCGTCGACACCAATGCGGACGACTTCTCGGCCGAACCCGCGATCGTGATGGGCGACATCCCATTGGAGATCGCGATGTTCATCGCCATGGACCCGCCGCGGCACGACACCCAGCGCAAAGCCGTCCAGGGGGTGGTCGCACCCAAGAACCTCAAGGAGATGGAGTCGCTCATCCGTGAGCGAATCGTCGAGGTGCTCGAGAGCCTGCCGACCGACCGTGCCTTCGACTGGGTGGACCGTGTCTCGATCGAGCTCACCGGGCGCATGCTGGCGACGCTGCTCGACTTCCCCTACGAGCGTCGCCGCAAACTGACCTACTGGTCCGATGCGATCAGCGGTACGACGGAGGGCACCGGCGGCGTCACGCATCAGGACGAGTTCTTCAAGGCGACCGCCGAGATGGCCCGGGAGTTCATCGCCCTGTGGCACGACAAGGCTGCGCGCAGGGAGCAGGGCGAGACGGGTTTCGACCTCGTCACCCTCATGCAGTCCTCCGAGGAGACCAAGGACATGATCTCGCGCCCCCTGGAGTTCCTCGGCAACCTCACTCTGCTGATCGTCGGCGGCAACGACACCACCCGGAACTCCATGTCTGGCGGGGTGCTCGCACTGAACCGGAATCCCGATCAGTTCGAGAAGTTGAAAGCCAATCCCGACCTCATCCCCAACATGGTCTCGGAGATCATCCGCTGGCAGACTCCGCTGGCCTACATGCGTCGCATCGCGACGCGCGACGTGCACTTTGGCGGACAGTTCATCCGCAAAGGCGACAAGCTCATCATGTGGTATGCGTCCGGCAACCGCGACGAGACCCAGTTCGACGAGCCCGACGCCTTCCGCATCGATCGTGCCAACGCCCGCAACCACATGTCGTTCGGGTTCGGTCCGCACCGTTGCATGGGCAACCGACTCGCGGAGATGCAACTGCGCATCCTCTGGGAGGAACTGTTGGCACGATTCGACAACATCGAGGTCCTCGGGGAACCCACCTACGTCCAGTCCAACTTCGTGAGGGGTTATGGCCGGATGATGGTGCAACTCACGCCCAAGTCCGCCGGCTGACACCAGGGCGAGAGACTCATGGGCACCGCTCGCGTCATCATCGTCGGAGCCAGTCATGCCAGCGCCCAACTGTGCGCCAGCCTGCGCCAGGACGGCTGGACCGGAGAGATCCTGCTACTCGGCGACGAACCGGGGCTGCCCTACCAGCGCCCGCCGTTGTCCAAGGGCTACCTCGCCGGGAAGCTCGGCGCTGACGAACTTCTCATCCGCAAACCGGAGTTCTATCTCAAACAGGACGTCGGCTTTCGCCAGGCTCGGGTGGCGAAGTTGCACCCCGACGCGCTCCAGGTCGAACTGGAGGGCGGGGAGGTCCTCGACTTCGACCACTTGGCTCTGTGCCTAGGGGCACGCCCACGGCAACTGCGCCTGCCTGGCGCCCACCTCGACGGAGTGCACTATCTGCGGGGTGCCGCTGACATCCAAGGGATCCAGGCCGATCTTCCGACCAGCAAGCACGCCGTCATCATCGGGGGCGGATACATCGGCCTGGAGACAGCAGCCTCCCTGCGTCAACTGGGCCTCACCGTCACCGTGCTCGAAACGGCCGGCCGCGTGCTCCAGCGAGTCACTGCCCCCGAGGTCTCGACGTTCTACGAGCGGATTCATCGTGAAGAGGGCATCGACCTTCGCACCGACGTCGGGGTCGTCGCGCTCGAGGGCGGCGACCGTGTTCGTGGGGTGCTGCTCACCGGCGGCGAGGTCGTGCCGGCCGATCTTGTCATCGTGGGGATCGGTGTGGTCCCGAACGTGGAACTGGCTCAGGCGGCCGGGATCGCGGTGTCGGATGGCATCGTCATCGACAGTCATGGCCGAACCGACCATGACCACATCTACGCGGCGGGTGACTGCGCGAACTACTTCGATGCCCGCTATGGCCGGCGACTGCGCCTGGAGTCGGTCCCGAACGCAGTGGAGCAGGCAAAGACGGTGGCCGCCACGATCTGTGGCAAGGACAAGGAGATCTCCGCGCTGCCATGGTTCTGGTCGGATCAATACGACCTGAAGCTCCAGATCGCTGGTCTGAACCTCGGCTATGACGAGGTGGTCCTGCGGGGCGATCCAAACGTGGGACGCGACTTCGCCTGCTTCTACCTGAACCAAGGCCGAGTCATCGCGGCCGACTGCGTCAACAGGCCGCAGGAGTTCATGTTCAGCAAGAGGGCTGTCGGGGCCAACCTCGCACCACAGCGCGAGCTGCTCGCCGACCCCGACACCGCTTTGGGGTCCCTACTGCAAGTCGCCCAATGAACATCCCGGCTGCTTTGGAGCCCTGCACAGTCGCAAACGCCATTTCTGGCTCTAGGCCTCTAGGGTAGCGTGTGCTGCACGTCACATAATTCATTGATAACGCACGACCGTGCACCTCACGACCGTGCACCTCGAGAAGGAGAGACGATGTCGTCTGCCACCCCGGCACCGCCCGTTGACGTCAGCGGGTTCGACGCCGCCATCGAACGGTTGTCCACCGGCGCGAAGGCGTGGGCCGCGATGAGCCTCGCAGAACGTGGAGAACTCATCGCCCGCACCCACGACTCCGTGGCTCGCGTGGCTGAGCGTTGGACCCGCACCGCCATCGACATCAAGGGCCTCGACCCCGAGTCTGCCCTCGCGGGCGAGGAGTGGCTGAGCGGGCCCTACGCGACGATGGCCGGTTTCGGCACCGTTGCCCACTCCCTGGCCACCTTGGCCGAAGGCGGCTCCCCCATCGGTTCGATCACCCCCAAGAAGGCACCGGGTGGCCGACTGGCTTGGCGGGTGCTGCCGCTCGACACTCGCGAGGCGTTGCTGTTTCACGGCTTCTCCGCCGAGGTGTGGACGCTGCCTGGCGTGAGCGAAGCCGACGTGCGCACCGACACCGGGGCCGATGCCAGCCGAATAGGTGTGTCAGGAGGAGTCGGACTCGTCCTGGGCGCCGGCAACATCACCTCCATCGGCCCACTCGATGTGCTGAGCGAACTGGTTGTCCACCACCGTGCGAGCATCCTCAAGATCAACCCCACGTTCGCCAACCTGTTGACGGTCTACCGACATGCGCTCGCGCCCCTCATCGAGGCCGACCTCGTGCGTGTGGTCCAGGGTGGCGCGGCCGAAGGCACCTACCTGTGCAACCACGACGGCATATCTCATGTCCACATCACTGGCAGCATCGAGACCCACGACACCATCGTGTGGGGACGCGGACCGGACGCGGCCACGCGGCGTCAGGAGAATCGCCCCGTGCTGGACAAGCCGATCACCAGCGAACTCGGCGGAGTCTCGCCGGTCATCGTCGTGCCCGGCAAGTGGAGCGCGGCCGATCTGCGATTCCAAGCGGAGAACATCGTCTCGATGCGGCTCCACAACGCCGGCCACAACTGCTGCGCGGCACAGATGATCGTGATCGACGCCGCCTGGCCCCAGCGTGAGGAGTTCGTTCGCGAGCTTCGCGCGGCCCTGACTCGAGCACCGTCACGCCATCCTTGGTACCCGGGCAGCGACCAGCGGCTCAGGGACGCGGCAGGGGCCCACTCCGAGACAGAGACCTTCGCGGACGGCGACCGGCTGCTCATCCACATCCAGCCGGACGAAGCCTGCCAGCTCCTGCGCACCGAGTACTTCGCTCCGGTCCTGGGTCTGGTCGAGCTCGACGGCGGCGGCGCCGGCGCCTTCCTCGACCGTGCGATCGACTACGTCAACGATGAACTGGCCGGGACGCTGAGCGCCCACATCCTCATCGCACCTGCCGAGCGACGCAAGCTCGGCGCGGCCTTCGACGAAGCGGTCGCCCGACTCGACTACGGAGGGATCGGCATCAACACCTGGACCGGCCTCGCCTTCCTGACCCCCACCGCTACCTGGGGCGCCTTCCCGGGGCACACCCTCGCTGACGCCCAGAGCGGCATCGGAATGGTGCACAACGCCCTGCTGGTCGCTCACGCCGAGCGAACCATCGTGAGCGGGCCGTTCCGTCCGTTCCCCCGATCGGTGCTCCACGGCGAGATGACGCTGTTCCCCAAGCCACCGTGGTTCGTCACCGCTCGCAGCGCCGCCAGCACCGGACGCAAGCTCACCGGATACGCCAGCGGTCCCTCCTGGGCCAAGTTGCCGAGCATCTTCGCCTCGGCTTTCCGCGCCTGATCAGCCTCCCCTTACGAACGGACACTCTCATGACTGACACCTTCGACTACGTCATCGTCGGCGCCGGCTCCGCCGGCTCTCCCCTGGCCAACCGACTCTCGGCGGACCCCTCCGTCAGCGTGCTTCTTCTCGAAGCCGGAGCCGAGGCAAAGAGCCCCAACATCGCCATCCCGGCGGCATTCTCCGAGCTTTTCAAGTCCAAATACGACTGGAACTACGAGACAACACCGCAGCCGGGACTCGACGGCCGAACCGTCTACTGGCCTCGCGGCAAGGTGCTCGGCGGCTCGTCGGCCATGAACGCGATGATGTGGGTGCCGGGCTTCGCTGCGGACTACGACACCTGGGCTGAACTGGCAGGTCCACAGTGGAGCTACCGGGCGCTGGCCTCCACCTTCGCCTCCACCTACGTGAGCGTGCAGGAGCAGCGCGACCCGCGCGAACTGACCGGCGCCTTCCTCGACGCCGTCCAACAGGCGGGCTACCAGGTCGAGATCCCCAACGGTGAGGAGCCCAACGGGTTCTGCAGCACCCGGGTGACGCAGTCCAACGGCACCAGGCACAGCGCGGCGCGCGCCTACCTCGCCCCGATCCGCAAGAAGCGCGCCAACCTCACCATCCGCACCGAATCCCAGGCCACGCGCGTGCTGTTCGCGGGGCGCACAGCCACCGGTGTGGAATACAGGGCGAAGGACGGCTCGCTGCTCACCGCACACGCCTCGCGCGAGGTCATCCTGTGTGGCGGCGCGGTCAACACCCCCCAGCTACTCATGTTGTCGGGCATCGGCGACCCCGAGCACCTGCGCAGCCTCGGCATCGATGTCGTGGCCGCGTCCTCCGAGGTCGGCGCGAACATGCGCGATCACCTGGTCAGCCTCTTCGTCATCGGCGTCGACGGCGAGACCCTGAAGGACGCCACCAGCATCTCCCAACTGGTCCGCTTCCTGCTGACGCGCCGGGGCATGCTGACCTCGAACATCGCCGAGGCGTACGGGTTCATCCGCACAGACCCGTCGCTGGCCCTTCCGGACGTCGAGATCCTCTTCGCGCCCGTCGCGTACGTCGAGGAAGGCCTCAACGGCATCCCGGCCGACGGCCTGTCCGCAGGACCGATCCTGCTGCGCCCGGAGAGCAAAGGCGAGATCCGGCTCTCGACCGCCGACCCCCTGGCCAAGCCCATCGTCGAGCCTCGCTATCTCTCAGACCCCGCAGGTAGCGACCGGGCGACGATGCTGCGTGGCCTCGACATGACTCTGGACATCCTCAGCACCCCTGCCATCAAGAAGTTCGCCACCGGCACCTACATCGCACCGATGGGTGGCGAGAAGGTGTCGCGTGAAGAACTCCTGATCGCGTCGCTGGAGCAGACATCACACACGCTCTACCACCCGACGTCGACCGCCCGGATGGGGCTCGACGACGCCTCCGTGGTCGACCCCGAACTCCGGGTGCGAGGCGTCCACGGCCTCCGCGTCGCGGATGCCTCGGTGATGCCTGAGATCATCCGCGGTCACACCCACGCGCCATCGGTCGTCATCGGTGAACGGGCCGCCCAGTTCATCGCGAAGGGTTGATGTCGGGGGCGCCGTACCGTTGCCGGTGGCGGCGCACCCGAGGAGATGCTCAGTCTCTGGAAGGTTCGGAATGAAAGAGCTGGTAATGGCGCAGCGCCACGTCGAGATCTGACCCCAGTTTCGCGATCGGGCTGGCCAGCACCTCTTCAGCCTGCCCGAGGCGGTACCGCACAGTGTTGCGGTGGACACACAGGGTCGCCGCCGCCGCGTCCACGTTGCGCCCGTGGTCTAGAAATGCCCCGATCGTCTCGCGCAACCGCTCCATGGTGCCGTCGTTCTCCGCCAGTCGGCCGAGGACACGCGCGACGAATCGGTCGACTCGGGGGCTGCAGGCCAGAAGCGCGCCGAGCTCGACGTCCTCGTAGAACGTCACTCCGGATCGTCGCCGGCCCCGTGATGCTCGGCTGACGATCTCGTGCGTGGCGAGGGCATCCTGGTGGGACATGATGAAACCGTCGAGGCCCTCGGCGCTCACGCCGACCGAGACCGAGACGTCGGTGCTGCTCAGGAGCCCGGTCAACTCGTTGAGTCGACGTGCGTCGAAGGTGCCGGCCAGCCAAGCCCAAGCGCAGCCCTGCCCGGGATGCACCACAAGTTGACGGCCGGCCCCGACTGCCTCGGCGGCCTGGCCCGCCAAACGCTCCAGGGTGGCAGGGTCAGCCTGCGTCCCCTCGAAGACCAGCGCGGTCTGCTTGAGCGTCACCGGATAGCCGCCGAGATTGGCCGAGATCCTGCGCGGGTCGCAAGCTTCGCCCGTGAGTACCTCGCGGACGGCGCCGAGCAACCGGATCTCGGGTGGTGCGCTCTGCTTCGACCTCGTGGCGTGGTAGATGTTGGTGGAGATGTCGATCGCAGCCTGGAGCCAGGCACCGGCCCGGTCCCAGAAGTAGATCAGCGCGTCACTCTGGCTGCACACCCCGGGCGAGATCTGCTGCACCACCTCTGTCCCGTAGGCCCACACATCTTGCTGAGCCACCCGATAGATCTTGATGACCACCTCGACCGGCAGCCCGACGGAAGCGATTTCGACTGCCAACGTCCGACCGCTCTCGACCAGCCTGAACTCGAACTCGGGCTGGGCGAAGTTGTGCAGGAACGCCAGCCAATGCTGCTCGACCGCACTGTGAAGTGTGGCGGCCAGGCGCTCGTCACGGGCTAACTCCGGGATCTCGGTCGTGATCGCCGCGTAGGTCCGCCCGACCCAGCGCCGCACCATTTCAGGTTGCGCCTCGGTGCCCAAGAACCCGGCCAGCCAGGTGGCCAAACCGCTCTCGATCTCGACGCTCACCAACTCACCCTCCCAGCCGCGCCACCGCAGCGAGCGGTGACTCATATCACAGTATACCGGCTGCCGAAGGGTCTAGAACCTTCCTGGGAGTCGTCCGCAGTGCCGACGAGCGGATGCGGCTCCGATTCGGAACCAGACGATGACGTTCCACCCGATTGCCTCAGGCAGTCCCCAGGCGACCGCTACCGGTCGCCTGCGGTCTTCGGGTGCGTCACAGCCTTGTAGATCTCGAACCAGATGACGCTGAGCAGCGCAGCCCCTGCGGCGAAGATCCAGTCCCGGAAGGTGGTGGGACCGAAGTTGAAGGCGTCGCGCACCGGGGGCACCACCAGCATCAGGGTCAACACGCCGATCCCGACGACCAGAATCCACTTCACGGTGGGATTGCGGCGTTCGCGGAAAGTCTTCCACACCGGCAGGCGCCACGACCGGTTCACCAGGATGAGCACCAGGTTGCCCATCAACAAAGTAGCGAAGGTGACCGAGCGGGTCACGGAGTCGGGGCGGTCGGCCAGCACGCTCGAGAGATAGATGCCCAAGACCGCAGCGAACACCGAGAGGCCCTGCAGAACCGCGATGACGAGGATCCGACGGCTGATGACGGGCTCGCCCAGGCGACGCGGCTGCTGCTCCATGATCGCCGGATCCACCTCCTCGGCCTCGAACACGATCGAGCAGGCCGGATCGATGATCAGTTCGATCAGGGCGATCTGGACCGGCAGCATCACCAGCGGCCAGTCAGTCGCCAACAGCGGCACCAACGACATCCCGATGATCGGAATGTGCACGGCCACGATGTAGGCCATCGCTTTGCGCAGGTTGTCGAAGATCCCGCGCCCCTGCCGTACGCCGTCCACGATCGAGGTGAAATCGTCGTCGGTGATGACCAAGCCGGCCGACTCGCGGGCCACATCGGTGCCTCGCTTGCCCATCGCGATGCCGATGTCGGCGGCCCTGAGAGCCGGAGCGTCGTTGACCCCGTCGCCGGTCATTGCGACGACCTCCCCGTTGGCCTTGAGCGCCCGCACCAGCCGCAGCTTGTGCGTCGGCACCATCCGAGCGTAGATGCTGACTTCGGCGACTCGTTGCGCCAGTTCCGCGTCGTCGAGATCCGCTAGCTCACTGCCGGTGATCACTCCGGCCTCGTGGTCGAGTCCGATCTCGCGGGCGATGGCCAGCGCCGTGCCGGGGTAGTCGCCGGTGATCATCACGGTGCGAACCCCCGCGCTCGCGCACTCGGCCACAGCCTCGGCCACCCCGGGCCGCACAGGGTCCTGGAGGGTGGCCAGGCCGAGGTATTCGAAGTCGAAGCCGTGCTGCTCGGCGGGAAGCTCGCCGGCGCGGTCCGGGTACGCACGGGCGACGGCCAGCACGCGCCGGCCCGCAGCGGTCGCCTGCTCCACCTGGTCGGTGAGGACCGACCGCTGGTCGTGGCTGAAGTGGCACAGGTCGGCGACGGTCTCGGGTGCTCCCTTGGCGCCGACGACGTAGCGGTCCTCGTGCGGGGAGGCCCACACGTGGGTCAGGGCGAGCGTCTGCTCGGTAAGGGGGTACTCGCGCACGAGCTCCCAGCCGTCGTGGTCCCGCGCGGTCCCGGCGAGGTAGGTCGCAGCGACGTCACGGAACGCCTTGTCCATCGGGTCGAACGCGTCGACCGGGGAAGCCAGTGCCGCCGCCTCCACGAGGTCCAGAACCCGCTCGGGCAGGGAGTCGCCTGTCACCTCGACCGTCTCGTCACCGGTCACGAGCTCGCGAACAGTCATGCTGTTGAGGGTGAGCGTGCCGGTCTTGTCGACACAGATAACCGTGGCCGAGCCGAGTGTCTCCACCACCGGGGGTCGCCGGGTCAACACATTGCGGCGCGACATCCGCCATGCGCCGAGGGCGAGGAAGACGGTGAGGACGACCGGGAACTCCTCAGGAAGCAGCGACATCGCCGCCGCGACGCCTGCGAGGACGCCCTCGAGCCAGTGTCCGCGGGTTAACCCGTAGATCACCACCACGGCTGCCGCAGCGGTGACGCCGATCACCGCGAAGAAGCGGACGAGCCGGTCGATCTCGCGTTGAAGGGGCGTGCGCTCGGACTCGATCGTGCTGAGCGCCGTCCCGATCCGCCCGAGCTCGGTGTCGTTCGCGGTCCCTCGGACGACCCCGACGCCGTGCCCCTTGACCACCAGGGTGCCGGAGAACACCCACGGGGTCGAGTCACCGCCGGGCGGCCCCATCGGGGCAGAGGTCTGTTCCGCCGTCGCGGGGGACTTGCGCACCGGCACCGACTCCCCGGTCAGCGCAGATTCATCGACGGAGATGTTGACCGCCTCCAGCAGCACTGCGTCGGCCGGGACCCGGTCTCCCTCAGAGAGCAGCACCGCGTCGCCGCGGACGACGTCCCGTCCGGCGATGCGCATCTGCCGCCCGTCGCGCAGCACGAGGGCGCGAGGCGAAGACAGGTCGCGCAGTGCCACCAACGCGTTCTCGGTCTTGCGCTCTTGGTAGATCGAAATCGCGATGACCACCACGGCGCTGCCCATCAGCATCACCGCGTCGAGAGGCTCGGCGAGGACGAGGTTGATCAATCCGGCGAACAGCAGCAGAAGCAGCATCGGCTCGCGCACGACCTGCCACGTCTGCGCAAGCAGAGTGCGCCTCTTGGCAGTGGCGAGCTCGTTGGGGCCGTCCTCGGCTAGCCGGCGTGCAGCCTCCTCGCTGGCCAGGCCAGACACCGAGGTTGCCAGTGATGTGTGCATCGTCCTCACCCTCCCACAGCGAGAGAAGACCGAGCAGGGTCACCCCGAACCGCGAACTCCAGCGACTGGCCGGCCGCGAGGAGGTCGCCGACGCCGTCGACCTCGACACGCACCGGGGCGCCGGGCCCGGGAGCGGCGGTCAGGCGGAGCCGAGCGCAATCGAGGTGGATTCGGATCCACAGGTCGCGGTAGCGCACCTCGAAACCCACTGCCCGCAGCGCCCCCGGAGGTCTGGGCCGGAAAGCCAGAAGGTCACGCTCCATATGCATCCCGGTGAAGGTGCGCAGCACGATGTCGACGGTGCCGGCCATGGCGCCCAGATGGATCCCGTGTCCTGTCGTACCGCCCTGGGTGTCGTCGAGGTCGGCGTCGAGCGCCTCCCTGAACTCGCTCCAGGCGCTCGATCGGTCGAGCATGGCGAGCACCGAGGTGTGCACCACCCGGCTCAACGTCGAGCCGTGGGCGCTGCGGGCGAGGTAGTAGTCCACGGCTCGGGCCAGGTCCTCGACCGCGAGCGAATAGCCGAGACCGGACAGCACCTGGAGCAACTCCGCCGGGCCGAGCAGGTAGATCAACATGAGCAGGTCAGCCTGTTTGGAGAGGCGGTAGCGATGAGGAGCGTCTCCCTCAGCCTCAAGGATCAGATCGAGCCGTTCGATGTTGCCGTACCTGCGGCGGTAGCCGTCCCAGTCGAACTCGAGCAGGTCGCCGTAGCCGTCGAACTGGCTGATCAGACCGTCGTGGAAGGGTATGGCCAGCGAGCCCGCCAGGCGTTGCCAGTGCGCGACCTCCTCGGGTTCCAGACCGACGTGCTCGGCCAGTTCTTCTCGTTCGTGGGGAGGCAGCAGTGACATCGTCTCGACCGCCCGTCGGCATACCCAGGCCGTGAGCACGTTGGTGTAGGCGTTGTCCCGCAGTCCCGCTCCGGGGCTGTCGGGGTAGCCGTCGTGGTATTCGTCCGGTCCCATCACGCCGCTGATGTGGAAACGACCGTCGCGAGGGTCGTACTCAGCCAGGCTGGCGAAGAACCGGGCAACCTCCACGATCATCTCGGCTCCGCGGGTAGCGAACCACGACATGTCGGAGGTGGCTTGGAAATACTGCCAGGCGTTGTAGGCCACCGCCAGCCCGACGTGGCGCTGGCGCCAGGAGTTGTCGGGGATCCAGCGCTGGGATCTCGGATTGAACAGTTGGCGCGGTGTCTCGTCGCGGCCGTCGCTGCCGCTCTGCCACGGGAACATCGCTCCGCGGTGACCGATCTCCTTGGCGGCCTGCCGTGCCGCTTCCAGCCTGCGCCAGCGGTAGTCGAGCAGCGAGCGGGCGATCTCCGGGGTGCGCATGAGGTAGAGCGGCAGCACGAACAGCTCGTCCCAGAACACGTGGCCCCGGTAGCCCTCGCCGTGCAGGCCTCGCGCCGGGACGCCGGCGTCCAGAGCTGAGGTGTTCGGCGAAATCGCCTGGAGCGCGTGGAAGACGTGGAGGTTGAGCTGCAACTGCACCGGGTCGTCGGTGTCCACATCGACCGCGTAGTGCTTCCACAGTCGCCGCCATGCACGCTCGTGGGGACCCAGCAGTTCGTCGAACCCGTGGTCGGTGCGCTCCAACTCGGTCAGCGCTCCGTCGCGAGGCGAGGAGACCGCGTCGTCCCGAGATGTCACGATCGCACAGATCTTCTCCACGACGACGGGCCGGCCGTCGGTCACCTCGAACTCGAACTGCAGGGCAGCGTCGAGTGCCCGGCCGCTCGTCGGGAGGCCGACGACCGAGGTCACCGCGGCTGCGGGCTCCCTCGTGGCCGCCGCCGTGTCGACCCTTGAGACGGCGACCGCGCCGGTCACCCTGGTCCGCAGCGCTGTGGCGACCCGGACCTTGCTCTGCGTGGTCTCGACCTCGGCCAGCACCGTCTCGCCGGCGATCTCCACCGCAACCTCGGCCAGGTGTCGATTGGCCAGCAGCCGCGACTCGACGGCGTTGCCGTTCACCACGGCGGTGTCGATGCCGCTGACCGCCTTGACCCGACCGCTCCACCCCTCGGGCCTCAGGGTGGTCTCGAGGGCGCAGACATGCGCCCGGTCCATCGACACGATCCGCCGTTGGGTGACGTGCAGTGTCCGGCCTCGTCCATCGACGAGCCTCAGCGTTCGGGTGAGCAGCCCTCGACGCAGATCGAGCTCACGGCGTTCGTCGAGTTCGGTCAGGCCCTCCTCGGACCACCAGCCACCGTCTTCCACCGCCAAGTCGAGGGGCAGCCAGTTCGGAGCGTTGATCAGCTCCTCATCGACCCGTTCCTCACCGCCGACCGTGCTCACCAGCCGGTTGTAGACCCCCGCGAGGTAGACGCCGGGATAGTGCACGCCGTCGTCCACATGCTCGGGCATCGCACCTCGCGTGGCGAGGTAGCCGTTGCCCAGGGCTGTGAGTGCTTCGCGGTGGGTCTCGTGGACCGGGTCGTATCCGTCGTACACCAGTCGCCACGGGTCGGAACGGGACACCCCGAGGTCGAGCTCGGAGACGTCGTCGAGGACGAAGTCCGCACCTGCCCGCTCCAGGTCTTCGCGCTGGCGGGCGCGGTCGATCCCCACCACGAGTCCGAAGCCGCCACGCTTGGCGGCGGTGACCCCCGAGACCGCATCCTCGATGACAGCTGCGCGCTGCGGCGAGACGCCCAGTCGGCGGGCCGCTTGGAGGAACGTGGCGGGGTCCGGTTTGCCGGGCAGGCCGAGGGCTGCTATCACGTTGCCGTCCACCACGACGTCGAAGGCCGTCTGGAGCCCGGCCGCGTTCAACATCGCCTCGGCGTTCAGGCTCGCCGTCACCAGTCCGAGCGGGGTTCCAGCCGCTTTCAGTCGTTGCACCAGCGCGGCCGTCCCGGGGAAGATCCGGACCCCTTCGGACGAGGTCAGATCGAGGAAGATCTCGTTCTTGCGGGCGGCGAGCCCGTATACGGTCCAGGTACCTGGCGGGTCGCCGGGGTCTCCCACATCCATTTCGATGCCGCGCGACTCCAGGAATGCGGCAACCCCGTCCTCACGAACACGGCCGTCGACGTAGCGGCGATAGTCTTCCACCGCGTCGAAGGGGCCCAGCCGGCCCGCCACGCCGGCGCGCGGGTCGGCGAGCACTTCGTCGAACATCAGTTTCCACGCCGCGGCATGCAGCGACGCGGTGTCGGTGACCACGCCGTCCATGTCGAAGATGACCGCATCGTGCGGTGTCCGCATCGTGGAGCCGCGACCTTCCCGGACCGTGAGGCTCTCGGGGGTTCGCACTGCCATGGTTCGATGCTAGAGGGCTACCGCTAGGTAGCCGAGCATCCTGTTGAACACCTGAGAGGTCAGCCCGGGGTGGCGGCGAGGCAGTTCGCCGACATCGGACCCCGACGTCGCAGGTGCTGCGCTCAGCGGCCGGACCGCCGCGCCGGACGGGTGAAGGTCGAGGGTTCAGACGAGCCCGAGCGCCTCGGTCCTGGTGAAGTCGTCGTTGATGAGAGTGACGTCATGGCCGACGCGGGCCAGGAGGCTCGCGGCGATCGAGGCCCGGAACCCGCTGGCGCAGTGAATCCACAAAGGCCCAACCGGGACCTCGTCGAGACGCGTGAGCAGGGCGTGCAGCGGAATGTGCATCGAGCCGGGGATGGCGCCGGCGGCCCTCTCGTCGTCGCGCCTGGTGTCCAGCACCGTCAGTGAGTCACGTCGGGCCGCGGCAAGGTCGTCGAAACTGGCCACGGCATAGGTCGCCAAGTCTGCGGGGCCGGTGCTCAACTCGGACACAGACCCGATGGCAGCGGCGTCGGGCCGGTCGATCCCGATTCTGACCAGTTGGCGCTGGGCAGTGGCAACCTGCTCTGCGCTCTCCCCGACCAGTGTCAGCGAGCTCCCCCAGGGGATCAGCCACCCCAAGTAGGTGGAGAACTGGTCGCCGAGTTCGATTCCGATTGTGCCGGCGAGGTGCTCGGCGGCGTAGGCCGTTCGGGTGCGCAGGTCGACCACCCATTCGTCGCCCTCGATGCGTTTGCGCAGTTGCTCGGCGTCGACCATCTCGGGGGGACTCAGGTCGACCGGTCCCGGGCCTCGCAGGTTCCGGGCTCCCATGTGGGCGTAGTAGGCCGGGTAGGCCGTCAGATTCGCGATCAGAGTCGCGACGAAGGTGTCCTCGTCGGTGGCGGTCAGGGCGTCGTTGCGGGCGCGTTCCTCGGCGATCGTCGAGGAGTCGCCGCCCGATGCCGAGCCTGACGAGCAGAAGCTTCCGAAGCCGTGGGTGGGGAAGACCCGGACGTGGTCGGGCAGTTCGGCGAGCCGCCGGGCGGAGTGGAACTGGGCGCGGGTCAACTCGTCGGTGCGGTCGGCGTCCACCAGATCGGTGCGGCCCACCGAGCCGTACAGCAGCGACCCCCCGGTGAACACGGCGCCCACGTCGGTGCCGTCAAGGTCCTCGACGAAGTAGGCCAGGTGCGTCACGGTGTGCCCTGGCGTGCTCATCACCGTCACCTTCAACTGCCCGAACCTCAGCACGTCACCATCGCGTACTGGCTCACGGTCGAAGTGAACGGGGTCCTCGGCATTGACCACGTAGTCGGCTGCCGAGCGGCGTGCCAACTCCAGTCCGCCGGTGACGTAGTCGTTGTGCATGTGCGTCTCGAGCACCCCGACACAGCGCAGCCCGCGCTCGCTCAGGATCGCCTCGACCCGGTCGATGTCGCGCTGAGGGTCCACCACGATCGCGCTCACGCCGTCATGCGCTACATAGCTGCGATCCCCCAGGTCGGTGGTGTCGAGGACTTCAACACGAAGCATGGACTCTCCTTGCGCAATAATGCGGATGTACGTACATTTGTATCGTACGCGCTGGCCGAGAACCCGGCAAGCCCCCACCATCTACCCGGCAGGAGCACCGCATGGGCGCCCACATCGACCACCGAAGGGTCGAGGCACCGGCCCGCCCGGTGGACCGCAAGAGCCCCCTGCCGCTGTGGGCGCAGGTTCACACAGACGTCGAGCGGCGACTGCGCCTCGGCGAGTTCGCTACGTCCTTTCCCGGAGAGCTGGCCTTGGTCGAGGAGTACGACGTGAGTCGTCACACGGTGCGCGAGGCGCTGCGGCGACTGCGCGAGTCCGGACTGGTGGAGGCATCTCGGGGACGACCGCCCCGCGTCGCCGGGACCGAGATCACCCAGCCTCAGGGCACCCTGTACAGCCTCTTCGCCTCTGTCGAGAAGGCCGGCCACCGCCAACACAGCATCGTGCGCGCCTTGGACGCGCGGGCCGACGGCACCGTGGCCGCCCGGCTCGGTCTGGAGGAGTCCAGTCCACTGATCTATGTCGAGCGAATCCGACTCGCCGACGACGAACCCCTGGCCATGGACCGGGTCTGGCTGCCCGCCCGCATCGCGGCACCGCTGCTCGAGGCCGATCTCACCCAGACCTCGCTTTACGCCGAACTGGACCGGCTCTGCGACATCCGGCTCACGGGGGGGCGTGAGCATGTCCGCGCCGTCGTCCCGACCGGCGCCGAGCGGTTGCTTCTCCAGATCCCCGAGGGCAGCGCGGCCCTGGCCATCGACCGCACCGGTGAACTCCGGGGCCAACCAGTCGAATGGCGCCAGACGGTCGTTCGCGGTGACCGGTTCAGTTTGGTCACCGACTTCTCTCGACCTGACCGGGTCTCCGTCACCGTCTCCGACCGCTCCCACCCCGCGACCTGGAGGTCCTGATGAGCAACCCCGACACCGTGACAGTCCGCGAAGTCGGCCCCGCCCAGGCCATCGCGATGGCCGCCGGCGGTGCCATCCTTCTCGACGTCCGTGAGGATGCCGAGTGGAGCGCCGGCCACGCCGAGGGGGCCGTCCACATGCCTCTCGGTGCGATCGACCCGGCTGCTGTTCCCCGTGCCACCATCGTGGCCGTCTGCCGCTCAGGCAACCGGTCCTTGAGGGCGGCGCTGATCCTCGCCGATGCCGGCCACGACGTGGTCAACCTGGCCGGCGGCATGAACGCCTGGAGCGAGTCCGGACTCCCCATGGTGACCGACGACCCAGACGTCGGGACGCTGGGATGACCCTGGCCCTGACGGTCGCTCTGGGACTGCTGATCGGGGCCGTTCTCGGAGCCTTGGGCGGCGGCGGCGCTATCCTCACCGTCCCTGCGCTCGTCTATCTCGTCGGCCAGCCAGCGCAGGAGGCCACCACCAGCAGCCTGGTGATCGTCGGCCTGACCGCCGCGGTCGGCATGGCCTCCTACCTGTCCAGCCATCGGGTGCGCTGGGGCCTGGGACTCACCTTCGGTATCGTCGGCTTCCCTGCTACCTGGCTCGGCAGCTATTTCAATCACCGCGTCGACCAGCACCTGGTCCTTCTCGGCTTCTCGGTCCTCATGATCGCCGCTGCTGCTGCCATGGTCGGCGACCGACCACGCAACGCAGACACAGCCCACGAAGCCACCAAGTCCGCCGAACCCGGTCCCCCCCGGCCCGCCCAGGGCTCGACGCACACCAGCCGGGTCACGGTCCTCGAACGCAGCAGCGGCGCACCAGCCTCCCGGATGATCCCGTCCCCCGTCGCCGTGGTTCTCGTGGCCCTCGCCGTCGGTCTGCTGACCGGATTCTTCGGGGTGGGCGGGGGGTTCGTCGTCGTGCCCGCTCTAGTGCTCGTATTGCGACTGCCCATGCACCTGGCGGTCGGAACGTCCCTGATGATCGTCGCCCTGAACTCCTCAACGTCACTGGTCGCCCGCGCCGGCACCGCCCACTTCGACTGGGGCGTCATCATTCCGTTCACTGTCGCCGCGATGGTCGCAACCCTGGCTGGCAAGCGGGTCGCCGAGCGGGTTCCGGCGCGCCGGCTCAAACTCAGCTTCGCCGCCCTGTTGGTCCTCGTCGCCGGCTACACCGCCTGGCAGAGCATCGACGGACTCCTGTCGAGCGACGCCTCCGCCAACTCCCCTGCTGCGACGAGCGGGTCGATCCCCACCACCTGACCGACTCCGCGTCATCGTCGGTCGCTGTAGGCTGCGATCTCCACCACTCCGACCGCGGGCCGCGGGTTACGCCGGCACCGCCCGGCCGGGCACCGGAGCGGATGGGCCCCCCCGGTCGGTATCGGGGAGGCCGGCAGCTAGCCAGCACATTCCCAGCGCGGTCGCAGACCAGGCAACCAGGTCGAGGGCCGGGATACCGCTGATGACAGAGACCAGGTGCAACGGCTGAGAACCGATCAGCAGCCAGGACACCGGTCGTGGTACGAGGTCGTTGCGCAAGGCCAGGACTCCGATGAGCACGATTCCGATGATGTGGGCCGGCACGAACACAGCCGTCGCCACCAGTGCCGCAGGGTGGGCGCCATTGGCGAGGGCTCCGACTGCCGCAACAGACAGCCCCTGATCGGTGCCGACCCATAGAAGAAGGTCGGTGGCCAGCAGTCCAGGCAGGCACAGGTAACCGATGATGGCCAGGGTGAACCCGACGGTGTGCAGCTTTCCGGCCGGCATCCGGTCTCGTATGGCGTACAGGCCGGGCGCCAGGGTCAGCACGGCGACGAGCCCGAGCCAAAGGACCAGGCTCTGGGTGGCTGGTTCCGCGGCGACGTCGACAGCTGCCTGGTCGATGTCGGAAGTCGTGGAGTAGGGCAGGACGAACCGCAGGACCGCAACGGCCAGCGGGCCGGCCGCAGCCAGCGCAATGATTGCGGTCTTCCTCATCGAGCGACCTCGGTTCGGACGATGCCGCGCTGGGGGTAGAACAGCAGGACCAACGCTATGACGGTCAGCAGGACCAGGCCGCCGGCCGCCAACCGCAGGGCAACCTCGACATCGGCCACCAGCAGCCCAGGCAGCGCCCCGAGGGCCGCAAGAACGAGGAGCACCGCCGCGATACGGCGAGGCGCGTGCGCGTCCCGGCGCCATGAATAGATCAGCAACACGACCACGGCGAGTCCGACGACTGCACCGAGGATCAGGATGGCCAGCGGCGGTCCCGCCTCCTCGCCGTCGGTCGGTGCTCCCAGGATCGAGAGGTGCGCGAGCCCCAAGACGATCCCCAGGACGTGGCCAGCAACCTGTGGCCTGCTGAGCTGTGCCATTGACTACTCCTTCTTCGGACCCGGCGGGCCGCTCACACTCAGCCTCGGCCGCCGGACCTTCCCACCGATAGAGTGCCCACTCCCTCAGTTCCGGGAATTTTTCCCATCGGTATCGGAGACTTCATGGTCGATGATGGAGCAGTGACGATCCGCATCGTGCTCGCCGATGATCACGCCGTGGTGCGTGACGGGCTAGCAGCCGTGATCGACCGACTCGATGGGTTCGAGGTCGTCGGCCAAGCCGCAGACGGTCTCGCCGCCGTCGAGCGAGTGCAGCAGTTGAAGCCGGACGTGGTGCTGATGGACGTGCGGATGCCGGGTGTCGACGGGATCCAAGCCGCTCGCCTCCTGCGCGAGTCCGTCCCCCAGACAGCGGTGGTGATGCTCACGATGTTCGATGATGACGCCACAGTCTTCAGCGCGATGCGGGCTGGTGCGCGCGGCTATCTGCTCAAGGACGCAAGCCATCTTGAGGTGACCACCGCGTTGACCGCGGTCACGGCCGGACAGGCGATCTTCGGCCCGGGGATCGCCAGCCGGATGCTGGCATTCTTCGCCGCGTCGCCGACGGGCTGGCGAACCGAGTATCCGTTTCCGCAGCTCACACCGCGGGAACGGGAGATTCTGGAGTTGCTGGCCTTGGGCCGGCGAACCTCGGAGATCGCCGGTGCTCTGTTTCTGTCCCCCAAGACGGTCAGCAACCAGTTGACCGGTATCTTCACCAAGCTCGGCGTGGCGGACCGGACCGAGGCGGTCATCGCCGCCCGAGACTCGGGCCTCGGCAGGCCCGGGTGACCCCCGAGTCGATGCCGACGGTGGTCACCGTCGCGCTCATCGTCGCCGGTCTCTGCCTCGGCGCCGGCGGGGTCGTGCTCGCCGTGCAGACGCCGGCGACTCTCGCCGGAATCCTCTTCGTTGTGGCAGGGGGCCTCGCAGTCCTGGCCGCCGGAAGCGACACGGCCGAACGATCCCCGTGGGCGCCGCTCATTGCGGCCGGGATGGTGCTGGGGCTGGCGGCGATGGCGTTCCCACGCGTCCATAGGGACCTACCTGGACTGGCAGCGGCGATTGCCCTGATCCTGCTGCCCTTGATGCAGTGGGTCTTCTTCGGCTTCGCAGGGGAGGCGGTCGACCTGGTGTTGCTGCTTGCTGCCATTCCGTTGCTGCAGATGTGGTGGCGCCTGGAATTGGCCGATACCGACGAGCGCCGAGCGTTGTCATGGGTCTTGGCTGGTGTGGTTCCGCTGATCTTCGCAGGCCTGGTCGTCGGGATGCTCGAGGCACCCGCGCTGGTGGTCGCCGTCTATCTGACCTTCTTCGGCACGATCAGCTGGATGGCGTGGATCGGTGCCAGCCGCCCGCATGCTATCGACGTCCGTGGCCTGGTGGCCGCGCTGACCACCAACGTGCTGGCATCGGTGACGGTCTTTGCTGTCTTCCAGCTCGGGTCGTTGGCCTTGGAGACCTCCGGAGCGGTGGACCGAGTGTCCCCGGTCACCGCGATCCTGGCGGCCGGGTGCGCATTCCTGCTCGCACCGTTGCGCAGTGTGCTCCGGATGATCGGTGACGAGTTCTTGTTCGGTGTCAGGCCTGATCCCGTCGTGGCGGCGAACCGGGTCGCGCTCGGTCTGGGCGACGACACCCGGACGGCCCTGGACACGCTGCGCAGCGCGCTTGTTCTACCGTTCGCCGAACTGCGTCTCGACGGGCTGGGGACGACCGCCTCGGGGACTCGGACCGAGCATCTGCATAGTGAACCACTGGTCGCTGACGGTAGACAGGTTGGCGAACTGGTCATCGCCCTGCGCCCCGGAGACCTGCGGCTGCCCGACGCCGACGCCGCTGTCGTCTCGCTCGCCGCCCCGCTTCTGGCTCAAACCGTGCGTGCGCGAGCCCTGGCCGACAGCCTGCAAGAAGCGCGCAGCGCGACCGCCGCTGCGCGCGAGGAGGAGCGACGCAGAATCAGGCGAGACCTCCACGACGGCCTTGGACCACGGCTGTCCGGCATTGCCTTCACCTCCGACGCAGCGCAACTCTCCATGGACGATCACGACCTGCTCGGCCTTCACCTCGCCACCGTGAGAGCCGAGGCCGTCGCCGCGATTCAACAGGTCAGGGAACTCGTCTATGACCTCAGGCCGCCTGCCCTCGACGAACTCGGCCTCGTCCAAGCCGTCACCCTCCAGTCCAAAACCTTGGTCGGGCCCGCAGGTCGTGCCATGACGGTCGAGGTCGCTGACCATCCGCTGCCCGATCTCCCCGCAGCGGTCGAGGTCGCGGCCTACCGGATCGTCACCGAGGCCTTGACGAACTCAGCCCGGCACAGCGGCGCGGACCGCGCCTGGGTGATCTTCGAGGCAGACGAGGCCGGATTGCATCTGGAGGTCTCCGACAGCGGCGCCAGCGCACAGCCGTGGAAGCCCGGCATCGGGATGCGCTCGATGCGCGAACGCGCGCAAGAGCTCGGCGGCGGCCTCACCTTCGGACCTCACACCGTCCAGGCATTCCTCCCGATCCCGACATCGTCCGCCCCCGCGAGCGACTGAGAGACCCTGCACAACCGCGACTGCGTGGGCTCGATCCCGGTAAGGACGGGACCTAGGACCCTGTCTTTGCAGGCGCCCCCGGCGATATTTTTCCACTATGACCACATCGCCCACCCGGCTCCTCGTGCTCGGCGGCGGCACCGCCGGCACCATGGTCGCCAACAAAGTCCACAAGGTGCTTCCCGACTGGGAGGTGACCCTGGTCAATCGCGACGACGTGCACGACTACCAGCCGGGCTACCTCTTCATGCCGTTCGGGATGAACACCCCCAAGCAGATCCGACGTTCCGCCAGCCGGTTCATCGACCCCGCGACACGGATCGTGATCGGCGAGGTCGAACGCGTCGACGCGGACGGTCGTCGGGTGGTGCTCGAAGACGGCACCGTCCTCGACTACGACCACCTCGTCATCGCCTCCGGCACCACGCCTCGCCCGGACCAGACACCCGGCATGCTGGGCGAGGGTTGGCACCACAGCGTCAACGAGTTCTATACCTTCGACGGCTCGCTGGCACTGCGCGACAACCTCGCCGCGTTCGAGGGTGGACGCTTGGTGGTGCACATCACCGAACTGCCGATCAAGTGCCCGGTCGCACCACTGGAGTTCACCTTCCTCGCCGACGACTGGCTGCGTCAGCACGGCCTGCGCGAACGCACCGAACTGGTCTTCGTCACCCCACTGGACGGCGCGTTCACCAAGCCGGTGGCAAGCCGTGAGTTGGGGGCCGCCCTTCTGGATCGCGACATCGTCGTCGAGACCGACTTCATGGTCGAATCGGTGGACCAGGAGCAGAAGGTGCTGCGCTCCTTCGACGAGCGCGAGGTGCCCTATGACCTCCTCGTCACGGTGCCGCTCAACATGGGCGCCGACTTCGTCTCACGCTCAGGGCTGGGCGACGAGCTCAACTATGTGAGCGTCGACAAACACACGATGCAATATGTCCCGCAGGGTGATCGACCCGCGCATCCGGAGATCTTCGCCCTGGGTGACGCCGCCAACCTGCCGACGTCCAAAGCTGGCGCAGTCGCCCACTTCTCGGTGGACGTCTTCATCGACAACCTGGTCCAGCTCGCTCACGGTCGGCCGATGACCCACTCCTTCGACGGGCACGCCAACTGCTTCGTGGAATCCGGGCACGGCAAGGCGTTGTTGCTCGACTTCAACTACGAGACCGAGCCCCTCACCGGCACGTTCCCGTTTCCGCACGTGGGTCCGCTCCAGCTACTCAAGGAGAGCCGCTTCAACCATCTCTCCAAACTCGCCTTCCGGCACATCTACTGGAACGCGCTGCTCCCCGGACGCCCGCTCGGCCTGAAGCCTCAGATGTCGATGGCCGGCAAGCACACCGAGAGCCCCATCGCCGATGCGTCGGCGTCACCGCGAGAGGAATGATCACCATGCCCACCACCACCATCGCCGGTCGCACCATCGAAGTGAACGAGGAAGGATTCCTCATCCACCCCGACGAGTGGACCGAGGACCTCGCCACCGAACTGGCCAGCCTGATCGGAATCGAGTTGACCGAGGCGCACTGGAAGCCGATCCGGTTCCTGCGCAGCGACTACGCCGCCATGGGCGAGACCCCGACACTGCGCCGCGTCAGCACCCAGACCGGCATCGACGTGAAGACCCTGTTCGGGCTCTTCCCAAAGAAACCCGCCAAGAAGATGGCCTACGTGGCCGGTCTGCCGAAACCGAAGGGATGTGTCTGACATGACTACCGACATCGAGACCACGCAGGAGGCCCCCTTCGTCCCGTCGTTCGACGACGAATCGACCTCGGGACGCAAGCTCGCGATCATCTGCTCCAAGGGCAACCTCGACATGGCCTACCCAGCTCTGATCCTGGGCAACGCTGCTCTCGGCGAGGGCATCGAGGTCCACCTGTTCTTCACCTTCTGGGGCTTCGACATGATCAACAAGCAGACCCAGGGCTCCCTGCAGTTCTCCTACCTCGGCAACACCGCGATGCATCCTCCCGGAATGTTCGGAGTGCGGATGCCGCAAGGGATGGCCGGCCTGCCCGGTGTCACCTCGGCGACGACCAAGATGATGAAGAAGCAGATCGCTGAGGTCGACGTACCCGAGGTGCCCGAGTTCTTGGAGATGATCCACGCCTCCGGTGGCCACCTGTGGGCGTGCCGGATGAGCGCCGACATGATGAAACTTCACGAGGAGGACCTCATCGACGAGGTCGAAGGCATCATCTCTGCCAGCGACTTCATGGAACTCACCGAGGGCGCCCAACTGCTCTTCATCTGAGTCGGGCTCCCCAGGCCCGCCCGGCGCCGAAGGCTAGCCCGACCTGTCAGAGGTAGGGAACCTGTTCCCAGGTCACGACGTCCGGACCGTGGCGGTGCACCTGAACCTTCAGCCAGTCGGTGTTGTTGCTCGAACCATCGACAGTGATCCTGGTGAGGTTGCCCGCGGACCCCTCGACGCCATACAGCTCGAGCCACGTCGACCCTGCCGCCAGCGGTTGATCGACGTTGTAGACGTGGCTGTCACCGTCGAAAAGGTACACCGGCCCGCCGAAGGCCCGGGACTCGTCCACCAGGGCCTGGATCCAGGGAATGAAGGCGTCGACGTCGGCCAAGGTCGGGGTGTAGGTGGGGTCGAACATGTCGGCCTGCTGGAAGATGACCACCGCACGGTCGTGGCGCCGCTGCGCATCTGCGAAGGCTTCGCGCAGTTGGGCGATGTTGGCCTCGGTCCGAGCGGCGACCTCGACGACCTGTCGGGAGTTGGGTTCGCTCACACCCGTCCAGGGGGCCATGCCGTTGTTGCTGCCCACCACGTGGGCGGTGGTGAACGTGACGCGTGCTGCGTGCCAGTCGACGTTTTCCGGGTAGCCCGCCTGGGCGTCGACCTTCATCGTCGTGGCGCCCAGGGTCACGCCCGGCTCGGGGAAGAACCGAGCCCGTAGCGCGTCAAGTCGCTCATAGGGGTCGTAGGCTCCGTTGTTGGGCCGGTGGCAGTCGGTCCACTCGTTGTCGCCGGGGGTGTAGACCAGGGGCACATCGAAATGGTCGAACTCTGTGCGAATGGTGTCGAAGTATTCGTCGGAGCACACGGTCGAGCCGTTCTTGATGTCACCGACGTGGGCGACGAGTCGCACATCGGCGTCGGCACTGATCTGGTCCACCCAGCCGGGGAAGGAAGCGACCTGGTCAGCACCGTAGGGCACGTCGCCGATGACACCGAAGACGTACGACGACGGCGTCGCCTTGCCGGCCTCAGCGGACGCCGTGGCAAAGTAGGACGCGACCGCGGCAGCGGCGAGGGTGGCAGCGAGGGCAGTAGTTCGGGACAGTCGAGTACGGCGCATGAGTTCGAGCCTGTCACCCTGCTTCGTGGCGCCGGGCGACGTCGAGGCGAACAGACGCTGACATTTTCGTTTCCCGCTCGCCGAGACTCGTGGCGATCCAGACCGGCCGAGTCCGCACCCATCGCGCCCGAGCTT
>JBPPMQ010000084.1:0-10778 GCA_051306135.1 Nocardioides sp. | reverse complement strand
TCTTGTCCCGAGCCTCGACGGACGGGTCGTCCAGCAACGCATGGAGCCGCTTCACCATCTCGTCGGCGGCGTTCCCGATCCGGGCGGCAGCCTTCGCCTTCACTGCGGGGATTGCGCCTCCGTGCTGGCGGCAGACGTTCGCCCCGGCGATAGCGGCTCGGCGGCGGCGTTCGCCGCTCTGGACGTGGGCCTCGCACCGGACGTCGGTCGGTCCGGCGATTAGCGCCCACCACTCCTCGGAGTGCGCGGCGACCTTCCGTCCGGCCACGGCTAACTCCAGACGAGGGCCGGGAACGCGTGGTCCATCCGGCTCTTGCAGTCGTCGCAGAAGTGCATGAGGACAACCGAGGCGCCAGCCACGACGGCCAGCCGGTGGTCGGCCCTCGCCTCCTCGTGCCGGTCGCAGGCGGCGACCCTGTGGGCGTCCCAGGTCAGCAACGCGCCCACCAGCGGGACGGCGTCGGCTCCCGAGTTGGCGACCCGCAGCAGCGGGATGCCGACCTCGCAGCCGGGGAGGACCGGCCCGCCGAGCGACTCGCGGACGGTCTGCTCAATGGAGGGGATCTGAAGGACGATGTCGTTGTCCTTGGCCCACGGTACGAGCGACTCAGCGTCGCGCATCGCGGCCAGGAGGTTGTCCGAGTGAGTCATGGTCATCTGTGCTCCTTTGGTTGCAGGCATGCAGGCTTGTACCGGGCCGGGTGGGGGAGCCTGCAAGCACCCACCCGGTCCGGTGTTCTAGTGCGCCACCCGGACGACGAGGCGCGACGCCTCGACGGTGTGGCCGATGCGGACGTCGGTGCAGTCCTCGACTGACGATCCCGCGGGTCGCGGGCCAACTGGAGCCGAGTCGAGTCGCTCGGCCGACGACTCTAGCGGCCCGAACACCGGAGCGGAGGTGTCGGTTGAACTTGGGGCGACGTTGCCGAAACGTTCACCTGTTGGTTGCCGGACACCGTTTGACTCGGCCCGATCGCCACCGACCCGAAGGATTCTTCGTGCGCAAGCCTGCTCGCTCGTCCCTGTCCGCAGCCATGCTGGCCATCGTTGCCGGAGCGTTGCTTCCGGTGGTCGGCCTCTCCGCACCGGCCCAGGCCGCCGACACCGACATCGTGGTCAACGAGGCCGAGTCCTCCGGGGGCACCCCCGGTGACTGGATCGAACTGGTCAACACCGGCAGCGCCCCGATCGACCTGACCGGGTGGTACCTGAAGGACAACAACGACACCAACCACTTCTCCATCGACGCCGGCACCGTCATCGAGGCCGGCGGCTTCATGGCCTTCGACGTCGAGGGCGACTCCGTCGCGCCGGCCCACTTCGGGCTCGGCGGCAGCGACTACGCCCGAGTGTTCAACCCCGACGGTGTCCAGATCGACGCGATCAACTGGACCGCTCACGCCACCCAGACATTTGGCCGCTGCCCCGACGGGACCGGAGTTCCCGGTGCCACCCTCGGTGCGACCAAGGGCGCCGCCAACAACTGTGCCGCCATCGACCCCGAGCCCACCGGCCCGACCGTGGTCATCAACGAGGTCGAGTCCAACGGCGACCCGGTCGCCGACTGGGTCGAGCTCCACAACATCGGCGCCGCGAGCGTCGACATTTCCGGCTGGATCGTCAAGGACGACGACGACACCCACACCAAGGCCGTCCCGGCCGGCACGACGATTGCCCCGGGAGGCTATTTCGCGCTCTACACCGAACTGCCCGCCCCCGGCTTCGGACTCGGCTCCGCCGACCAGGCCAGGCTCTTCGAAGCCGACGGCACCACCCTGGTCGATGCGGCCACCCCCTGGACCGGCCACCCAGCCACCAGTTGGGGACGCTGCCCCGACGGCACCGGCACCTTCCGGGAGACCAACGTCTCGACCCGCAACCAGCCCAACGCCTGCTCCGCGGTGCGCATCAACGAGGTCACCTCCAACAGCCCCGACATGGTGGAGTTGAAGAACATCTCCGACACCGCCCTCGACCTCGGCGGCTGGACCATCAAGGACAACTCCGAAACCAACCCCACGGTCATCGCTGCGGGCACCATGATCCAGCCCGGCGGCTACTACACCCTCACCCCGCTGGCCGGGCTCGGCAGCGCCGACTCGGTGCGCCTGGTCGACCCCAGCGGCGCGCCGGCCGAGTCCTACACCTGGACCGCCCACCCGGCCACCTCCTACGGACGCTGCGCCGACGGGGTCGGGGAGTTCAAGCAGACCACCCAGACCACCTTCGGTGGCGCCAACGCCTGCCCCGGCCTGCAGCCCGACCCGTGGCCCGGTTCGGCGGAGGTGAGCTTCGCCGACGACGAGCCCACCTTCGGCCAGGACGCCTCCGGTGTCATCTTCGACCCTGAGAACCCCGACGTGCTCTGGGTCGCCCAGAACAAGGCCGGCACCCTGTCCCAGCTGGTCCGCAGCGGCGACACCTTCGTCCGCCCGGCCGGCGCCTGGAACACCGCCAAGGACCCCAAGTACGTCGACGGCACCGGATCGCCCGACACCGAGGGCATCACCATCGGCGGCGACGACGCCATCTACCTGTCCTCGGAACGCGACAACGCCAACTCCGGCATCAGCCGGATGACGGTGCTGCGCTACGACGCGGCCGCCGCCAGCGGCTCGACCATCACCGCCACCGACCAGTGGGAGCTCAACTCGATCCTGCCGACCGTCGGCGCCAACCTCGGCCTGGAGGGCATCACCTTCGTCCCCGACGCCTGGTTCACCGACGGCGGGCTGATCGATGAGTCCACCTCCTCGGCCTACAACCCGGCCAGCTACCCCGACCACGGCGACGGTCTCTATGTCGTCGCCGTCGAGGGCACCGGCCTGCTTTACGCGCTGGCGCTCGACCACACCGCCGCCACCGCCGAGACCGCCCACCTGGTTGCCACCTTCGACCCGCAGTTGCTCACCAACGCCGGCCCCGCCGGCGTCATGGACGTCTCCTTCGACCCCGAACTCGACGTGCTGTGGGCGATCTGCGACGACTCCTGCGACGGCGTCAGCGTGCAAATGGCTCCCGCCGACGGGACCCTCAAGGTCGTCAACGCCTACGAGCGCCCCGCCGGCATGGCGAACTACAACAACGAGGGCCTGGCCATCCAGCCGCAGCGCGGTTGTGTGGACGGCGAAAAGCTCGTCGTCTGGGCCAACGACGGGGACGACGAAGGCCACGCGCTGCGGCAGGGCACCATCGGCTGCACCCCGATCCCGGTGGTCGACCCGAGCATCGAGCACACCTTGTCCGACCTGCCGAACATGTACGGCTGGTTCACCGCCCCGGTCACCGTCACCTTCAGCTGCACCGAAGGCTCCGCGCCCCTGACCGAGCCCTGCCCGGCTCCGGTCGTGGTCGACACCGACGGCCTCGGTCAGCGAGTCACCGCCACCATCACCGCCACCGACGGCGGCACCGCCTCGACGACCACTCGAAGCATCAACCTGGACCAGACCGCTCCGACGGTCACGATCGCCGGAGTCGAGAAGGGCAAGGTCTACAACACCCGGCCGCAGCCGATCTGTGTCGCCACCGACACTGTCTCCAAGGTGGTCAGTTGCACGCTGAAGACGACTCGGACCGGAGACACCCGTAAGCGGATCCGGTTCGTGGTCACCGCAACCGCCACCGACCAGGCAGGCAACCGGTCCACCGCCACGACGCCGTACTTCGTCAAGAAGAAGGGCAAGTAGGTAGGCTCACTCTTTGTGGCTGGACCCGACTTCGACTCTGACATCAAGGCGCTGAACGCGACCCTGCACACCATCGAGCAGGTCCTTGACCTTCCTGCCATGGCCGCGGAGGCCGCGTCCTTGCAGGAACAGGTCGCCGCACCCGATCTGTGGGACGACCAACCGAATGCCCAGAGGGTCACCGGTCGGCTCTCCCTGCTGCAGGGAGAGGTGGAACGGTTCAGCGTGCTCAAGGGTCGCGTCGAGGACCTCGCAGTGCTGGTCGAGTTGGCCACCGAGGAAGGTGACGCCGACTCGATGGCCGACGCCGAGTCGGAACTTCGCCGAGTGACCAAGGAAGTCGAAGCACTCGAGGTCCGCACGCTGTTGTCAGGGGAGTACGACGCCCGCGAGGCCATCGTCACCATCCGCTCCGGCGCTGGTGGGGTCGATGCGGCCGACTTCGCCGAGATGCTCATGCGGATGTACACCCGCTGGGCTGAGCAGCACAAGTACCCCGTCGAGGTCTTCGACACCTCCTATGCCGAGGAGGCGGGCATCAAGTCGACCGAGTTCGCGATCCACGCGCCATACGCCTACGGCACCCTGTCGGTCGAGGCCGGCACCCACCGGCTGGTGCGCATCAGCCCGTTCGACAACCAGGGCCGCCGCCAGACCTCCTTCGCCGCCGTCGAGGTCGTCCCGGTGCTGGAGCAGACCGACGAGATCGAGATCGACGAGAACGACGTCCGCACCGACGTCTTCCGCTCCGGCGGACCCGGCGGCCAGTCGGTCAACACCACCGACTCCGCGGTCCGGCTGACCCACCTCCCGACCGGGATCGTCGTCAGCTGCCAGAACGAGAAGTCCCAGTTGCAGAACAAGGCCTCGGCGATGGTGGTCCTCAAGGCCAAACTGCTGGCCAAGAAGAAGGCCGAGGAAGCGGCGCTGAAGAAGGACCTCAAAGGCGACGTGGCAGCCGCCTGGGGCGACCAGATGCGCAACTATGTGCTCAACCCCTACCAGTTGGTCAAAGACCTGCGGACCGGGCACGAGACCGGCAACCCGGCTGCGGTGCTCGACGGTGATATCGACGCGTTCATCGAGGCCGGCATCCGCTGGCGGCGCGGCGCCTGAGCCTGAGGCGCGCACGCCTCGAGGCCGACTTCATCCGCTGGCGGCCCGGGCCGCCGCGCGGCACCAGTCCTTCAGGCGGCCCTTGGCGCCCTGCCCGCTGATCGCGCAGGTGACCCACGCGTCCCCGAACAGGCCGCTGGCCACGGCTCGTTTGCCGCACAGGTAGGCAGTCGAGGGAGCGCCGAAAGCCTGCCAATCGATCGGGACGCACCCCTGCGGCACCTCGCTCATGCGCCGGGCGGTCCAGGGGGATACCGGCGGCCCGTAGATCCAGGCGGCCGCTGCGGACTTGGTGCCCACCCATCGGCAGCCGAACTCGTTGACGACGTCATCGACATCCGGGGTCACCTGAGTCACCTGACCGGGCTCCCAGGTCGCCACCGTCTGCGGGTCCGACCCGCCCAGGGCGGCGCTGATCTCGGTGGCGTCGACGGCGTCACAGAACGGGGCCCGCTGCACCGCCACTGTGGCCAGATCCACGGGGATGACGGCCTCGGGTTCGGGGGCGGCGGGGGTGTGCACGGCCAGTCCCAGGCTGACCGGGAGTGCGGTCAGCACCACCGCCCAGCCGAGGGTATGCAGCTTCGACACGCCCTCACCCTAGGGCACCGGTCCACGCACTCCGGCCCCGAACCACGCGGCTGCGCAGGCACGACCCGCGGTGGGACGTCGCAGATCGGGTGCAGGGGTTCAAGTGCGGGTAGTGTCAGGCCGGTGATCCGTTTCGAGAAGGTGACCAAGTCCTACCCAGGCACTGGTGCGCCCGCACTGGACAACGTGAGCATCGACATCGAGAAGGGCGAGTTCGTCTTCCTCGTCGGCCAGTCCGGCTCCGGCAAGTCCACCGCGCTGCGCCTTGTCTTGCGCGAGGCGCGGCCCAGCACCGGCCGGGTGTATGTCGCGGGCAAGGAGATCAACCGGCTCGCAGGGTGGAAGGTGCCGCGACTGCGTCGACAGATCGGCACCGTCTTCCAGGACTTCCGGTTGCTGCCCAACAAGACTGTGGCCGAGAACGTCGCCTTCGCGATGCAGGTGACCGGCAAGACGGCCAAAGAGATCCGGTCCACTGTGCCGCAGACGCTGGAGTTGGTCGGTCTGGACGGCAAGTCCGAGCGGATGCCCGACGAACTCTCCGGCGGCGAGCAGCAGCGAGTCGCGGTGGCCCGCGCCTTCGTCAACCGGCCGATGATTCTCATCGCCGACGAGCCCACCGGGAACCTCGACCCGGCCACCAGCGTCGGCATCATGAAACTTCTGGACCGCATCAACCGCACCGGAACGACCGTGTTGATGGCCACCCACGACCACGGCATCGTCGACCAGATGCGTAAGCGGGTCATCGAGCTGGACCACGGACACCTGGTGCGCGACCACGCGCAGGGCGTCTACGGCTTCCAGCACTGATCCAGGCAGGACCCCACTTTCATGCAACTTCGTCACGTCTTCTCCGAGCTCGGGCAGGGCCTTCGACGCAACCTGTCCATGCACGTTGCGGTGATCCTCACCTTGTTCGTCTCTCTGCTGCTGGTCGCTCTGGGTATCCTGCTGGCCAAGCAGACCCAGTTGACGGCCGAGAAGTTCGGCGACGAACTGAACGTCACCGTCACCTTGTGTCGCGACAATGACCCTTCGCCGTCGTGTCCCTACGCGGTGACCGACCAGCAGAAGAAGGAGATCCGCCGCAGTCTCGACGAGGCGCCGCAGGTGGATTCCTACGAGTTCTACTCCCAGTCGCAGGTCTGGGCGCGGATCTTGGCCAACAATCCCGGCGACCTACGCCTGACCGGCGAGCATCCGATCCTGCGGGAGAGTGATGTCGCCGAAGAGTTGTGGATCGAGTTGGGTGACCCTCACGACGTCGACCTGGTCGCCGAGCAGGTGGCCGGACTGGACGGGGTCGCCTCGGTCGCTGGGTTGCCGGATGTCGCCAAGACGATGCTCGACGCGCTGGATCGGCTCAAGTACGGCGCGGTCGGGCTGGCCAGCTTCCTGGTCGTAGCAGCATTGCTGCTGGTTGCCAACACCATCCGATTGGCCGCGTTCGCGCGGCGCCGCGAGATAGCGATCATGCGACTGGTCGGTGCCTCCACGCTCTACATCGCCCTGCCGTTCCTGCTCGAAGCCGTCGTCACGGCCGTCGTCGGCGCCGGTCTGGCGATCGGGGCGTTGGCCGGGTTCCAGTACTTCGTGATCGGCAAGGGCGGCACCTCGGTGGACGGGGAGAACTGGGTGGGCGGCAGCGGCCTGTCCGGTCAGCTGCACTTCACCCCCTGGGTGGACTGGCCCGAAATGGTCTGGGCCGGTGGCGCGATCGGCATACTCGGGCTCGCCCTCACGATCGTGCCGACACTCCTACTCACCCGCAAATACATCAAAGTATGAGTGAGCCAAGATAGCGTCGGAGCGTTCGCTTCCCCGCAAACGAAGGCTGATCGGTGCGTTCCTTCCCCCGTGCCGCCCGTCGACGCGTTGCGACCGCAGCTCTGCTGGTGGCCGCCGTCGGTGGGTCGACTCTTGTCCCCACGCTGTCCGGGGACCTGACGGCCTACGCCGACTCCAAGTCCGACCTCGAACGCCAACAGGCCCAGATCGAGCAGAAGATCAAGGACGCCGGGGTCGCGCTGGAGGACTCCAGCGCCCGAGTCACCAAAGCATCAGCGGCCCTCACTGCAGCGCAGGCACGGGTGATCACCGCCAAGAGCGCGTTGGACACCGCCCGCAAGGATCTGAGCGTCGCTGAGCGGCGAGTCAGGGACGCGGAGGCCAAGGATCGCCGGATGCAGCGGGCTTTGGACCGCGCTGAGGCGAAACTGGCTTCCGCCCGTGCCGATCTCAACCAGGGCGAGGCTGCGGTCGATGACCAGCAGCGCCAAATGGTCGACTCGGTGCTGGCCAGTGTGCAGGGCGCCCCAACCGATCTGGATCAACTGCAGTCGATCATCTCGGCCGGTTCCGCGGTCGACCTGACCATCGCCGAGCAGGTCGACGACCTGGTCGCCGACGTGCAGTCCCGCGGTTACCAGGACTTGGCTGCCACCCAGGTGGTGTTGACCGTGCGGAAGGTCAACGTGGCCGACGCGAACGGTCAGGTGGCCGCACAGCGCCTGGCCGCCGCCGAGCACCTGGTGGTGATGGAGCAGTTGCGCGTCGACGCGGTCCGCGCCAAGCGCGCCGTGCGTGCCTCGGTCCTCCAGGCGCAGGCTGCCCGGGCCGACGCCGAATCGGCAGCCCGCCGGGCGCTGGCCGCCAAGCGTCAGGACCTGGAAGTCATCGAGCAACTCAAGGCCGAGGAAGAGGCGGTCAAGGACAAGATCCGGGCCCTGGCCGCAACCAGCGCCAACCAGACGATCTCTTCGACCGACGCGATGCTGGCCAGGCCGGTCAACGGCTACATCACCTCGCCATACGGCTATCGCATCCACCCGATCTACGGCTATCGCGCACTCCACGACGGCATCGACTTCGGTGCCGCCTGCGGCACCCAACTGTGGGCATCGCGATCGGGCACCGTGATCGAGAAGTATCTGTCATCGAGTTTCGGCAACCGCGTGCTCATCAATCTGGGCAACATCAACGGACACAACTACGTCATCGGCTACAACCACATGGCCTCTGCGTCCCCGCTGGCTGTCGGCCAGCGCGTCGCCCGAGGCGACCTGGTCGGGTATGTCGGCACCACAGGTTGGTCCACCGGCTGTCACCTGCACTTCCAGGTTTACCGCGACGGCACCACCGTCGACCCGATGACCTACCTGTGACCCGGATGGCGATGCTCGGTTCGTCCGGGCAGTTTGGGAGGATGACGCCGTGAAGGTTCTCGTTTCTGGAGGGGCCGGCTATATCGGGTCCCACACCGTGTTGGCACTCATCAACGCCGGACACGACGTGATCGTGGTCGACAACTTCTCCAACGCCAAGCCCACGGTGGTGGCACGGCTGGAGTCGTTGAGCGGTCGGCACATCGAGGTCTTCGGGTTCGACCTGTGCGACCGGGACAAGACCGAGCATCTGTTCGCCACCGAGACCTTCGACGCGGTCATCCACTTCGCCGGGCTCAAGGCGGTGGGGGAGTCCTTCGCCAAGCCGTTGGATTACTACACCAACAACCTCGACTCCACGTTCTCGTTGATTCGGGCGATGGGCCGCCACCAGGTGCCGCGACTGGTGTTCTCCTCCTCGGCCACCGTCTATGGGGATCAGGCTCCGGTGCCTTACGTGGAGGACTACGAGCCGCTGGTGGCCACGAACCCCTACGGCCGCACCAAGGTGATGATCGAGCACGTGCTCAGCGACGTCGCCGAGAGTCAGGGCCTCGGGGTCTCCCTGTTGCGTTACTTCAATCCGGTCGGAGCGCACCCGTCGGGCACCATCGGTGAGGACCCCCAAGGCATCCCCAACAATCTGGTGCCGTTCATCGCGCAGGTGGCGGTCGGTCGCCGCGACAGGCTGTCGATCTTCGGCAACGACTACCCCACCCCCGACGGCACCTGCCTGCGCGACTACATCCACGTGGAGGACTTGGCTGCCGGTCACGTCGCGGCCCTGGAACACATCGACGACCAGGTCACCCCGGTGCGTGCGTTCAACCTCGGTGGCGGAGTCGGCACCTCGGTGTTGGAGATGCTTCACGCGTTCGAGCGGGCCTGTGGTCATGAGTTGGCCTACGAATTCGCGCCGCGTCGCGCCGGTGACCTGGCCGCGTTCTGGGCCGACCCCACCCGCGCCTGGAACGAACTGGGGTGGAAGACCGAGAAGTCCATCGACGACATGTGCTCCGACGTGTGGCGCTGGCAGTCGCAGAATCCCAACGGCTACCCCGACTGACGGCCCGAGTGGAGGGTTCCGGCCCGCCGAGTGGAGGGTTCCGGCCCTACCAGCGGCGGGTTGTGTACGCCGGACGCAGTGCCTGCCGCAACTCCGCGACCCACCGCTCTCGGGAAGGCGCCGAGAAGTCGCCGAGGCCGACGACGACGATGGTCCAACCGTGATCGCGCAACCAGGCCCGCCGCTCGCGGTCCTGGTCGATCTGGTCTGCGGTGAGACGATGGAAGTCCCGGCCGTCGTACTCCAGCGCGACGCGTCGCCGTGGCCAGGCGAAATCGAGTCGGAACAGCTGCACTCCATCCTCCTCGACCCAGAATTGGATCTCAGGCAACGGTATGCCGGCCTCGATCAGCTCGAGCCAGGTCCACGACTCGCGCGGTGACTCCAGTCTCGAGTCGACGAACTGGATGAGGCTGCGTAACTGCACCACGCCCCGGCGCCCCCGGAAGCGAGGCAACTCGCGCGCCATGGACTCAGGTGTGATGTCGTGGAGGCGGGCGAACTCGACTAGCGCCGCGATGGCCTCGCGCTTCCTCAGGTGGCAGCCGAGGTCGAGCGCGGTTCGCAGCGGTGTTGTCACCCTGAGATCGCGGACCATCATCAGATCACGCGTGGCCAGATCGCGCACGTGGCCGTCGATCCCGTTCCTTTCGGATCGCCGGTGACCCCTCAATGCACTGAACTCCACGGGGACCACCGAATCGTGTTCGCCCCAGGCGTGTGTGTCGATCCCGTGAATCCAGGCGGCGGTTCGGTCCACCGCGATGTGGTGGGGTGGAATGACTAGCGCGGCGCAATGGCTCCTGAGCTCGATCGAGTCCTCGACAGAGCCGGGCACGTAGACGCCGCGCAGGACCCGACGGAACTGACCTGAGCTGAGACCTGCTCGCAGGCGTCGTCGGGTGAGGCCGAGCCGGGGTAGATCTGCGGTTCTAAAGGGTCGCTGGCTAGGTGGGAGCATCATGGATTCACAGTGAAGCGACCGGCGGTCCCCTGCCTGCGGACCACCTCGGATCTGGGGATGACCGACCATCAGAGGCTCGCCTGTGGATGACCAAGTGTCGAATGGACCCTCGGGGCCGGCCGAATGGAGCCTGGCGGCCCGTCGAGCGGAGGCTTTGGGCCAAGACGAGCCACTGACTCTCCAGT
>JBPPMQ010000002.1:0-16779 GCA_051306135.1 Nocardioides sp. | reverse complement strand
TCCGCCATCCAACTGTTCGACTCCTGGGCTGGCGCGCTGACTCCGCAGGACTACCGCGAGCATGTGATGAGGCACAGCGCGGCGGTGCTCGCTGCCGCCGGCGAACTCGGCGTGCCGCGCATCCACTTCGGTGTCGGTACGACGAACCTGCTCCCTCTGATGGGCCAGGCTGGCGCCGACGTGATGGGCATCGATTGGCGCACCCCGCTGGCCACCGGCATCGACCTGGTCGGCGGAGCCGACGGCTTGGTGGTGCAAGGCAATCTGGACCCGTCGATGGTCTTCGCTCCGACCGAGGTGATGACCGCTCGCGCCGGACAGATCATCGAGGCGGGTCGGGCTGCCCGGGGCCACATCTTCAACCTCGGACACGGGGTCATCCCCTCCACCGACCCCGATCAGCTCAAGAGGCTGACCGAGTTCGTGCAGTCCTACCCGGTCTGAGTCTCACCCACCGAGCGAGTCGGCGGTGTCGTCCGGTGCCAACACCGCCCTCGAGGCTTCGTTGGCCTGGTCGGTCAATGCCTCCAAGTCCGCGCCGGGCACAAACATCGCCTTGATGAAGGGGTCGACGGCCACCTCCAGAGCATCCCAGTCCACTCCGGCCGGCAACGGACGCAGGTTGGCAGCGGTGAGGTCGAAGGCCTCGGTGTTGAGCGGTGCCTTCGCCGAGAAGGCTGCCGACGCGACAGCCACCCGGTTGGCTGGAACCAACGACCCGGTTCCGGCGATCGCAGATCCGGCATCCTCTGAGTTGAACGCAACCATCAGGTCCGCAGCGGTCTCCGGTTCGGCTGCGGTGGCGTTGAGGCAGATGCCGCTCACCGTTCCACTGGTGGCGGCCGAGCCGGGCATCGGCATCGCGTCGAACGGCACGGCGGACGCGCGCAGGGTCGGCACGATCGACCGGTCCGCGACCAGCACTGCGAGGCGACCCTTCTCGAACGCGCGGACCGGGTTGCGGACCTCGGCCTGGTTGCCCTCCAGCGGATCGAGCAACGACTCCATCCCGCCGGGACTGAGCACTAGCGATGTCGGATCCACCGCACGGTCGAAGATTCCGGCACCGGCCGAGGTCAACCACGGTGCGATGCCCTGAACGGTCTCCTCCACGTAGACCCCTTCGGCGCGGGCCCAGGCCACCGCCTGCCAGAACTGGGAGGTCGACCAACCGGCCTCGTCCTCACCCGGCACCTCGACGCCGGCTTCGGCCATCTCGGTGAAGTCGACGAGGTCGGTGTTGTAGTAGATCACCTCGGCGGAGACGGCGAACGGCATACACATCAGGCGGCTCTGGTTCGACAGCGCCTCGGTGGCGCTTCGATAGATGTCGTCGCCGAGATTGACCCGACGCGCATCCAGGAAGGAGTCCACCGGCAGCAGTCGGTCTTCACTGGCGAAAGCCTGGATCTGCTCGCGGGTGGCCAGAAACACCTCGGGTGCGGTGCCGTCGACCAGGGCCGCATCAAGGTCGCCGGGCCCGTCGAAGGTGGTGGCTTGCACCGTCACCGCGGGCCGGGCCGCACCGAACTCGTCGATGATCTCGCCGTAGGCCGCGATCTCGGCGTCGGTGCCCCACGCTCCGAAGGTGAGGCTCACCGGTTTGGGCGGCTCGAGGGACTCGGTCGGACTCGGCTCGGGGGACGAGGTCGAGTCGGTGCTGCAGGCGGCCAGCACCACCATCGCGAGCAGAGCGACCACCGCGAACAGGGCCGCCATCCCGAGCGGCGCGCGCTTCATCTGGTTGGACTCCTCTTTGTGATCCCGAGGTCACCGACCCGATGGTTGCTGCGAAGGCTGGTTGGCTGTTGGTTGCACACGCCGGACTGGGAGCGCCTCACGGCGCATGGCCGCTCGTAGCGGCTAATTGTGGGACCCGGGGCTGCCGCAGCCCGACGTGTGCATCTCTCATTCTAGGCCGGGGCCGGTGAGTTCGTGGTGTCCGGCCCGTTCCAGTTGCTCGGCCAACACCAGCAGGTGGTGCACATCTGGGTGCCCGAGCGATGCCCGGCCGGTGGCCACCACCCGGACGAACGCGGAGGCCCGCAACAACACATCGGCGAAGTCGCTGCCCGAGATGCCCCGCAACACCTCGTCGACCAGAGCCTTGAGTTCGTCGGGGCCTGGCGGTTCGGCCACTCCTGCGACCACCTGGGCGACCTGGGCGGCGCCTCCTGCGTCGTACTCTCGGGCCACCTGGACAGGATCGGCATAAACCCAACTGCGCAGCACGAACAGACGCCACAGGCAGCCGGCGAGGGTGTCGGGCGGCGCACCCGACCAGACCTCGGCGATCGTCTCGATGCCTTCGGTGTCTGCCAGGTGCAGCAGTCGTTCGGCGATCTCGGGGTCCTGGCTGGTCCGGACGCCGCGCACCAGCAGACTTGCCGCATGGTCGGCTGCCTCGCGGACCACCGACGGATCGATGCCGCCGGGCAGTTCCTCGAAGAGCCGGTCGCCGAGAGTGAGGGGTTTGTGGTGGGGCCGTGGCACTCGTCGAGCCTAACCCGCGACTCTGCGTGGCCGGCGCAGGCGTGAGGATCCGGGAATCAGGATTCCAGCAGCGCGCGGATCCGGGTGTCGGAGACCTTGGTGGCGGTGCGGACCTCGGGGGCGAACTGCTGGAGTCGCAGTTCCTCCAGCAGCCACCGTGCCTGCCACAGCCGCGCGGTGGCTGCCGGGACCACCTCGACCCGCTGGGCCCAGGCCCGCTCGACGGGGCCGACCAGACCCATCGCGGAGCGATCGCGGGCCGGCCCCCCCGGGTCGTCGAGGCGCTGGCGACGTACCACCACACCACGCAGGTATGCCGGCAGCCGACGCAGGTGCCCCAGCCCGGCGTCGGAGACGAACGACGGTCCCATCAACCGGGCCACCTGGGTCTTCATGTCGGTCAACGACGGCAGGTGGCTCATCTCGGCGCGACCCGACAGCGCCCGGTCCGCCTGCGCCCAGGCGGAAAGGGCGGCGATGACGTCGGGCAGCAGCGCGGCCGGGTCCAGCGGGCGGCACTGGTCCACCAGCGCCTCGAAGCCGGACCGGGTCCGGGCGGCCCCGACAGCGTCGATGCGGTCGAGCACCTGAGCCATCCGGCAGTCGGCCAGCAGCGCCGTCAGTGATCCCTGGGGGGTGACGGCGACCTGCAGTCGGGTGGCGTTGTCCAGGTCGGGGGCCTTGACCCTGGGTAGCGCCACCATCACCAACCGGGCCAGCCCCAGCCGGTGGACTGCGGCGGCGTCGTCCGCTGATCCGAAGACCTCCATCCCGACGCTGTCACCCTCGTCGATCAGCGCCGGGTGGACGGTGACCTCGTGCCCGGCCCGGGTCTGGGTGAGCTTGACGGGAATGTCGTCGAAGGTCCAACTCCGGGCGCCGGTCGCGGACAGCCCGGCGTCGACAGCGACCGTTGCGATGGCGCGGGAGAACTCCCCGGCCAGTGGCTTCTTCAGCAGACTCAGGTCACGGCCCCGGGCCGTCTCACGGCCGGACTCGTCCACGACTTTGAAGGTGGGCAGCAGGTGGGCAGGGACCCGGGACCAGTCCCAGGCCTGCTCGGGTACGTGGTTGCCGGTGGTCGCCCGGATCCATTTGGTCAAAGCAGTCATCAACGGTTCGGCGCCCGGGGTGGTCTCGGCCAGGAAGGACCGGACCCGGTCCGGCACCGGCACCAACGGGGTGCGCAATTGTTTGGGCAGGCTGCGGATCAAGGTGGTCACCAGTTCCTCGCGCAGGCCCGGGACGATCCAACTGAAGTCGTCGTCGTCGACCTGGTTGAGGGTGGCCAACGGGATGAGAATGGTCATGCCGTCATCGGCGGCGCCAGGATGGAAGTTGTAGCTGATCGCGAAGCCCTCCCCCGGTCCGACCGACCACGTGGTCGGGAAGTCGGTGTCGGCGATGTGGTGGTCGCGCACCAGCATGTCGGGGTCGAAGTCGAGGATCTGCTTGTCCGGTTGCGCCTTCCACCACTGGTCGAACTCGACGCCTCCCACGATCTGGGGTGGCAGCCGCCGGTCGTAGAACTCGAACAGGGTGTCGTCGTCGACCACGATGTCGCGGCGGCGTGCCCGGGCCTCGAGTTCACCGGCCTGCTCGAGCAGGTCCAGGTTGCGGCGCAGGAACGGGTGCCGGGTGTTCCAGTTCCCGTCGACCAGGCCGTGGGTGATGAACAGGTCGCGGGCCACCACCGGGTCGACGCGGCCGTAGTTGACCAGCCGGTCCGCCACGATCGGCACGCCGTAGAGGGTGACCTTCTCGTGGGCCATCACCGCGGCGCGTTTGCGGCTCCAGAACGGGTCGGAGTGCGTCTTGGCGACCAGGTGGGGGGCGAGGCGTTCGGCCCACTCCGGTTTGATCGCGGCCACCTGCCTGGCCCACAGTCGGCCGGTCTCGACCAGTTCGGCGGCCATCACGAAGTCGGGGTTCTTGCGAGCCAGTGAACTTCCTGGGAAGATCGCGAACCGGGTGCCCCGGGCGCCGTCGTACTCCCGCGGACCGGGCCGCTCACGGGGAGCGCCGGGCCGTGTCTTGGGTCGCTCGATCAGGGAGCCGATGTGGGAGAGCAGCCCGGAGAGCAGGGCCTGGTGGATGCCGTCGGTGTCCGGTGTCTGGGCGGGCTTGCCGAGGTTGATGCCCAGGTCCTTGACGATGCGGCGCAGTTGAGACTCGAACTCCTGCCACTCCCGCACCCGCAGGTAGTTGAGGTGTTCGGCGCGACACATCCTGCGAAAGGCGCTGGAGGAGAGTTCGCTCTGCTGGGTGCGCAGGTGGTCCCACAGGTTGAGCCAGGCGATGAAGTCGGAGCCCTCCGCGGTGAACCGGGCGTGCAGTTGGTCGGCGCGGGCGCGCTCGGCCGGATGCTCGGGGCCGGGTCGTTCGCGCGGGTCCTGCAGGCTCAGTGCGGCGGCGATGACCACCACCTCGCGCACGCAGCCGAGGCGTTCGGCTTCCAGGATCATCCGCCCCAGCCGTGGATCGATCGGCATCCGGGCGAGGTTGCGGCCGATGCGGGTCAACCCGGAGTCCCGCCCCCGCCGAGAAGAGGGGCGGGGCCCTTCCAGACGCGGGTTGCGGCCCTTGATCGCACCGAGCTCGACCAGCAGGTGTACGCCGGCCTCGATGGTGCGTCGATCCGGTGGCTCCACGAAGCCGAAGTCGGCGATGTCGCCGAGCCCGAGGGAAGTCATCTGCAAGATGACCGAGGCCAGATTGGTGCGCAGGATCTCCGGGTCGGTGAACTCGGGCCGCGCCTCGAAGTCGGCCTCGTCGTAGAGCCGGATCGCGATCCCGGCCTCGACACGGCCGCAGCGCCCGGAGCGCTGGTTGGCCGAAGCCCGGCTGATCGGCTCGATGGGCAGCCGTTGCACCTTGGTGCGCACCGAGTAGCGCGAGACCCGGGCCAGTCCGGGGTCCACCACATAGCGGATGCCTGGGACCGTCAGCGAGGTTTCGGCGACGTTGGTGGCCAGCACGATCCGGCGTCCGGAGTGGGACTCGAACACCTTGTGCTGCTCGGCGGCCGAGAGCCGGGAGTACAGCGGCACGATCTCGACTGTCGGCGTGCGGCCCGCTCGGCCCAGGCCGAGTTCGGAGGTGAGCGCGTCGGCGGTGTCGCGGATCTCCCGTTCGCCGGGCAGGAAGACGAGGATGTCGCCGGGTCCTTCGGCGCTGAGTTCCTTGACCGCGGCGACGATGGCCTCGGTCTGGTCGCGGACCACCACCTCGCCCTGCTCGTCGGACTCCGGCTCCACCATCAACGGGCGGTAGCGGATCTCGACCGGGTAGGTGCGCCCGGAGACCTCGATGATCGGGGCTGGGGAGCCGTCGGAGCGGGCGAAGTGCTCGGCGAACCGTTGGGTGTCGATGGTGGCCGAGGTGATGATGACCTTCAGGTCTGGCCGGCGCGGCAGCAGTTGCTTGAGGTAGCCGAGCAGGAAGTCGATGTTGAGGCTGCGTTCGTGGGCCTCGTCGATGATGATCGTGTCGTAGCGGCGCAGGTCGCGGTCGTGCTGGAGTTCGGCGAGCAGGATGCCGTCGGTCATCAACTTGATGCGGCTGGCGGCGGTGGTGCGGTCGGTGAACCGCACCTGGTAGCCGACTAGATCACCGAGTTCGACGCCGAGTTCGTGGGCGATGCGTTCGGCGACCGACCGGGCCGCGATCCGGCGGGGCTGGGTGTGTCCGATCATCTTCGAGTCGGCGCCGAGCCCGAGCTCCAAACAGATCTTGGGCAACTGGGTGGTCTTGCCCGAGCCAGTCTCGCCGGCGACGATGACGACCTGGTGGTCGGCGATGGCCTCGCGGATCTCCTCGCGACGGGCGCTGACCGGCAGGTCGGGATAGGTGATGCGCATGACCGCACCATTGTCCCCGGTCACCGCAACCGGTTTCCACCCAGCCTGCCGGTGTGACGCGGCTCATCAGCCCTCGTGCACGCAGATCCGAAGTCAACCCGTCGGTAAGGGTCGATCAGGACCGTCCGCCGGTGCCGTCGTCGGAGTCCTGGCCCCATGGCGGGGTCTGGTCGCGCCAGCCGTCCTGGGCGCCTCGATCCTTGCGCCAGCAGCCACCGGGCCCCAGAGCCCAGCCGCCACCGGGGCACTCGTGAACCCAGCCGTCGCCGGGGCCGTCGCGCCAACGATCGCGCCAGCCCCCGAGACCGTCGCGATCGGTCCAGTCCCGGTCTCCCCAGCGGGGGGACTGCTCGTCGTCGGTGTAGAGATTGGTGGCGACCACGCCGACTCCGACGCCGATCAGGAGTGCGAGACCGGCAACGACACCGAGAACCCCCGCGCCGAAGGACCTGGGAGGCCGGGCAGCCGGCTGGGCGGGGGGGCCCGGCGGGCCCTCCATCACTGTCGTTTCGTCAGTCGCCGACGGCTGGGCGGCCTGGATGGGCACCGTCGACTCCACGTCTGAGGTCGGCTTCGGGTCACCGGTCGGGGTCTGGTCGGGCATAACTCGACGATAGTCGCGGAGCAGACCCGAGAACCTGTGAGCAAGGTATGACTTCGGTGCCGCCGCCCCGATGCCGCAGACTTGCATCGAGCAGCGTTAGGGTGTGATTGTCAGACAATCAGGGTCCGCGGGGCGGGCCGACCGGCAGCACGGGAGAGCGCCATGACCACCATGCACACCGTCACCCTGGGCCCGACCTCATTGGGCCCGACCCTGATCGAGCAGGCCGAGGCGCACACCGCCCACAACTATCACCCGCTGCCGGTGGTGGTCGCCCATGCGGAGGGTGCGTGGATGACCGACGTCGACGGTGCCCGATTCCTGGACATGCTGGCCGGCTATTCCGCGCTCAACTTCGGTCACGGCCACCCGGCCCTGCTGGCCGCCGCCCACGCCCAACTGGACCGCCTCACCCTCACGTCACGGGCCTTCTTCCACGACCAGTTCGCCACCTTCGTCACCGAGTTGGCGCAGTTGTGCGGCAAACAGATGGTGCTGCCGATGAACTCAGGCGCCGAAGCCGTGGAGACAGCGGTGAAGGTGGCTCGCAAGTGGGGCCACCAGGTGCGCGGTATCCCCGACGGCCGCCAGAAGATCGTGGTGATGAGCGGCAACTTCCATGGCCGCACCACCACCATCATCAGTTTCTCCGACGACCCCGAGTCCCGCGACGGATTCGGCCCGTTCACCCCTGGCTTCGAGATCGTCCAGTACGGCGACATCGACGCCCTTCGCAGCGCCCTCGACGACGACACAGTCGCAGTGTTGCTCGAGCCCATTCAGGGAGAGGGCGGCGTCATCATCCCGCCGGACGGCTACCTGGGCGCAGTCCGGGACCTGTGCACCCGGCGCGGCGTTCTCATGATCGCCGACGAGATCCAGTCCGGACTGGGCCGGACCGGAGCGACGTTTGCCTGCGACCACGAGTCGGTGATCCCCGACATCTACATTCTCGGCAAGGCCCTCGGTGCCGGCATCGTGCCGGTCTCGGCGGTGGTGGCCGACTCCGATGTGCTCGGCGTGCTCAAGCCCGGCCAGCACGGCTCCACCTTCGGGGGCAACGCACTGGCGTGTGCGGTCGGCACCGCCGTGGTCCGACTGCTGGCCACCGAGGAGTACCAGTCCCGAGCAACCGCCCTGGGGCAGGTGTTGAGGGACCGTCTCCAGGCACTGGTCGATGACCCCACCGCCGGGGTGATCGGCTTCCGTTCACGCGGCCTGTGGGCCGGCGTCGACGTCGATCCTGGCCTGGGCACCGGCCGTGAGATCTGCGAGCGACTGATGGCTCTGGGCGTCCTGGCCAAGGACACCCACGGCTCCACCATCCGGTTGGCTCCCCCACTGGTCATCTCCGAGACCGACCTCGGCTGGGCTCTGGATCAACTGGAGACCGCGGTCCGCCGCTGACCCGTCCACCCAGTCAGGACACGAGGTTGGCGACCGTGGCGACCAACAGCGCCTTGACCTGGTCCTTGTCGACGCCGGAGTCGGGTTCCTGCCAGGCCAGCACGATCTCCTCGGCCATCGACAGCCAGCCCCGCACCAGCAGTCGCGCCGTCACCGGGTCCGCGATCTGGTCGAGCAGACCCAGGCCCAGCACCCGATCCGCGAGCGCGACCCGGGAGTCGACGTACACGCTGCGCATCTCGGGGTCGCCCGCGACCGCAGCGCGGACCAGCGAGGAATACCCCTCCGGGTTGGCGTCGACGTAGTCGACATAGGCGCCGATGGAGGCTGCCAACCGTTCGACCGGGTCCTGGATCGGCGGCGGAGCGGTGGCGGCGACGAACTCTTCCGCCGCTTGCCGTACGACGGCCAGTCGGAAGCCGTGCTTGCCGCCGAAGTAGTGGTAGAGCAGGCCTCGCGAGATCCCCGCCGCTTCGGCCACCTCATCGATCGAGATCTCATCGACCGGCCGGCGCGCGAACAGACGGATGCCGAGCTGCAGCAACTGCGCTCGTCTGGCCTCAGGTGTCAGCCGCGTGCGGGACTGCTCGGCCGACGGCGCTGGATTCATGCGGACATCTTATTGACATCTATTCAATAGGCGCAATACCGTAACGCTATGACTCAGTTAGTTTCGGTCGACCACCTCATCGTCGGCGCCGGCTTCGGTGGGCTGTGCGCTGCGATCAAGCTCGACGAAGATGCAGAGACCAACTTCGTCGTGCTCGAGAAGGGTGACGATGTCGGCGGCACCTGGCGCGACAACACCTACCCTGGCGCCGCCTGCGACGTCCCCAGCCAGCTCTACAGCTATTCGTTCGCGCCCAACCCCGACTGGTCGATGAGTTTCAGTCCCCAACCCGAGATCCAGCGCTACATCCAAGGCGTCGCCCGACGATCCGGCGTCTTGGACCGATGCGTGTTCGGCACCGAGGTCACCGGCGCGGCATGGGACCAGGACGGCCAGCGCTGGCTGGTCACCGCGGTCGGGCCCGACGGCCCGGTCCAGTACGCCGCCACCACCCTGATCGTTGGACCCGGGGCGCTCTCGGAGCCCAAGCTGCCGGACATCGACGGCATCGAGGACTTCGCCGGAGAGATCTTTCACTCCGCACGTTGGGACCACGACGTCGACCTGGCCGGCAAGCGGGTCGCCATCATCGGCACCGGGGCCAGCGCCATCCAGATCGTTCCCGAGCTACAGCGGGTCGCCGCACACGTCGACGTCTACCAGCGCACACCCCCGTGGATCATCCCGCGCAACGAACACCACTACACCCCGGTGGAGAAGCTGGCCTTCCGGCGTTTGCCGGGGGTGCAGAAGTTGGCGCGAACCGCGATCTACTGGGGACGCGAAGCGTATGTCCCGGCGTTCACCTGGAAGCCGAAGCTCGCGGCACCGGCCAAGGCGCTGGCCCTGTGGAACATTCGCCGAGGCATCAAAGACCCCGAGCTGCGCGCGGCGGTCACCCCGGACTTCGAGATCGGCTGCAAGCGGATCCTGATCTCCAACCGCTACTACCCCGCACTCGACGCAGACAACGTCGACTTGGTGACCGATCGGATCGACAAGGTCACCGGCTCCTCGGTGGTCACCAGCGACGGCACCGAACGAGAGATCGATGTGCTGGTGGTGGCGACCGGCTTCTACACCACCGACCTGCCCATCGCCCACCTCATCACCGGGCGTCACGAGACCATGGCCGACCGCTTCGCCCGCACCGGGGCGATGGCCTACAAGGGCACGACGGTGCCCGACTTCCCCAACCTCTTCTTCGTCGTCGGCCCCAACACCGGGTTGGGGCATTCCTCGATGGTCTTCATGATCGAGTCCCAGGTTGCCTACATCCGCGACGCGCTGGCCACCATGCGGACCAACCGGTATGGCACCGTCGAACCGACCGAGGAAGCCTTCGCAGCCTGGAACGCCGACCTCCAGTCTCGGATGGAGCCCACCGTGTGGAGCACCGGCGGCTGCTCGTCGTGGTATCTGGACGCCGAGGGCCGCAACACCACCCTGTGGCCGGGCAGCACGTTCCGGTTCCGCGAACTGCTGCGCCGCTTCGACCCCGGGTCCTACCGTGTCACTGCGCCTGTCGGCGACCGGCAGTCCGTCCACGCCTGAGCCACCCATCCACCCAGCCCACCTCCGCACTCTCGAAGGACATCTGATGAACACCCTCCACGACAAGGTCGTCGTGATCACCGGCGCTGCCTCCGGAATCGGCCGCGAACTGGCGCTCAACCTGGCCCGCCGAGGCGCCCGACTGGCCCTGAGCGACGTCGACGAGACCGGGTTGGCGACCACCGTCGACCTGGTGCGGGCCACCGGCAACCGCACCGTCATCTCCGACCGACTCGATGTCGCCGACCGAGCCGCCTTCGAGACGTACGCCGGCTCGGTGATCGACCACTTCGGGGTCGTGAACGTGGTCATCAACAATGCAGGTGTCGCGCTCAACGGCCGGGTCGCCGACCTGGACTGGGACGACATCGACTGGATCATGGGCATCGACTGGTGGGGCGTGGTGCACGGCACGAAGTTCTTCCTGCCCGCCATCGTCGAGTCCGGCGACGGCCACGTGGTCAACATCTCCTCACTCTTCGGTTTGGTCTCCATGCCCGATCAGGCCTTCTACAACGCCGCCAAGTACGCCGTGCGGGGCTTCACCGAGGCACTGCGTGAAGAGATGCTCATCGACGGTCACAAGGTGGGAGTGACCTCGGTCCACCCCGGCGGCATCAAGACCGCGGTGGCGCGCAGCGCACGGACCTCGTCCCGCGACGACGCGGAGCAGATCGCGAAGTTCTTCGACACCAAACTGGCCCGGATGGAGCCGGACAAGGCAGCCGAGATCATCGTCAAGGGCATCCTGCGCAACCAGGCACGGGTGCTGGTCGGGATCGATGCCCACCTGATCCACGCCTTCGGGAAACTCGCCGGGTCACGCTACCAGGACGTGGTCGCCCTCGGCGCCAAGTACGTGATGCCGAAGAAGAACTGAGCCGCCGGTCGATCTGGGCACCACACCCACCAACCTGCCGCTGCTTGTGTCACAGTAGCCGCATGCGGATCGACTTCCATCCCTCCCCGGAACCGACCCTGGGGGTCGAATGGGAGTTCGCCCTGGTCGACCGCGACTCCCGAGACCTCGTCAACCGCGCTCCCGAACTCTTCGAGGAACTGCCGTCGGGCCTGGTCGGCACACACGTCCACCAGGAACTGCTGCGCAACACCGTGGAGATCGTCACCGGCGTGTGCGGGAGCGTCGCCGAGGCGATGGCCGACCTGCGGTCGACTCTGCACCAGGTGATTCCGGCGGCCGCCGGCCTGGACGCCGATCTCTACGGAGCCGGAACCCACCCGTTCGCGGACTGGTCGATGCAGCAACTCAGTGGCGGCCACCGCTATGAGGAACTGATCAACCGCACCCAGTGGTGGGGCCGACAGATGCTCATCTGGGGCGTCCACGTCCACGTCGGGCTGCCCAACGTCGACCGGGTGATGCCGCTGATGTCCTCGCTGCTGACGTGGTATCCGCATCTGCAGGCCCTGAGTGCCTCCAGTCCGATCTGGATGGGAACCGACACCGGTTATGCCTCCAACCGGGCGTTGATGTTCCAACAGCTGCCGACTGCCGGGTTGCCGTTCCAGTTCCAGACTTGGAGCGAGTTCGAGTCGTTCGCCGAAGACCAACTGGCCACCGGGGTCATCGACGAGCTCTCCGAGATCCGCTGGGACATCCGGCCCAGTCCGAAGATCGGCACCCTGGAGACCCGCGTCTGCGACGGGGTGACCAATCTGGCCGAGCTCGAAGCGATCGTTGCGCTGATTCACTGCCTCGTGGTCGATCTGGACCAACGCATCGAGGCCGGCCAGCGCGTCCCCACCCTGCCTCCGTGGCATGTGCGGGAGAACAAGTGGCGCGCCGCCCGCTACGGATTGGGCGCCATCGTCATTCTCGACGCCGACAACACCGAGCGCCTGGTCACCGACGATCTCGCCGATCTGGTGGTCCGACTCGGCCCGGTCGCGGACCAGTTGGACTGTGCCCGCGAACTGAACCAGATCTCCTCGATCATCACCAACGGCGCCTCCTACATCCGCCAGCGTCAAGTCGCCGCTCAATCCGCAGACCTGCTCGCTGTGGTCGACTCGGTGTGCCAGGAGTTGCGCGACAGCCTGGACTGAAGAGGCCGGCCCTCCGACACTCAGTCTCGGGCGAGCGCGTGCGCGTAGGCGAGTCCCTGCTGGAGTGCCTGATAGTCACGGTTGCGCTGGTTCACGGCTCCCTGACACCGCACCTGCTTGGTCAGCTTCTGGTAGGTGGCACACCTCGCGCGAGCCGCCGCCTCCGGGGTGATCGCCTTGGTCGAGTGGTCGTAGAAGTGGACGGTCCATCCCGAGACCTTGTCGCCGTCGATCTCGACGATCGTGCGCGCATCGGGCACATAGACCCTGGGCTGCCCCGGCGCCGAGGTGATTGCCCCGGCCATCGTCCCGAGGCCGATGATCACAACTCCCAGCACCATCACCAGCACCCCGGCGACGCGGGAACGAGTCGCAGACAACATGTTGATCTCCTTGCGCTTCAGGCCGGCGAGTTCCGGCTTCACGACGCTAAGTCGACCCCGAGACGTGAGGCGAGCAGCACCCTCGCCGACTGTGGACAGGCGCCCGATCTCCACAGCAGATCGGGCGTTCGGTGGCCCGATTCCCAGGGGTGAGGCAGCATTGCCAGCGATGTGGCCCTTCGACTCACTGCGGCGTCGCCGCGAGCAGGAAGAGTTCGAGCGTCTGATCGCCCAGTTCGACGACTACGAATGGGACCACGGGTCCGCGCCACTACCGTGGGTGCCAGCGCGCCGTCGCCGGCGAGTGCATCCGGCCGTGGCCGGCATGGTGTTGGTGCTCGCCCTGCTGGTGCCGGCATACCTGCTCAACCAGGGCAGCGCGCCGGTGGCCGACCCCGACGGCAGTTACGCCTTCATGATGACCCAACCCGGATCGGGTCGCCCGGTCTCGTATGACCCGTGCCGTCCGATCACCTGGGCGGTCAATCCGAGCGGCACCAACCCGGATGTGGTGGCGCTGGCCAGGTCCGCCGCCGAGCAGGTCAGCACCGCGTCGGGCTTCACCCTGGAGTATGTCGGTGAGACGTCGCTTCGCCCGCTGGATCTGGCCACCTCAGGCTCGGTCGCGCAGGTCGTCGTCGGGTTCGCGAGCCCCGACGAGGTGCCCGACCTCGCCGGCGACGTCGCCGGCGTCGGCGGCTCGACCGCCTCCGGGTTCGCCGACAGCTACCGCTACCTGGAGGGCGACATCGCCTTGGACAAAGACCTCTACGCCACCATCATGACTCGCCCGGGCGGTCCTGCCGAGGCCAACGCCATCATCATGCACGAATGGGGTCACGTGCTCGGCCTCGACCACGTCGAAGACGTCAGCCAGTTGATGTATGCCGACAACGTCGGTCAAGATCGCTGGGGGTCGGGCGATCTGGCCGGCTTCCAGGTCTTAGCCGACAACCCCTGCGCTCGCTGAGGGTGCGCCCTGAGCATCCGCGACCTCGAGGTCTAAACCGCCACCCACGGTCTCGGCGACGGCGCGGAGCCGGGCGCGAGTGATGTCGGCGACTGTCGCGAACCCGAGCGCGCGGGCGTTGGAGCCGACAGGGGTGGGCTCGGCCGAGTTCACCGAGACGCAGGTGCGTTCCCCCGAATCCATCCGGTTGGCCACGGCGACGGCGTGTCCGGTCGTTCCGGAGCCCGCGAAGAAATCCAGCACCCGGGCATCGGGCGGCATCATCTCCAGCAGCCGCAGCACCAGGCCGGTGGGCTTGGGGGAGTCGAAGACCTTGCCCACCAGCGCTTTGACCTCAGCCACGGCGGCGTCGGTCGAGCCGATCTCGTCTGCCATCCAGATGGTGCGCACCTTCTTGCGTCGGTCGCCGGCGGCGGAGGTGGCCATCCAGTCGCGTTGGAACACATCGATCCGTTTCCCCAGGCGGCCGGCCACGACTCTGCAGACCAGGTCGTCGGGTCGCTCCGCGATCAGCGGTGCGGACCAGCGCCACACCGCCGGGGTGCCGTCACCGAAGACCGGTCGGATCTCGCTCGCGCCCTCGAAGCGACCTATCGACACCCGTCCGGTGGTCGGGTCGCCGTACACGACGAAATGCAAGGTGGGCGAGGTGACCGGGTTGAACTTCTTGTTCGTGTTGCGCAGCGGCAGCAACCGGAACCGGCGACCGTCTGCCGCGACTTTGGGGAAGTCCCGCGCCTGCACCGACTGGGTGGTCGAGGGTTGCAGCACACAGGTGGGCGACCGCTTGGCGTAGGCCAGCACATACTCGTGATTGAGCGCGAAGCCGTCGCCGAGTTGGCGGCCCTTCGGGTTGAGGTTGACCACGATCTGCGCCAGGAAGTTGGCCTCCCCGAACACCTCGTCCATGCACAGCCTGAGCCGGGCGGCCTCGTTGTCATCGATGCTGACGAAGATCGCTGCCCCGGCCGACATCACCTCCCGGGCGGCCTCCAAGCGGGGCCGGATCATCTCCAGCCAGGCCTGGTGTCGGCCAGCGCGCCGACCGTCGGAGCCCCGATGGGTGTCGGCATACACCAGCGCCGATCCGGTGTTGTAGGGCGGATCGATGTAGACCAGGTCGAACTCCTGCCCAGCCCGGGCCAGGTTGTGCAGCACCGGCAGGTTGTCACCCTCGATGAACCGGTTCCACGCCACAACCGACACGCTAGCCCGCTCGGCGTCCCGCAGCTGGGAGGCGCGATTTCTTAGGCTGGTCCGGACATGGGTGCCTCCTCCGATTATCCCCGACCCTCAGGGTCAACCGGCAGCGCTCGGCCTCGTCGCGCCGGGTGGGCGGCCGCGCTCGCCCTGGGGATGGCGACCCTCGCCCCGGCGCTGGGCGGCGGCAACCCTCCCGACCGGGCGACGCTGACCGGCGCCAGCGCCAGAACTGCGCAGACCTCCGACGGCGAGCCCGGGCCGGCGCCGCGGGTCACCCGCCCGTGGATGTCCAAGCCGATCACCTTCGGGATCAAACGCAAGCACCTCGCGCCGGGGGTGGACTACGTCACCTGGGACACCGTCGACGCCCGCGGCCCGGTGCGTTTCCACCTGGTCACCGCAGACCTCGACGTGCGCGGCGTACGGGTCGACTACGCCGCCCCCGGAAAGGTCGCCCGAACCACCCAGTTGAGCCGTCTGTATCGCAGGGACGGCGCGGTGGCCGGCGTCAACGGTGACTTCTTCGACATCGGCGACACCAGTGCACCCCTGGGCACCGGAATCGATCGCCACGCGGGCCTGAGGCATGGGCGCGCCTACGGCTGGAACTCGACGTTCTGGATCGACTCCCGTGGCCGCCCCCAGATCGGCGTGCTCCCGGTCACGGTGACCTCACGCCAACTCGGCGGTGTTGCCATCAAGAACCTCAACTCGCCCTTCGTCTACCCCGACTCGGTGGGCCTGTGGACCGGACGGTGGGGCGAACTCAAAGGGACCTCGATGACCGACGGTCCGATCACCGACAGCAAGGTCATCAGGATCCGCAAGGGCACCGTTGTCTCGGTCGGCCGCACCGTGCCCGCGTCCGGGAAGCTCGCCGGGAAGCTGCTCGTCGGGCGCGGGAAGGTCGGGGTTGGCGCCCTCAAGGGAATCCGGGTCGGCGATACGCTTCGGTTCCGCACGAGCGTGGCCTCGAACCCCAAGATCGCTATCTCCGGCCAGTCGCTGCTCATCGACGACGGGCTGGTGGTCGCCACCGACGACTCCGAGATGCATCCGCGCACCGCCGTGGCGATCAACCATGACACCGCACAGATCATGCTGTTGGTGATCGACGGGCGCCAGTCCTTCAGCCGCGGCTACACCCTGCGGGAGATGGCCAGAAAACTGGTCGAACTCGGAGCCGACGAAGCCATCAATCTCGACGGCGGCGGGTCCTCCTTCATGTATCTCAACTCCGCGACAGCCAAGCCGCGGATCGCCAACTCCCCCTCCGACGGCGTCGAGCGCCACGTGGCCAACGGCTTGGAGATCCACGCTCGCGGATAGGCTGGCCGGGTGGCTGCACGATTCACCCGGGCCGACCTGGATGCCTTCGCTGGCACCGAGGTTCCCGACCTGTTGCCCGTCGGAGGAATCAAGCTGTTGTTCGTGGGCATCAACCCCGGACTGTGGACCGCCGCGGTGCAGACCCATTTCGCCCATCCCGGCAACCGGTTCTACCCCGCCCTGTATGCCGGCGCCATCATCGAGGAACCAATCGATCCGGCGGCCGGGATGACCGATGCCCAGCGCACCATGATGACCTCGCGCGGGATCGCAATCACCAACCTGGTCCGTCGCGCGAC
>JBPPMQ010000189.1:0-13480 GCA_051306135.1 Nocardioides sp. | reverse complement strand
CTGGTCAAGCGGGTGGGTGCGGCCGCAGCGGTCGCGGCCTACGACGACCTGACCCCGGCGCTGCCGCCCAAGGAGGAGCGAGAAGCCCCGGTGTTCTTCCGGGAGCGTGGCTCCGGCCGACCGACCAAGGCGGACCGCCGCGCCATGGACAAACTACGCCGCAGGATCCACGCGCCGGGCCCGGGCGACTAACCTGGGAGCGTGACTGACATCGAGATCGGGCAGGCCAAGCGAGCCCGGCGGGCCTATTCCTTCGACGACGTGGCGATCGTGCCCAGCCGGCGTACCCGCGACCCCGAGGAGGTCAGCACCGCCTGGCAGATCGACGCCTACCGGTTCGACCTGCCGATCCTGGCGGCACCGATGGACTCGGTGATGAGCCCGGCTACCGCGATCCGGCTCGGCCGACTCGGTGGTCTGGGGGTGCTCAACCTGGAAGGCATCTGGACCCGGTACGCCGACCCGGAGCCGCTGCTCGCCGAGGTCGCGGGACTGACCGGGCTGGAGGCCACCCGTCGGCTCCAGGAGATCTACGCCGAGCCGATCCGGGCCGAACTGATCACCGAACGCCTCCGCGAGGTCCGCGCCAGCGGTGTCACCGTCGCCGGGGCCCTGAGCCCGCAGCGCACCAAAGAGTTCGCCAAGACCGTCGTCGACGCCGGCGTCGACATGTTCGTCATCCGCGGCACCACCGTCTCGGCCGAACACGTCTCCTCCTCGGCCGAACCGCTCAACCTCAAGGAGTTCATCTACGAGCTCGACGTGCCGGTCATCGTCGGTGGCTGCGCCACCCACCAGGCCGCCCTGCACCTGATGCGCACCGGAGCGGCCGGCGTGCTGGTCGGCTTCGGTGGCGGTGCCGCCCACACCACCCGCACCGTGTTGGGCATCTCGGTGCCGATGGCCTCCGCGGTGGCCGACGTCGCCGCCGCCCGACGGGACTACCTCGACGAATCCGGCGGCCGCTACGTGCACGTCATCGCCGACGGCTCCATCGGCCGGTCCGGCGACATCGCCAAAGCCATCGCCTGCGGCGCCGACGCCGTCATGGTCGGCTCGCCCTTCGCCCGCGCCAGCGACGCCCCTGGCCACGGCTTCCACTGGGGCGGCGAAGCCCACCACGCCACCCTGCCGCGCGGCCAGCGAGTCGAGTTCGACACCGTCGGCACCCTGGAGGAGATCCTCGTCGGGCCTTCCCACGTCGCCGACGGCACCATGAACCTGGTCGGCGCGCTCAAGCGTTCGATGGCCACCTGCGGCTACACCGAGGTCAAGGACTTCCAGCGCGTGGAGGTCGTGATCCAGTGACCGCCGCGGCCACGCTCCGGATCGCCACCGGGCAGGCGCCATCGGTGCCCGGGGACCTGGCCGCCAACGTCGCGACCGCGGTCGAGCTGGCCAGATCCGCCGCCGCTCAGGGTGCCCGGCTGCTGGTGTTGCCCGAGGCGTTCCTGGTCGGCTACGCACCGGATGCGTTCGCGGCACTCCCACGCCCCGGTGTTCTCGTGCATGCCGCGACGCCGTTGGCCGAGGCTGCCCGCGATCTGGGCATCACCGTCGTGGTCGGCGCAGCCGTACGCCGGCCCCAGGGCAACCGCCTCACCCTGCTGGTCGCCTCCCCGGACGGATCGATCGACCTGCCCTACGACAAGCAGCACCTCGACAGCGAGGAGAAGAACCACTTCATTCTCGGCGACCACGGCACGGTCATCGAGGTCGACGGCCACCGCCTCGGCTTGTCGATCTGCTACGACGGATGTTTCCCCGAGCATGCGCGCCGTTACGCCGAGGCCGGCGTACTCGCCTATCTCAACGCGGCTGCCTGGTTCGTCGGCGGCGAGCACCGTCGCGACCTGCACGCCGCCTCACGGGCGTTGGAGAACGGGTTCTACACGGTCTTCTCGGGACTGACCGGCCGCTGTGGACCGTATGACTTCTCCGGTGGGTCCGGCGTCCACGACCCCGAAGGCCGCACCGTGGTGCAGATGGGCACCGAGACCGGAGTCGTGGTCGCCGACCTCGACCCTGCCTTGGTGGTCGGCACCCGGTCGCGGCACACCATGGTGGCCGACCACCGCGACATGATCGGTCCGGGGCTCGGTGAGATGGTGATCGCGTGAGTGAACTGATCTCCTTCTGGTTCTCCGGGCTCGACCTCGTTCCCACCCAGGCCGGCAACGTCAACCAGCAGCACTACGCCGCCAGCCTGATGAAGGTCCCCGTCGCGGTGGCCGCCTACCGGATGGCCGACGCCGACGAGCTCGACCTCGACGCCCCGATCCGGATCCACGACGAGTTCGACTCGATGGTTGCCGGCGAGCGGTTCAGGCTCAGCGAGGACTACGACCAGGACCCCGACACCTGGGCTGCCCTCGGCGGGGAACTCCCGCTGCGCGAGGTGGTCGGCCGATCCTTGTCCCACTCCGGGAACCTGGCCGTCGATCTGGTGCTGGAGATCGTCGGCATCGACCGGGTCAAAGCCGTCCTCGCCGACGCCCACTGCTCGGTGATGTCCCAGGTCGAGCGAGGCATCGAGGACACCCCGGCACGACTCGCGGGCATCGACAACCTGGTCACCGTCCACGACATGGCCCGGATCATGGCGCGCATCGCCGACCGGACTCTGGCCTCGGCAGCAGCGTGCGAGGAACTCGAAGAGGTCATGCGGGCTCAGGTCGACCGGGACGCGATCCCGCTCGGACTGCCCGAGGACGCCGTCATCGCCAACAAGACCGGGGAGATCGAAGGGGTGCGCCACGACGCCGCGATCATCCGGCACCCCGATCGCGAACCTGCGGTGATGGTCATCCTCACCACCGGGATCGACGACGACGAGGCCACCTTCCAGATCAGTGAGGTCGCCCGCCGCCTGTGGGAGATGGGGTGAGCGGTGCTCTCGGACCGGTGATCACCGGCGTACAGACCCGGCGACTGCGGGCTCGGCTGCACACTCCGTTCGTGACCGCTCTGCGTCGCACCGAGTATGCCGAGACCCTGGTGGTCACCCTCACCGACTCCGACGGACGCACCGGGTGGGGCGAGGCCCCACAGGTCTGGCGAGTCACCGGCGACTCCATCATCGGGTCTGAGGCCGCTGTCACCGGCCCACTGGCCGAGGCGGTGGTCGGTCTTCCGGTGGATGCGGCGATGGGCGTCATCCAGGGCGCACTGGTCGGCAACCGGGCCGCGAAAATGGCGATGGATCTGGCCTGTTGGGACCTGCGGGCACGCACGGCGGGCCTGCCGCTGGCCCAGTCACTGACGGTGTCGCTGCCCCAGGGCCGATTCGGCAACCACACCGTCAGTGACTGGGCGGCGGGGCGCACCGTGCGCACCGACATCACCTTGGCCGCCGGGTCCATCGACGACCTGGTGGCCGCCGCCACCGACCGCGTGGCCGAGGGATTCGAGGTCATCAAGGTCAAGGTCGGCGCCCGACCCGCCGACGACCTGGCCGCCGTCCTCGCCGTGCGTCACGCCGTCGGCCCCGGCCCCAGACTCCGGCTCGACGCGAACACCGGATGGGACGCCCGCCAGGCCGTCGAGATCGTCACGGCTCTGGAGGACGCCGGTGCCGACCTCGAACTGGTCGAACAGCCCACCCGCGCCCGAGACCTCGACGCACTCGGCTATGTCACCCGGCACGTGAACACACCGGTGATCGCCGACGAATCCGTCTTCGACCTCGACGACATGGTCGACGTCGTGCGCACCGGCGCCGCCGACGGAGTCAACCTCAAACTCGCCAAGACCGGGGGCCTGACCCCCGCACTCGACCTCGCCCACGTCGCGGTGTCTCACGGTCTGAGCGTCCTGGTCGGCTCCATGATGGAGACTCACCTCGGCGTCGCAGCAGCCGCGGCGCTGTCGCTGGTGATCAACCCCGACGGGGTCAACGACCTGGACGCCGCATGGTGGATCGCCGGCTCGCCCTACCTCGGCGGACTCGAGCAGTCCGGGCCGGCGCTGGTGCTCTCGGACTCGCCGGGATCAGGGATCGTCGGCCTGGCCGATGGGGGACAATGACCTCTGCGGTGGAGCCCCGCCGAGTCCGACCATTCGGAGGCCGTGAGTCAGGCCTCGGCCGGGGAGTCGGCCGTCGTGGTCGACATACGCGGGCCGGGGAGTCGTCCGTCAGGCTGATCGGTGTCGGGGGCGGTTCCGAGCAGTTCGTGGGAGAGGAGGCCGATGAGCCAGGCCTGCCACCGATCCAAGTCCCACCCGAGCGTTTCGGTCATGAGCAGGTAGCAGTCGCTGTTGACCAGCCCGAAGTACGTCGCGACGGCGTCGTCGCGGTCCAGACCCGGTCGCACGGGGCCGTCGGCAATGAGGAGTTCGACCAGCGCTGTCTGGGTGGTCAGGCGGCGTCGGTGGTCCTGCCGGATCAGGTCACCCACCGTCGGATCGGTCGCAGCGGCATCGCGCATCGCCCGTTTCAATGCCGCCGTGCGTGCGGCGATCTCACTGGTGTGGGTCACGACCAGGGCGAGTCGTCGGGAAGGGTCGCGAGCCTGTCGCGCGTGCTCCAGCCAAGGCCGATCAAGCAGGCTGACCGGCTCCTGGTCGTCGGTGATTGCGAGGTCTAGGGCACGTGCCAAGACCGCGCGCTTGGTTCCGAACGCCTGGTACACCGTCGCCGGCGCCACACCCGCCTCGGCCGCGATCGCGGTCACCGTGGTCGCGGCGTAACCGTTCGTCTCGAACAGCCGTCGGCCAGCCTCGACGATCCGGTCACGGGTCGCCCGGGCACGGGCCTCCCGGCGCCGCCCAGACGCTGACGTTCCCTTGACTGGCTCACGCATAGGATGCAGAGTAGTACTTCATAGAGTGCCACTCTACCATTTGACCAATCGGAGGAACGCGCCGTGGACGACACCGACCCCACCCACACCGACCCGAACAAGTACAAGACGATCCTTGAGAACGACCTGGTGCGGGTCTTGGAGTACCACGACACTCCCGGCGGCAAGACCAGTCCGCATCGGCATCCCGAGAGCGTGATGTACACGCTTTCAGACTTCCAGCGACGGCTGCACTTCGCCGACGGGTCCCGCGACGTCTCGATGACCCAGGGCCAGGTCTTCTGGCTCCCCGCCCAGGTCCATGCAGGGGAGAACATCGGCACCACCGAGACCAGAGTGCTGTTCGTCGAGCTGAAGACATCCGCCACTGCCCCTGCGCACACCACCGACGCCGCACCAGCATGATCGTGCTCGCCGCCACTATCCCGACCCGCGAAGTCCGAAGTCGGCTCCCCTGGGAACAAAGCCCCACCCAGAGAACGACGGCTCCTAGCGCGCGACCGACGCGGCCGCGGAGCAGGTACACGTAACGGACCACCACGAACGCCTCCCTGGGGGACAATGACCTCTGTGGAGGAGCCCCGCCGAGTTCGTACCCTGAGCGACCTGCGCTTGGACCCGGACGACCATTCGGAGGCCGTGAGTCAGGCCTTGGCCGGTGAGGCGGCCGTCGTGGTCGACATACGTGGGCCGTGGAGCCGAGTGGTGTTGCCCTGGCAGCCCACCCGCAAGGACCCCCGCGGCTACCCCGGCTGGCTGCGCAGCGAGGGGCTCGACGAGCAGCCCGCCCACCCTGCGATCCTGGCCAGTTCGATGACCCATCTGGACCTGGCTCGGCTGTTCCGTGGCACTCCCTACCGCTGGGGTGGATTGACCGGCACCGGAATCGACTGCTCCGGGCTGGTGCACCTGCCGGCTCGGGCGCTAGGACACACCGTGCCTCGCGATGCCTGCGATCAGCACGCACTGTTCGCGCAGGTGGCGTTGAGCGAGGTGCAGCCCGGCGATCTCTACTTCTTCGCCACCGACGGCCGTGTCGACCACGTCGCGGTGGCGACCGCACCAGCCGCTCAGCTCGAGTTCCCGCCGATGTTGCACGCTGACGGCGAGCGCGGCGTGGTCGAGGAACCGATGCCGGACCAACGGCGCCGTGCGCTCGTTGGCGCGGCACGGCTGCCGTTCGCTGGCCCGACCGGGCAGACTTAACTCATGATCTCGTCTGGAGACCTCAGCCCAGCCGGCCGCGACGGCGCCATCGCAGCGATGAGTGGCCTGTCCGGCGAGGGCGAGTTGGACATCTTGGTCGTCGGCGGCGGCATCACGGGGGTGGGGTGCGCGCTCGATGCGGTCACCCGGGGGCTGTCGACCGGGCTCCTGGAGCAACGCGACCTGGCCTCGGGCACCTCGAGTCGTTCCAGCAAACTCATCCACGGCGGCCTGCGCTACCTGGAGATGATGGACTTCGGTCTGGTCCGCGAAGCGTTGACCGAGCGTGGCCTGCTGCTCACCCGGCTCGCACCGCACCTGGTGCGCCCGGTGCCGTTTCTCTACCCCTTGACTCACAAAGGTTGGGAGCGTCCGTACGTCGGTGCCGGGCTCGCGCTCTACGACGCGATGGCCACCGTCGGCACCTTCGGGCGCGGGATGCCCCGGCACAAACACCTGACCCGCAAGGGAGTGGCCCGGATCGCGCCCGACTTCAAGGTCGACGAGATCGCCGGCGCCATCCAGTACTACGACTGCCAGGTCGACGACGCTCGGCTGGTCACCACCGTTGCTCGCACCGCTGCCCGCCACGGCGCCCATGTGGCCACCCGGTGCCGGGTGCTCGGGTTCTTGCGTGAGGGCGAACGGGTGGTCGGCGTGCGTGCCCTGGACCTGGAGAACGACCGCGAGTTCGAGGTGCGGGCTCGGGTGGTGGTCAATGCCGCCGGAGTCTGGACCGATGAGATCCAAGAGATGGTCGGTGGCCGTGGAGCCCTGCATGTGCAGGCCTCCAAGGGCGTCCATCTGGTGGTGCCCCGTGACCGGATCCGGTCGGAGTCCGGGTTCATTGTGCGCACCGAGAAGTCGGTCCTCTTCGTGATTCCCTGGGGCCGGCACTGGATCATCGGGACCACCGACACCGCCTGGAAGTTCGACCTGGCGCACCCGGCTGCCAGCCGCGCCGACATCGACTACATCCTCGGTCACGTGAACTCCATCCTGCGTGAGCCGCTCGACCACGAGGACGTCGAAGGCGTGTATGCCGGACTGAGGCCACTGTTGTCGGGGGAGTCGGAGCCGACCTCCAAGATCAGCCGAGAGCACACCGTGGTCACCCCGGTGGCCGGCTTGGTGATGATCGCCGGCGGCAAACTGACCACCTATCGGGTGATGGCCAAGGACGCGGTGGATGCGGCCGCCCACTCGCTGAGGTCGGCCGGTGCCACCTATCTGCGCGAGTCGATCACCGACAAGGTCCGACTGCTGGGGGCCGATGGCTTCGAGACCCGGGACAACCAGCGGGTGTTGTTGGCCCGCCGTGCGGGGTTGCACGTGGCCAGGATCGATCACCTGCTCGGGCGCTACGGGGGCATGATCGACGACGTCCTCGATCTGATCGCCACCCGCAAGATGCTGGGGCTGCCGCTGGAGGGAGCCGAGGACTATCTAGCCGCCGAGGTGGTCTATGCCGTGACCCACGAAGGAGCCCGGCACCTGGACGATGTGTTGGTCCGGCGTACCCGCATTTCGATGGAAACCTTCGACCGGGGCATCTCGGCAGCTCCGGGGGTCGCCAAACTGATGGCGACCGAGCTGGGCTGGGATGCGGCGACCACAGCCGACGAGGTCGACCACTACCTGCGCAAGGTGGAGGCCGAGCGCCGCTCTCAGGAGAAGTTGACCGATGCGGAGGCCGACGAGGCCCGCATCAGCGTCGCCGACTTGGTCTGAGTCGCCCCCCGGTCAACTATCTGTGACAGTGTGTCCGCTCACCACTAGAAAGTGACCGCTGTCACGGGTAGGCTGTCGCTATGAGCGATCACGAGTCCACCCCCGGTGACAGCCCTCTGCTCCACGGTCCGTTGGATCCCGAGCACGACGCTTCCGCGTCCTACGCTTTGGACCCCAAGGCGGTGGCGCAACTGACCTCGTCGCTGCTCGCGACCGGTCCCGAAACCCACGCCGTGTCCAGTCCCCTCGACGGCGCCTTGCTGGCCAGGATCCCGCAGTCGACCACAGCCGACGTGGAGGAGGCCTTCACTCGGGCTCGCGCGGCCCAGCAGCGGTGGGCGCGCACCCCGATCGCCGTGCGCTCAGCCGCGCTGCTGAAGTTGCACGACTTGGTGCTCAAGCGGCAGGACGAGGTCATCGACCTGATCGTGCTGGAGTCCGGCAAGGCCCGCAAGAACGCTTTCGACGAGCCGCTGCACATCGCCCTGACCGCCCGCTACTACGGACGCACTCTGGGTGGCTTCCTGGGCACCGAGCGCAAGCCGGGCGTCATTCCGGTGCTGACCCGGGTCGAGGTCAACCACGTGCCCAAGGGTGTGGTCGGCCTGATCACCCCGTGGAACTACCCCTTCACCATGGCGCTATGCGATGGGCTGCCCGCATTGGCGGCCGGCAATGCGGTGGTCGCCAAGCCCGACGCCCAGACGATGCTCAGTGCCCTGCTGGCCAAGCAACTGCTGGTCGAGGCCGGGTTCCCCGAGGACCTGTGGCAGGTCGTGGCCGGTCCGGGTGCCACCATCGGGACCGAGATCATCAATCGGGCCGACTACATCTGCTTCACCGGATCGACTGCGACCGGCAAGATCGTGGCCAAGGGCTGCGCGGAGCGCCTGATCGGCTGCTCGCTGGAGTTGGGCGGCAAGAACCCGATCCTGATTCTGCGCGACGCCGACATCGAGAAGGCCGCCGAGGGCGCGGTCCGTGCCTCCTTCTCCAACTCCGGCCAACTGTGCGTCTCGATGGAGCGCGTCTTCGTGGCCGACCAGATCTACGACCGCTTCGTGGAGCGGTTCGTGGCCCGCACCAAGGCGCTCAACTTGGGCGCCACCTTGGAGTGGGGCAACGACATGGGGCCGTTGATCTCCCAGAACCAGTTGGACACCGTCACCGCTCACGTGCAGGACGCGGTGGCCAAAGGCGCCACCGTGCTCACCGGTGGCTCGGCACGCCCAGACTTGGCGCCGTACTTCTTCGAGCCGACGATCTTGGAGGGCGTCAGTCCGCAGATGACCTGCTTCGGCAAGGAGACGTTCGGTCCGGTCGTCTCGCTGTACCGGTTCAACGACGAGGCTGAGGCCGTCGCTCGCGCCAACGACGGTGATTACGGCCTCAACGCCTCGATCTACTCCACTGACGGCGACCGGGCCCGTCGACTGGCCAGCCAGATCAAGTGCGGCACCGTCAACATCAACGAGGGCTTCGCAGCCACCTTCGCCTCGTTGGCTGCCCCGATGGGCGGCATGCGCCAATCGGGCCAAGGGCGACGTCAGGGTGCCGAAGGAATCCTGCGTTTCACCGAGACCCAGTCGGTGGCCACCCAACGCCTGATCCGGATCGCCCCGATGTTCGGTATGAGCGACGAGCAGTACGCCAAGCTGATGACGGTCGCCCTGGGTGCCCTCAAGAAGCTCGGCCGGGCCTGACGGCCCTGTTTCTCATCCCTTCCCTGCGCACCAACTCCAACAGAACCAACTTCTACAGACAGGCAGCGTGGCAGCTGTGACTCACTATGACGTCCTCATCATCGGTTCCGGCTTCGGTGGCAGTGTCTCGGCGCTGCGCCTGACTGAGAAGGGCTACAAGGTCGGCGTGCTCGAAGCTGGCGCCCGTATGGACGACGCTGACTTTCCGACCAACTCCTGGGACCTGAAGAAGTTCCTCTACGCCCCCGAACTGGGGTGCTACGGGATCCAGCGCATCGACATGGTCAAGGACTGCATCATCTTGGCCGGCGCCGGCGTCGGTGGCGGGTCGCTCGTCTACGCCAACACGCTCTATGAGCCGCTGCCGGCCTTCTACAACGACCCCAGCTGGTCCCACATCACCGACTGGGCCGAGGAGCTGGCCCCCTATTACGACCAGGCCAAGCGGATGCTCGGGGTCACCTTGACGCCGGAGATGACTCCTGCGGACGGTGTGATGAAGGCCGTTGCCGGGGAGATGGGGGTCGGTGACACGTTCCACATGGCACCGGTCGGGGTGTTGTTCGGCGGGCCCGGAGAGCCGGAGGGCGAACGGGTCGCCGACCCGTACTTCGGGGGAGTGGGACCGGACCGGAACACCTGTCGCAACTGCGGGGAGTGCATGACCGGGTGCCGACACAACGCCAAGAACACCCTGGTCAAGAACTACCTCTACCTGGCCGAGCAGCAGGGGGCGAAGGTTCACCCGCTGACCACCGTGACCCGGGTGGTGCCTCGTGAGGAAGGCGGCTACGAGGTCCACGCCCGCTGGACCAAGGCGAAGCTGCAGCGGCGCTCGGCGGTGCGCACCTTCACCGCTGATCAGGTGATCTTCTCCGCCGCCGCGTTGGGCACCCAGAAGCTGCTGCACAAGCTCAAGGCAAACGGTGACCTGCCCGAGATCTCTGACCGGCTGGGGGAGTTGGCGCGCACCAACTCCGAGGCGATCCTGGGCGCCATCGCGCCCGACCGCAGCGTCGACTACACCCAGGGTGTGGCGATCACATCCTCGTTCCATCCCGACGAGAACACTCATATCGAGCCGGTGCGCTACGGGCATGGCTCGAACTCGATGTCGTTCCTGCAGACGATCCTCACCGACGGTGACGGGCCGGAGCCGCGGTGGAAGGTCTGGGCCAAACAGATGTGGTCCAACAAGGGCGAGGTCGCCAACCTGTACGACGTCCGACACTGGTCCGAGCGCACCGTGGTCGCACTGGTCATGCAGTCCCACGACAATTCGATCACGACCTTCCGGAAGAAGACCCCGTTCGGCTGGCGGATGTCGTCGCGCCAGGGGCACGGCGAACCCAACCCGACGTGGATCCCCGCCGGCAACGAAGCAGTGCGGCGGATGGCTCAGGTCATGGGCGGCGGCACCGCCGGCGGGTCGATCGGCGACCCGCTCAACCGTCCGTTGACGGCGCATTTCATCGGCGGCTGCACCATCGGCGATTCGCCCCAGACCGGCGTGATCGATCCCTACCAGCGGATGTACGGCTACGAGGGTCTGCACGTCGCTGACGGTTCGGCGGTCTCGGCGAACCTCGGGGTGAACCCCTCACTGACGATCACGGCGCAGGCGGAGCGGGCGATGTCTTTCTGGCCCAACAAGGGAGAGACCGATCCCCGCCCGGCTTTGGGCTCGCAGTACGTCCGGGTCGCGGCGGTCAGCCCGATCAGCCCCGCTGTCCCGGTGACGGCTCCGGCGGCACTGCGACTGCCTATCGTGGGGGTTTCCTGATTCTTCCCGGCGGGGGGCGCCGGTAGACTCCCCGCCATGACGGCGACCTCGGCTCCTGATCCTTCCGACCAGCACGATCTTGTCCTGGTCGTCGACTTCGGAGCCCAGTATGCGCAGTTGATCGCTCGACGGGTCCGTGAGGCTCGGGTCTACTCCGAGGTGGTGCCGCACCACATGCCGGCGGCTGAGATGTTGGCCAGGAACCCCAAGGCGATCATCCTGTCCGGCGGCCCGAGCAGCGTCTACGCGCCCGGCGCGCCGACCATCGACCCGGCGCTGTTTTCGGCCGGCGCGCCGGTGTTCGGCATGTGCTACGGATTCCAGTTGATGGCCCAGGCTCTGGGCGGCACCGTGGACAACAACGGGGCGCGAGAATACGGTCGGACCGGCGTACAGGTGCTTCAGGGCGGCACCCTGCTCAACGGTATGCCGCCGCAGCACAAGGTGTGGATGTCCCACGGCGACTCCGTCTCTCAGGCTCCTGCCGGATTCCAGGTGCTGGCCTCGACCGACGGCACTCCGGTGGCTGCGTTCGAGAACCTCGACACCGCGATGGCCGGGGTGCAGTGGCATCCCGAAGTCATGCACACCGAGCACGGCCAACAGGTGCTCGAGCACTTCTTGTGGGACATTGCCGGCTGCCGCCAGACGTGGACCATCGGAAACATCGCCGAGGAGCAGATCGAACGGATCCGCGAGCAGATCGGTGAGGACGGCCGCGCGATCTGTGGCCTGTCCGGCGGGGTGGACTCCGCGGTGGCGGCCGCCATCGTGCAGAAGGCCATCGGCGACCGGCTGACCTGTGTGTATGTCGACCACGGCCTGATGCGCCAGGGCGAGACCGAGCAGATCGAACGGGACTTCGTCGCCTCCACCGGCGCCAGGTTGGTCGTGGTGGACGCCGAGAAGCAGTTCCTGGACGCGTTGGCCGGGGTGAGGGATCCGGAGACCAAACGCAAGATCATCGGCCGGGAGTTCATCCGCACCTTCGAGGCCGCCGAGATCGACATCGTCAAGGGTGCCCCCGCGGGTTCCCGGGTCGGCTTCTTGGTGCAGGGCACTCTCTATCCCGACGTGGTCGAGTCCGGCGGGGGAGCAGGTGCCTCCAACATCAAGAGTCACCACAACGTCGGCGGCCTGCCCGAGGATCTGGAGTTCGAGCTCGTCGAACCGTTGCGCACCCTGTTCAAGGACGAGGTGCGCCTCGTCGGTGAGAAACTCGGGCTGCCGCCGGAGATCGTCTGGCGGCACCCGTTCCCCGGTCCCGGGTTGGGCATCCGGATCATCGGCGAAGTGACCCGCGAGCGGCTCGACATCCTGCGTGAGGCGGACGCGATCGCTCGCGCCGAGCTCACCGCAGCCGGCCTGGACCGTGACATCTGGCAGTTTCCGGTGGTACTGCTGGCCGACGTGCGCAGCGTCGGTGTCCAGGGTGACGGCCGCACCTACGGTCACCCGGTCGTGCTGCGTCCGGTGACCAGCGAGGACGCCATGACCGCCGACTGGGCGCGACTGCCCTATGACGTGCTGGAGAGGATCTCCACCCGGATCACCAACGAGGTGCGGGAGGTCAACCGGGTCACGGTGGACATCACCTCCAAGCCACCCGGCACCATCGAGTGGGAGTAAGACCTGCGGGTTGATCTGCGACGATGTCCGGATCTGTGTATCTATTGGTACGGGCTGGAGCGTAGCTCAAGGGTCCTTCAGCCGAGGTTGCCGTTCGTCGGGAGCGGGCGCGACCGGCCTGTTGACGAAGTCGCTGCTGAAATCCGGAAGGCGCTCGACTTCGGGGTGCCCCGTATCGGCCTACGGTCCGTCGACGACGCCCGAAAGCACCTTGTCCGGAAGTTCGAGGAGCTGGGCGGGCTGGTCAGCGTCTCTTCTATGGTCGGCAACGACACCCACCGGGGTCTTGACCCGGAAGAGGTTCAGGGGTTCACCCTGCAGGACCGGCTGGTTCCCTACGTCTTCGTGAATGCTGCCGACACCAAGGCGACTCAAGTCTTCTCCCTCCTCCACGAGCTTGCGCACGTCTGGCATGGCGACACCGGCTTGAGCGCCGAGGGGTTCGGCAGCGACGGCGAGGGGGTCGAGGCGTGGTGCAACAAGGTGACGGCTGAGGTCGCTGTGCCGAAGGCGGACCTTCGGGCTCGTTTCGACCCCACGGCCTCCGATCTGACGCGGGAGCTGGACCGTCTGGCGAAGACGTACTTCTGCTCCACTGTTGTCATCCTGCTCCGGCTGCGGGACAC
>JBPPMQ010000188.1:0-3449 GCA_051306135.1 Nocardioides sp. | reverse complement strand
AGGTCGACGGCTCACCTTGATGTGCCGCCTCACGCCCGAGGCAGAACGCGCAGTCATCCTCCGAGTCGTCGTGCCCATCCACGACTCCATCCTCCCAAGTAGCCACCACCAACGCCCAACGATTTCCGCTCGCGCCGTTCTCCTGCGGAATCCCTGCGGAATCGGGCCGATTTCAGAGCAACGAAAGAGAGCCTCTGACGCCGCGTTTCCGCAGGTCAGGGGCCCTCTCGGGGTTACGACGTCTGTCAGATGTCGCATGCTCGCCTGAGTCGAGGTCACCATGCCCCACTGGTAGGCCGTGATCTCGGCGAGCACGCGGAGAGCAAGACGCTCATGAGCGTGTGGGGAGAGTCCGAGACGACCAGTCAGTGGAAGGACGTCGACACAATTGACGAACTACGCGCTTCTTTGAACGCCAAGGATCCGGGGGCTTGACCGTCGGCGAGCGCCGGGACTGGAACAAGTCACCTGCTGGCTTGAGGGGGATACTCGAGATAAGCGGTCCCAGACGTGTGCGGGCTTGAGTCCGACAAACTTGGACCGGATGGCTTCGCCGAAGCCGGGCTTCTCGCCGCGGGCGAGGCGTCGCCACGAGGCTGGGTCGGCAGGTTCGAGGACGCGAACCTGGCGGTGACGGGGGCGAGGATCGCGTAGCCCGATTGGCCCTTCATCACGGCGCGGTTGAGGCTGAGCCACTGTCGGAAGCCGGCGACGTACGTCGGCATCGGCTCGGGCACCCGCCCCTGCTGGAACGCCGCGTAATGCTGAACCGCGATCAGCATCGTGTTCCCAAAGCTGCGAGCTCGGAACTTTGCGGCGAACTCCAACGCGCGCTTCCAGTCGTCGCCGGTGACCAGCGCGCCGACCGACTCGGTGAACTTCTGTTGCAGGGCTTCGAGTTTCTCCTCGCGGGCCGCGAGGTCTCGGGTCTGGACTCTCATCGGATGCCTCCTGTCTTGGTGACAGGCAGGTGTGCGCCGTGCGTCGCGGGTGCAGTGGGACGATGGCTGCCATGCGGAGTCGGCACGTCAGTACGGTCATTGCAGCAACTCCGGAGGCCGTCTACGCCTTCGCCGCTGACCCGGAGAACTTGCCGAAGTGGGCGGCGGGCTTGGCTGAGGCGGACGTGAAACGTGACGGCGACCTGCTCTTCGTGGAATCCCCGATGGGCCAGGTCACCGTTCGGTTCGTGCCGACCAACGACCTTGGCGTCCTTGACCACGACGTCACGCTGCCGACCGGCGCCGTGGTCACCAACCCGCTTCGCATGCTCGCGCACCCCGATGGCGCGGAGGTCATCTTCACTCTCCGGCAACTCGACATGAGCGACGAGGACTTCGAGCGAGACGCTGCGATGGTCGAGGCCGACCTTGCGAGGCTGAAGGCGATCCTGGAGTCTCACGTCGACTGACTGTCTCTATGCATGACGGTTCGTTTCGTGGATCTGGGCATTCGATCCGCTCGCTTCGCTATGCCGCAGCGGTCTGCAGTTGCTCCCCGTACCGGGCGCCCTGCTGGTGGGCCAGTGGGTAGATGGTCCGGGCGCGTTGTGCATCGAACAGCGCTAGGGGCCGCACCCCGACGATGGTCGCGATCGCCCGGCTGGGGCGTATCAGGTAGATGCTCGCATCCGGCGGGCAGTACAGGCAGGTCGGCGACCTCATGGCTACCAGCAGAGTCACCTTGAGCCATGGCGCCCTCCTCAGCCGAGCAGCTGCCTTCAGCGTGTACTCGCAGAACACTCGACGATCAGGGCCGCAATGCCCGGCGCCGGGGGCCAAAGTCCCGAACTGAACACGACCGGATGCCGAACTCGCAGGCCGCGAGGAAGTCCGCGACATCGTGGCTCAGACCCGGCCCACGTCGAACGATGCTACCGCCGGTACCGCCTTCACCCGAAGCCCGAGCCCCCGCCGGACAGTTGCGAACTTCCGGCTTCTTTCGAGTGCCTGGGCCCGGCAGTAAGGGACCAACGGCCCTACCGTTGGCCAACGCCGCGATCGACACTGTCAGTAAGACGAAAGGAAGTCCGCCATGACTACACGACCCCACGACCTATCCGACCTGTATCTCGCACCCGTGGTACTCGAGTTGGACCATCGACTCGATGAGTTAGAAGGGCTATCCCGCGACGAGATCGAACGCCGTGTCGCGCTCGCGACGGACCGCCAGGCCCGCGACCGCACCGACCGTGCCGATCTCGTCCTCCGCTCGCTCACCCACCTTCTGGACGCCCACCACTGGACGGTCGACTGGGCACCCCGCGGTCTCCAAGTCAGCCACGACGACCACCAGTTGGTCCTCGGCATACCCGACAGCCTGAGGACCTACCTCGACAACTGACCGCCTTGCCCGGCCGCGGCACCAGAAAGTATGAACGGCGCGACGCGAGTCACTGAGCCGCGTCCTCGGCCGGACTGTGCTGCGGCTCTTCGGGTGGCGACGGCTGCCGTTGCTTCCCTCGGTGGGATCAACCCACCCGCATCGAACGCGCTCGATTCACCAGACCTACGGACGTCATGACCTTCGACGGCCTTTGATCGCGCTTACCCCATCTGACGTCCCGCAATCCGATTGTCACGCGGAGCGTGACCAGTGGATCCTCGAAGGGGCTCAGTTGGCCGCCGTCTGGTCGGTCTCGTCGGCCTGTTCGGTGTCTTCGACCTGCTCGACGAGTTCGCCTTCGGTGGCGGTGAAGTTCGCTGCGACGCGCTCGCCGTCGACATAGTTCCAGCCCAGCGTTTCCCAGGTGACCTGGTCGGGCAGAGGGGGCGCCTCCTCGCGGGACCACAGCACCTCGTCGACGCGCAAGGTAACGTCTCGCAGTTGCGATCCATGCCCATCACCCTCGGACGACTGCGTCAGCGGCTGCTCTGCGACCACCTCGCCTACTACGAGATGGTCAGCGAAGGTGGCCCAGTCCTGGGCCGTTTCGGCCGGGAAGGGCGAACTGGCGGTCACCGTTACCGCCCCCGACCGCTCCTGCGACCCAGAGAAGGTAGTGAACCCCACCACGCCCGTGATGACCGCGACGGCGGCCGCTGCCACGAGTGCCCAGGCGCGGCGGCGACTACCGGCACCGGACGAGGGGCCGCCGGGGTTGTCCACCAGCCTAGCGAGTAGTTCATTGACCGTGGGGGCGTCGGCCTCCCGCTCCGCCATCGTCTTGCGGAGCACATCACTCATGGTCGCCATCACGGATTCTCCTTGCTCACGGTTCGGGTGTCATCGATCTGAACACGAAGCCGGTGGAGCCCCCGAGCCACCCAGTTGCGCACGGTAGCGGGACGGCACTCCAGCGCTGCCGCGATGTCGTCGTCGGAGAGGTCCTCGTAGTAGCGCAACACCAGTGCCGCGCGGTGGTGGGGAGGCAACTCTCGGAGGGCCTCCCACAGCACGGCCCTTACCACGACGTCGTCGTCCCACAGGTCGGCGGATTCACCAAGGTG
>JBPPMQ010000136.1:0-7632 GCA_051306135.1 Nocardioides sp. | reverse complement strand
CTTCATGACCGCCAACCGTGATGAGCTCATTCACCTGATCGAGGGTCTGCCCGACGATCAGGTCGAGGTCGTGCTCGCAGACGTGCGGCGCCTGGCTTCGGAGAGGTCGCGAGGGAAGTGGCCGCCGGCGTTTTTCGGCGCTGGCGTTGCGAAGGACGGCCGCACTGACATGGCGCGGAACGTTGATGAGTACCTCGCAGAAGGCTTCGGTCGTCTGCGCTCGTGATTCTCTGCGACTCGGGTCCGCTGATCGCGGCTGCGGCCAGCAACGACGCCGATCACCACGCCTGCACGGAGATGTTCACCGGCCTGCGGTTGGCAGGCCGTCGTTACTGGTCCCGCAGACCGTCGTCGCCGAGGTCGGCCACATGCTGGCCGCATGGGTGAGTACCGAGGTCGAGGCAAAGTTCCTCGACGCGGTCGCCGCTGAAGACTTCCAAGTCGTCAACCTGACGTCGGCAGACTTCGCGCGCATGGCTGAGCTGGTGCGCGATTACGACGATCTGCAGCTGGGCACGACAGACGCCTCGGTGATCGCCTTGGCGGAGCGGCTCGGCGTCCGCGAGATCGCCACGTTGGACCGTCGGCATTTGACCGCCGTCCGGCTCCGTCACATCGATGCTTTCACCCTCCTGCCCGAGACGCTCGGGTGACCCCAGCGGTCCGCAAATAGTCCGCAAGAAGTCCGGCCCAGACCGATTCTCGCCAACGACGTCCAACGGTCACACGAACGCGTTTCCGCAGGTCAGACCGCGTTTTCCGGCCTCAACCAACGGTGACCGTCAACACCCGAAACCCCCGGTTTTCGTTCCGCTTCAACGTGTGAATCGGCGGAAAAGCGCACGGCAGACGGGGTGTGCCCCTCCAGTCCGCACAGAGCCCGCAAGAAATCGGCGTGACTGGCTCGATCTGGCCGTTCGGGGGGCCAATCTCATGTGCCGCAGGCGGAACCAGATTCGGATTCGGCGCCAGCCTTCGCTGGTTGCCGACCTCGTCAACGGAGCAGCCGAAGTCGTCCGCGCCGAGTAGTTCGGGTCACCCGAGTAGTTCGGGTCACCCGAGACCCACCCCGTTACGCGCGCTTCGATCGTGGGGAGCATCTGCTCGCGGTGAGCAGAACAACACTTCAAAAGTCTAGTAAGGCTATCGTCTTAGTTGACATCGAGTGAGTGCCGCCGACAGCTGGACCCGTGCCGGCCGCTCAGCACCGCCCAGCAGCATCACCGCACCGCAGGAGAAGAAACGCCCTCATGAAGATCCCCCACGCCCGATCCAGTCGGCCCCTGGCCCTCGTCGCCCTCCTCATCGCCGTCCTCGCCGCGATGACCGCCTGCGGTTCGGCGGTCGGTAGGAACGCCGAAGGCGAGCAGACCTCGATCCGCTACCAGAGCTACGCGGGCGCCGTGGACATTGTCCTGATGGCTGATGCGCTCGGGGAACTCGACGGACTCACCCTGGAGCGCGTCGGCGACGTCACCGGCGGCCCGCAGGCCCTGCAGGCCCTGGTCTCCAACCAGACCGACATCGGTGGCGGGGCCTTCTACGGCGCCATCGCCCAACTCGTCAGCACCGGCGCACCGATCAAGGCAGTGGTGCCGTCCTACGGATCCAACGAGAAGAGCAACGCGAAACTCGTCGTCCTCGAAGGCTCCCAGATCCGCACGGCTCGCGACCTGATCGGCAAGAAGATCGCCGTCAACACCCTGGGCGCCAACCATGAGGCCGTGCTCGACACCTGGTTCGACCAGGAAGGACTCAGCGACCAGGAGCAGGACCAGATCACCCTGGTGCCCCTGCCGCCGCTCAACACCCCGGCGGCGCTCGGCCAGGGCCAGGTCGATGCCGCGGTGCTGTCGTTCATGAGTTATCGGGCTGCGAGCGAGCAGTACGACCTCGTCGAGCTCACCAGCGACGTCGAGGTCGTCGGAGGGCCGTACGCCGGCGGTGGAATGAGCCTGCGCACCGACTTCATCGAACGCAACCCAGGCACCAGCCGGCAACTGGTCGAAGGGATCCTGACTGCCATCGAGTTCATCGAGACACACACCCGCCAAGAGATCTTCGACATCTACTTCCCCTACCTCGAAGCCAACGGGTACGCCGACTACATCCCCGCCATCGAGGCCAACTTCCCGGGCACCCTCGGTCTCGATCCGAAACCTGTCATCCACACCGAGGACATCCAACGATGGGCCGACTGGCTCGTCAGCCGAGGCGAAATCGACGGCGAGCTGAACATCGACGACGTCTTCACCAACGAGTTCAACCCGAACTCCTGACCCTGTCCCTCTCACCTCGCGTGGCCGGTTGGTCCCGCCCATCATCCCTACACCCATCAGGAGAGCACCATGAGTTCACGGATCGAACTGAGCCAGGTCCGGCAGACCTTCTGGGTCCGCGGTGACGACAAGCAGTTGCGCGAGTTCGTCGCCCTCGACGACCTCGACCTGGAGGTGGCCGCCGGGGAGTTCCTCACCGTCGTCGGTCCCTCCGGCTGTGGAAAGTCGACGGTCCTCGACCTGGTCGCCGGCCTCGCCACGCCGAGCAGCGGCCGCCTCACCATCGACGGCAAGCCGATCACCGGCCCCGGCTTGGACCGCAGCGTCGTCTTCCAGCAATACACCCTGCTGCCGTGGCGAACGGCGGTCGCCAACGTCGAGTTCGCCCTCGAAGCCAAAGGCGGGATGACCCGCAAGGAGCGCACCAAGACGGCCAACGCCTACCTGGATCTGGTCGGTTTGAGCGAGTTCGCCAACCGCTATCCCCACGAACTGTCCGGCGGCATGAAGCAACGCGTCGCCATCGCCCGAAGCCTGTCCTACCAGCCCCAGGTGCTCCTGATGGACGAACCCTTCGGCGCCCTCGACGCCCAGACCCGGGAGCGCCTCCAAGAGGAGCTGATCGGCATCTGGCGGCGTACGGGCACGACCGTCATCTTCATCACCCACGACATCGACGAGGCGGTGTTCCTCGGTCAGCGAGTCGCGGTGATGAGCGCCCGCCCCGGCCGAATCAAGGAAGTCATCGCCATCGACCTCGATCGCGACCCCAGCGGCGAGACCGACGTGCGCGCCTCCCGCGACTTCGCGACCTACCGCCACCACATCTGGTCGCTGCTGCGCCAGCAGCACGCCAACGACGACACCACCACTTCGACCCAGGAGCTCGCCCATGTCTAGCCTGATCGCCGAGCGGACCGAGGCGCGCCCCAACCCCCGCCAAGAAGAGGTCGCCAAAGCCAAAGGCGTCTCACCGAAGAAGCGCCGCGCCGTCACCTTCCTGCGCGGACTCGCCGGCTTGGCGACCCTGGCGCTGATCTGGGAGTTCGCCCCCCGGGCCGGACTCGTCGACTCCTACTTCATTCCGCCGCTGCACATCGTCGCCCAGGAGTGGTGGTCGATGGTCGTCGACGGCGAACTGTGGACTCATGTCCGGGCCAGTCTGGTGCGCTCGGGGATCGGCTTCGGACTCGCGATCTGCATCGCGATCCCACTCGGCGCTGCGATCGCCTGGTATCGCCCGGTGCGCGAGTTCATCACCCCGGTGCTGGAGATCTTCCGCAACACCGCAGCACTGGCGTTGCTGCCGGTCTTCATGCTGATCCTCGGCATCGGCGAGACCTCGAAGATCGCGATCGTGCTCTACGCCTGCTTCTTCCCGATCCTGCTCTCCACGATCACCGGAGTCGCGACCGTCGACCCCCAGTTGCTGCGCTCGGCCAGGGTGCTCGGACTGTCGCCGATCGCCACCTTCCGCAAGGTGGTCTTCCCCGCCGCGATCCCCACCATCTTCACCGGGGTGAGGATCTCCGGTGCCGCCGCGATCCTCGTGCTCATCGCCGCCGAGATGATCGGCGCGACCGCCGGACTGGGCTTCCTCATCAACTACTCCCAATACAACTTCCTGATCCCCAAGATGTATGCCGCCATCGTCACCACCACCATGCTCGGCGTCGCCGTCAACTATGGGCTGGTCGCCCTGGAACGGCGGTTCTCGCGCTGGCGCCCTCAGTGAACGGCGCCACCCGACCGACCTCACGCCCGGTAGCCCCATAGCCCATAGCCCCAACGTCCCATTGATTCGGATCCAGCTAGGAGACATCCATGACCAACCGACAGCTCAGCCTCAACGCCTTCCTCCTCGACACCGGTCACCACGAGGCCTCGTGGCGACACCCCGACTCCTCGGTCGAGCGCATCCACGACATCGACTACTACACCGAGCTCGCCCAGAAGGCCGAGGCCGCCAAGTTCGACGCGATCTTCTTCGCCGACATTCCGGGGCTGTTCTCGGCGACCCCCTACCGGCCGGGCGTCCACCTCGAACCGATCACCCGGCTCGCTGCGATCGCTGCCAAGACCGAACGGATCGGCCTGATCGCAACCGCCTCCACGACCTTCTACGAGCCCTACAACCTGGCGCGGCTGTTCTCCTCCCTCGACATCTTGTCGCGAGGACGAGCCGGCTGGAACATCGTGACCACCCAGGCCGATGCGGCAGCACGCAACTACAGCCTCCAGGAGATGCCGAGCGCCGAGGAGCGCTACACGCGCGCCCAAGAGTTCGTCGATGTGGTCACCAAACTGTGGGACAGCTGGGAGGACGACGCGATCCTCGCCGACCGCGAATCGGGCCACTACTTCGACCCCGACAAGGTGCACTCGATCAACCACGTCGGCCGGCACTACCAGGTGGAGGGAGCGCTGGTCGCACCGCGTTCCCCGCAGGGACGTCCCGTCTACGTGCAGGCCGGCTCGTCGAACGACGGCCGTGCATTCGCGGCCCGCAACGCCGAAGCGATCTTCACCGCCCACCAGACCATCGGTGATGCTCGGGCGTTCTACGACGACATCAAGGAACGCGCCCGCACCCTGGGCCGCAACCCCGACCACGTCAAGATCCTGCCCGGGATCAGCCCGTTCCTGGGCGACAGCGAGGCCGAAGCCAAGGAACTCCAGGAATACGTCAACTCTCTCACCGTGCCTGCCTACGGACTGGCTCAGCTGGAGGGCCTGTCCGGGGTCTCCTTGCAGCATCTCGACCTCGACGAGCCAGTGCCCGTCGAGCTGTTCGCAGGCAACGGCGACGTGCTCGACAACAACCGCAGCCGGCTCCAGGTCGTGGCCAACATTGTCGAGCGGGACCGGCCCACGCTGCGACAGCTGCTGCACCGCCTCGCCGGTGCCCGTGGCCACAACGTCGTGGCCGGCACCCCGATGCAGGTCGCGGACATCATCAGCGACTGGTTCCACGGGCGGGCCGCCGACGGGTTCAACGTGATGCCGCCGCTCTACCCCCAGTTGCTGGACGCATTCATCGAGCAGGTCGTGCCGATCCTGCAGGAGCGCGGCATCTTCCGAGCCGATTACACCGGGGCCACCCTGCGCGAACACTACGGACTGCCCCGTCCGGAATCGATCTACGCCGACACGGCCGCCCAGGCCGCCACCGTCGCCATCGCCTGAGAAGGACACCGACCATGACAGCCAAGCAACTCCATCTCAACGCCTTCCTCCTGGAGGCCGGCCACCACGAGGCGTCCTGGCGATTGCCGGAGTCCGACCCCGGCGCGGCACTCAACGTCGACCATTTCGTCCGGCTCGCGCAGATCGCCGAAGACGCGAAGTTCGACTCGATCTTCCTAGCCGACGGGTCGGCCGTGATGGGAGCCGGAGAGTTCCGGGCCTCGGGACAGTTCGAGCCACTGACGGTGCTGACGGCCATCGCCGGGGCCACCCAGCGGATCGGCCTGATCGCGACCGCGTCGACGACCTACAACGACCCCTTCGGGCTGGCGCGGCGGTTCGCGTCGGTCGACCACGTCTCCAAGGGACGCGCCGCATGGAACATCGTCACCTCCGCCGCCCAGGAGGAGGCCGCCAACTTCTCCCTCGCCGAGCGGCCCCTGCAGGCCACCCGCTACGAGCGGGCCGACGAGTTCGTCGAGGTGACCAAGAAGCTGTGGGACTCCTGGGGCGAGCGGCACTTCCGAGGAGACAAGGAGAGCGGCCGGTGGGGGGACCCGACCCAACTCCGGGCGATCGACCACGTCGGCACCTACTTCCAGGTCGCCGGTCCGCTCAACGTCCCCCGTCCGGTCCAGGGCTACCCGGTGCTGGTGCAGGCGGGGGCATCAGAGCAGGGCAAGGCGTTCGCGGCCAAGCACGCCGAAGCGATCTTCGTCGCCCACCAGACCTTGGAGCAGGCTCAGAGCTTCTACGCCGACATCAAGGCGCGCGCCTCGGCTCAGGGACGCAACCCCGACCACGTGCTCGTGCTGCCTGGGCTGGTGCCGATCATCGGCGCCACCGAGGCCGAAGCGATCGCGAAGGCCCAACAGCTCGAGGATCTGCGAATCGCGGCCTACGGCCTGCGCCAGCTCGCGGCATACTTCGAGATCGACGAGACGACCATCGACCTCGATGCACCTGTGCCCCGCGAGATCGTGGAGCAGGAGGTCCGGGAAGGGTTCGACTCCCGAGCTCGGCTGGTCATCGATCTGGCGCAGCGGGAGAACCTGACGGTCCGTCAACTGCTCGGCCGTCTCGGCGGCGGGCGCGGTCACAACGTCGTCATCGGCACCCCCGAGCAGATCGCGGACCAGATCGAAGCCTGGTTCACCCGTGGTGGAGCCGACGGGTTCAACGTCATGGGCCCATCGCTGCCCGCCGGGCTGGAGACGTTCATCGAGACGGTCGTGCCCATCCTGCGCGAGCGTGGGCTGTTCCGCAGCGAGTACGCCGGCACTACGCTGCGCGAGCACTACGGCCTGCCCAGACCGGCCAACCAGTTCGAGGTCGAGGTGGCCGGTGTCTGAGAGATCCGAGCGCACCGGCACCGTGAACGGAAGCGTCGCGGTCGTCGTCGGGAATCCGAAGCCCGGCTCGCGCACGCTGGATGCGGCGACATACGTGGCCCGCCAGCTCGCCGGCCGGGATCCGGATCTCGTGATCGACCTCGCCACCCTCGGCGCGGCCGTGCTCGACTGGTCCGATCCGGAGGTGGCAGGACTGGTCGACCAGGTGGGCAAAGCCGGGCTGGTCGTGGTCGCCTCGCCGACCTACAAGGGCACCTACACCGGTTTGCTCAAGCTGTTCCTCGACCGGTTCGCCGGCGGCACAGGGCTCACCGGTCTCGCCGTCCCGCTGCTGCTCGGGGGCTCCGCCGCGCATTCGATGGCACCCGAGCTGACCTTGCGTCCGGTGCTCACCGAGCTCGGGGCGACCGTTCCCGGCCGGGGTCTCTTCGTGATCGACACCCACTATGACGACGAGTCGGTCTATACCGAATGGCTCACCGCCACCCGGCCGATCGTGACAGCGTTACTGAAGCGGGAGCTCTCATGACCAGCGCATTTCGAACCAACCAGGATCTCGACCCGGTGCGACTGCGTGAAGCGTTCGGGTCGTTCCCGACCGGCGTCGTCGCGGTGGCCGCCGAGGTGGAGGGCCAACTGCTCGGCCTGGCTGCCAGCAGCTTCACCAGCGTCAGCCTGGACCCGCCGCTGGTCTCGATCAACCTCGCCACCACCTCGAAGACCTGGCCGGACCTACGACGGGCCACCCACCTCGGGCTGACCGTGTTGGCCGACACCCATGGTCCGCTGTGCCGCAAGCTCGCGGGGCCGGTCGA
>JBPPMQ010000119.1:0-32785 GCA_051306135.1 Nocardioides sp. | reverse complement strand
ACCGCAGGCGCCGATGAGCCCGAGCGTGCCAACCAGGCCTTCACCGTGGCTGCTGCGGCAGCCGCCGCCGGTGCGCAGGTGAGCTTGTGGTTGACCGGGGACGCAGTCTGGTTCGCGGTGCCCGGGCGGGTGAGCGTCGAACTGCCGTTGGCCACCCCTGTTTCCGACCTGTTGGACCTGGTGGTCTCCTTGGGTTCGGTCACGGTGTGCTCCCAGTGCGCGGCACGTCGTTCGCTAGTGGGGACCGACCTCGTCGAGGGTGCCCAGATCAAGGGAGCAGTGGTGTTCGCCGAGGAAATCCTGCGCGATGGGGTCCAGGCACTGGTCTACTGATTTAGTTTTGGGTGCCGACCTGACCCAGACCGGCCCTGTTGGGCGATCGTCTTGAGTAGACTCGGCAAACCATGGAAGAGCAGAACCCTAGGCGCTTCTTCGGACTCGGACGTAATCGCCACCACCCCAGCGAACCATCGGATCGCGCCGACGGACCGCTCAGCGACCCTGCCAGCGACCCCGATGACGGGTATGACGAACCTGACGCAGCACCCGCTTCACCAGCAGAGTCACCAGCAGAGTCACCAGCCGAAACCACTGCCGAACGGACCTGGCCTGTGCCTACCTCCACCGATTCCGAGACCACTCCAGCCGCCAACGTCGGCACCGACCACCTCGAGCGCCTGCGCCGGGCAGCCGAATCCGCTGCCGCCGAGCAAGCAGCGGAGCGTCTCATCGCCGAAGAGGCCGCCGCCGAACAGGCTCGGCTGCGTCAGCAGGCCGACGAGAAGGCGGCCGAGCAGGCACAGGCCGCGGCCACCGCCCACCAGGCCCGCACTGTGGCCGAACAACTCGCCGAGCAGGCGGTCTCGGACCGGGTCGCAGCCGAGGAAGCCGTGGCCAGGCAGGCCGAGGAGATCGCCGCGATTCAGGCGCGGACCGCCGAACTGCACACCCAACTGGAGGAGGCCACCCGGCAACGGCTGGCCACCGAGGTGAAGTATGCCGAACTGTCCACCGCGATGGCCGAGGCCGACAACGCCATCACGGCCCGCATCACCGAACTCCAGGAGCGACTGAGCACCGTCGTCGGAGACCGCGAAGCCGCCGAACGAGCAGTCACCGAGCACGCCCAGAGCGCCAGTGCTGCGATCAACGAACGGATCGCCGCCGAGACCGCGATGCGGGTCGCCATCCAGACCGCCACCCGAGACCACCAGACCCGAGCAGCGACCGCGTTGGAGACGATGCAAGCGGCGCACACCTTCGCCGAGCGCAAGTCCACCGAGCTCAGCGAAGCCATCGCCGGTCGAGCCGAAGCCGAACAGAGAGCCAGCCAGGCAGCCGCCGAACTCGCCGAACTGCGGACCGAACTGGCCGCCACCGAAGCCCGGATCGCCGACACGGTCGCCGCCCGAGAGTCTGCCGAGACCACCGCCGCGGAAGCCGTGACGGCTCGGGTCGACCTTGAAAACCACCTCAACGCCGCCATCGAGGCTCGCGCCGCTGCCGAGGCGGCCGCCGCTGAGGCGTCCGCGGCGGCTCGCAAGGCCCTGTTCGAACGCGGCGAGGCCGAACGGGCAGCCTACGAATCAGCCCAGCTCGCCAGCGCTTCGCACCAACTGCGGCGCACCGCCGAAGCAAACCTCCAGCGCCAACTCGAGTTGACCGCCACCGCTGCCGACCAGGCTCAGCGCGCTGAACTCCGGGCCGCCGAGGCGGCAGCAGCCGTCGAAGCCGCAACAGCAGCCCGATCGGCCGCCGAGACCGCGGCCGCGGACCGCGCCACCGAGGCCGCGGCTGCCCACCAAGCCCGAACCGTTGCCGAGGAGGCCGCCGCCGAAGCCGCCCGGCTACGCGAACTGGCCGAGGCTGCGGCGGCAGAACGCGCCGCCGAGGCCGAGGCCGCCCACCAGCAGCGCACCGAGGCCGAAACCCGAGCCGGGACCGCGTTGGGCGACCTGGAGACCCAGACCCGTGAACATCGGGCGTCGTTGGACAGCGCACTGGCCGCAGCCGACGAGGCGGCCAAGCGACGCGGCCAGGCCGAACTGGCGCTGGGGCGCCACACCGTGGACCGTCAGGCGGTGGAGAACTCCATCCGGCACCACGCCGAACTGGTCGAACAGGCGCTGGCCGACCGGCACGCCGCCGAGACTCGGGCCGCCGAACTGGCCGACCAGTTGGCGACCCTGCGCAGCCAGGTGGTCGCGGCGCTGAGCCAGCGCGGCAACAGACGAGTGCTGGCCGCTTTGGCCGCGGCCGCAGGCAAGCCCGAGCCCGCCCCGCTGGTCACTCCGGCCCCGCTGCTGACCGAGCGGGTTCCACTGGTCGAGCAGACCTCGGACAACATCTTCGCCCAGGTCGAGGAGGCTGCCTCGGTGGTGCCGCTGGCGGAGACCACCCTGACCGGGATGGAACCGATCTCGGCCTATGACGACCTGTTCGCCACCCCGTCGACCGACGAACCCGAAGGCCCTGAGGAACCCGAAGAGTCTGAGGACTCTGGAACTCTGGAACCTGGCGTTCTGGAGACCGGCATCCCCGAGCCGGCACCACAGCCGGTCGAGGCACCGCAGGACGAGGCACCGCCGGTCGAGGCGGACCCCGAGGAGTCGCCCGTCGGGGAACCCGCTGGGCCGGCGTACCGCACCTTCAGGCCACTGGGCAGGATCCAGACCGGGGAGGCACGCGTCAGCGAGGACGGCCTGCTCCAGGTCATTCGCGGCGCGATGTCTTATGAGTTCGACCTCTACGACCCCGCGACCACCATCCGCGTCGTCGGTGAACCCACCAGCCGTCGGTGGAAGGTGGAGCTGCCCCGCGACAACGGGTTCACCGTGGTAGTCGACTCCAGCGTCGTCGACCCCGAGGAGTTCACCCGCGAACTGCTCCGCTGGCGTCCCAACCTGAGCGACTGAGACTGACGGACCCGACTGGCTGGGCCCGGCACCGTCAACTGCCGGCGAGTTCTTTGAACTTCTCGGCGAGATGGGCGGCGGCCGCCTTGTGGGTCGGACCGGCGCCGACGCAGTTGAGGAACCCATGGATCTGGTCGGGGAACCGCTCGACCTCCACCTGTACGCCGGCGTCCATCAACTTGCGGGCATAGTCCTCACCCTCGTCACGCAGCGGGTCGAAGCCCGCGGTCGCGATGTAGGCCGGTGCGACGTTCTCGGGGATCTGCGCCCCCATCAACACCACCCGAGGGTCTTCACGAAGATCCACGTCGAGCATGTAACCCCGAGCAGCCGCGTCCATGAACGCTGTGGTCAGGAAGAAGCCCTCCCGGAACAGCTCATAACTGCGGGTGGCGTGGTCGGCGGTGGTGGTCGGGTAGATGAGGAACTGGAAAGCGCACTTGTCTTTAAACTCCAAGGCGATCCCGCCGGCCAGATTGCCGCCCGCCGAGTCTCCGCCGACCCCGATCCGGCCGGGGTCGGCCCCGAACTCCTCAGCGCGCTCGAGCACCGAGGTGAAGATGCCGACCGCGTCGGTCCACGCAGCCGGAAACGGAGCCTCCGGGCCGAGGCGGTAGTTGACCGACAGAATCCGTACGCCGGCGTTCTCCGCGAGGAACCGGCACGGGGCGTCGTGGGATTCGATGTCACCGAAGATGAACCCGCCGCCGTGAAGGAAGACCATCAGCGGTCCGGGAGTGGCCGCCGCGCCCGAGGGCACATAGAGGCGGGCCTTGTGGCCGTGAACCCAGAAATCCTGGATCCGTCCAACGGTCTGGTCGCCCCCGGCGAGCTGGGCGGCATGGCGCATCACCCGGCGGGCCGCGGGAACCGGGATCTCGCCCAGGTCGGGCTGCCGGGAGATCTTCATCATCTTCAACATCGCCTGGGTGTCGGTGGCCAACTCCTGGCCGTCGACCACGATGGGGTCCCCGGCGAAGGCCCGCATGGCAGGTTCCGGCAGCGCCATGATCGTGTGGAAGGCGGTCTTCTGGGCTTTGGCAGCGGCCGTCGAGGCGGTCCTGCGCAGCAGTGCGGATCCAATCACATCCAAAACCTACCCGCTGGTAGCAATCGGTGGGAACAGCTGGAGCGCATCAGGATCCCCGCCGTGTCACTCCTCGTTCACCCGAAACTGTCACACTTGGCCCATGACGCTCGACCCCACCGCCACGGCCGGCACCGACACCGTGCCGGACAAGGAGTTCGACATCGAGCCCCCTTACGTCCCGGCTCACGACCAGGTGGCCAGCCTCGAAGCCTTCGACAACCGGTTCCTGGACCGCGAGCTGAGTTGGCTCCGCTTCAACCAGCGCGTCCTGGAACTGGCCGAGGACCCCACCCTGCCGCTGCTGGAACGTGCCCGGTTCCTGGCCATCTTCGCCTCCAACCTCGACGAGTTCTTCATGGTCCGCGTGGCCGGCCTCAAGCGGCGCATCGCCACCGGCCTCGCGGTTCGGGCCGCCTCCGGACTGATGCCGCGGGAGGCACTGGAGCGGATCTGGGTCCGATCCCGCGAACTCTCCCAGCGGCAGGCCTCGATCTTCGCCAACGACATCGTGCCCGCGCTCAAGGCCGAGGGCATCGAACTGGTCCGCTGGTCCGACCTGAGCAAGGACGAGCAGCGCTACTGCAAGAAGATCTTCAAAGACCGCGTCTTCCCGGTGTTGACCCCGCTGGCCGTCGACCCGGCACACCCGTTCCCCTACATCTCCGGACTCTCCCTGAACCTCGCCGTGCTGCTGCGCGACCCCCGCAACAGCAAGGAACACTTCGCTCGGGTCAAGGTGCCCCCGGTCTTCGCACGGTTCGTGCCGCTGGACAACCAGCGTTACGTGCCGATGGAAGACGTCATCGCCGAACACCTCACCAAGTTGTTCTCCGGCATGGAAGTGCTGGAGGTGCACAGCTTCCGGGTCACCCGCAACGAGGACCTCGAGGTCGAAGAGGACGACGCCGAGAACATCCTGGCAGCCCTGGAGAAGGAACTGCTGCGCCGCAAGTTCGGGCCGCCGGTGCGTCTCGAAGTCGAGGAATCCATCTCGGCCGGCGTACTGGACCTGCTCGTCTCCGAACTCGGCATCTCCGATGAGGAAGTGGTCCGGCTGCCCGGACCGCTAGACCTGCGTGGCCTGCACGGCATCGCCGACCTGGGCCGCGAGGAGCTGCGGTTCCCGACGTTCGTGCCGACCACCCACCGCAAGTTGGCCGAAGTGGAGTCGGCTGCACCCGTCGACGTCTTCAAAGCCTCGCGACGCTCCGACGTGTTGTTGCACCACCCCTACGACTCGTTCGCCACCAGCGTGCAACGGTTCATCGAGCAGGCCGCCGCCGACCCACACGTGCTGGCCATCAAACAGACCCTCTACCGCACCTCGGGCGACTCCCCGATCATCGACGCCCTCATCGACGCCGCCGAAGCCGGCAAGCAGGTGCTGGTGATCGTGGAGATCAAGGCCCGCTTCGACGAGGAAGCCAACATCCGGTGGGCCCGGAAGTTGGAGCAGGCCGGGTGCCACGTCGTCTATGGGCTGGTCGGGCTGAAGACCCACTGCAAGTTGGCGATGGTGGTGCGCGACGAGCCCGACGGGATCCGCCGCTACACCCACATCGGCACCGGCAACTACAACCCGAAGACGTCGCGGACCTATGAAGACCTCGGCCTGATCACTACCCACGACGGCATCGGCGACGACGTGGCCAACCTGTTCAACAACCTGTCCGGCTGGTCGGCCAACCCGACCTACGAGCACCTGCTGGTGGCCCCCCACGGCGTGCGGTCCGGACTCATCGACCTGATCCACAACGAGATCGCCCACCACCGCGCCGGAGAAGCCGCCGGCATACGACTCAAGGCGAACTCGGTGGTCGACGAGGCTCTCATCGACGCGCTCTACCAAGCCAGCCAGGCCGGGGTCAAGGTCGACTTGCTGGTGCGCGGCATCTGTGGGCTGCGTCCTGGCGTGCCCGGCATGAGCGAGAACATCACCGTGCGTTCGGTGCTCGGCCGGTTCCTGGAGCACAGCCGCATCTTCTGGTTCGCCAACGGGCTGTCGACCGCCCCCGGTTCGGGATCCGGGGCGGCGGCCTGGATCGGATCGGCCGACATGATGCACCGCAACCTGGACCGCCGTGTCGAGGTGCTGGTGCGGCTGCCCGGCAGCGAATCCCTGGAAGCCGTCGGGTCGCTGCTCGACCTCGCGTTCGACGCCGACACCTCCGCCTGGGAGTTGGGCCAGGACGGGGAATGGAAACGCAACGGTGGCTCGGTCGACCTGCAGGAAACCCTCATCGAGAGGCAGCGGCGCCGCGGCTGAGGGATCACTGGTTGCGGAGTGTCTCGGGTCCTCCCCTACGATGATCGCGTTCACTCCCACCTCACCAGGAGTTTTCCGTGGGTTTTCGCTTCCGCCCCGTGGACGCGTCGTTCTACGACCTGTTCTCCGAGTCTGCCAATCACCTCGTGACCGGTGCCGGCCTGCTCGCCGAGATGCTGGGCAGCGACGCCGACCACGAGGTTGTCGCCAAGCGGATGCGTGAGGCCGAACATGCGGCCGACGAGACCACCCACGCCATCGTGAAGAAGGTCAACTCGACCTTCGTCACCCCGTTCGACCGCGAAGACATCTACTCCCTCGGGTCCGGGCTCGACGACATCATGGACGCCATGGACGAGGTCGTCGACCAGATCCTGGTCTACGAGGTCAAGGTGCTTCCCGAGGAGCTCTCCGGTCAGGTCGAATTGATCCAGCGCTGCGCCGAGCTCACCGCCGAGGCGATGCCCCGGCTCCAGTCGATGCGCGCGCTGGAGGAGTTCTGGATCGAGATCAACCGTCTGGAGAACCAGGGCGACAAGAACCACCGCCGGATCCTGGCCAGGCTCTTCTCCGGAGAGTTCAAGGCCATGGAGGTGCTGAAACTGAAGGACATCGTGGAGTCCCTGGAGGACGCCATCGATCGGTTCGAGGTCGTCGCCAACATCATCGAGCAGATTGCCGTCAAGGAATCCTGACGTGGAGCTCGCCATCGTCATAGCGGTGGTGGTCGTCGCCCTTGTCTTCGACTACACCAACGGCTTCCACGACGCCTCCAACGCGATCGCCACCTCCGTCTCCACCCGGGCGCTGACACCGCGAGTGGCGGTGCTGCTCGCGGCGGTGATGAACTTCATCGGCGCCTTTCTCGGCCAGAAGGTCGCCCAAACCGTCTCCGAGACCATCACCCCACCCGAGGGGTCCCATGGCTTGACGATCGTGATGGCGGGCTTGGTCGGGGCGATCAGTTGGAATCTTCTGACCTGGTATCTCGGGCTGCCGTCGTCGTCCTCCCATGCCCTCATCGGCGGCTTGGTCGGCGCCGCGCTGGTGGCCGGTGTGGCAGTCAACTGGGACACCGTGGTCGACAAGGTCGTCATTCCGATGCTGGCCTCTCCGGCGTTCGCCTTCGCTGCCGGTTTCGCGGTGATGCTGGCCATCATGTGGATCTTCCGACACAGGGCCCCAGCCAAGCTCAACCGTGGTTTCCGGCTCGCCCAGACCGTCTCGGCCGCCGCGATGGCGCTGGGCCACGGCCTGCAGGACGCCCAGAAGACGATGGGGGTCATCTTCCTGGCGCTGGTCACCGGCGGCTACCTGACCGCCGACGCCGACCTGCCGATCTGGGTCATCGTGGCGGCAGCGTCGGCGATCTCGCTGGGCACCTGGTCCGGCGGGTGGCGCATCATGCGCACCCTGGGCCGCCGCATCATCGACCTGGACCCGCCCCAGGGCTTCGCAGCCGAGTCGGTGGCCGCCACGGTGCTCTACACCACTGCCTATGTCTACGAAGCGCCGATCTCGACCACCCACACCATCACCTCTGCGGTGATGGGTGTCGGGGCGACCAAACGGCTCTCCGCGGTCCGCTGGGGTGTCGCCCGGTCGATCCTGGCTGCCTGGGTGCTGACCTTCCCGGCCGCAGGTTCGGCTGCCGCGGTGGTCTATCTGGTCTGCAAGCACATCTTCCAGCTCCCCTAACCCCCGCGTAACGTAACCCCCGCGTAACGGTCAAAATGCCGGTGATTGTCCACAAATGACCGGCAAAACCACCGTTGCGTGGGGTCCTGTGGATAGCCAGATGCGGGTATGGCGGCCGGCGTGGATCATCGAACGATGGATCTCTCGGGAGTTTCGCGCAAGGTGGTCGCACCGGTGCGCTCCGACCCCGCCGGCATACACGGACCAACGCGACACCAGGCGGCCGGCAACCGTTGGCGACGGGTGGGCGCCGGACTCTATGTGCCCAGCGACTGCGACCTGACCACGGATCAGCGCATCGTCGAGGCGGCAGCAAGCCTGCCGGCGGACGGTGCCGTGACCGGCTGGGCGGCCCTGCACTGGCTCGGGGCACCTTGGTTCCCCGGCACAGACCCGAGCGGTGACCCCCTGCCTGTACCACTGGCGATCGGCGACCGACATCCTCGACGCAGAGTCCCCGGGGCGATGTTGGCGCAGCGGTGGTTCGACCCAGACGCAGTCGTGCGGATCGATGGTCTCCCCATCACCGTGCCGGCGTGGTCGGTCAGCCACGAGATGCGCCACCCCCGTCGGCGCTACGGTGGGGTGATCGCTCTCGACATGGCGGCCTTCTCGGATCTGGTGTCGCTGGAGGAGATGACCCACCACCTGTATGTCGACCTCGTCGGGCGCCCCGGAGTCCGATCGGCCCGACGGGCCCTCGCGCTGGCCCACGAGAACTCCTGGTCACCCCAGGAGACGGTGAGTCGGGTGGAGTGGCTCTCCGCGCGCCCCGCCGCGACCTTGATGGTCAATGTTGCGGTGTTCGACCCGCGTGGCAGGCATCTGTTCACCCTGGACCTGCTCGACATCACCACCGGAGTGGCGGTGGAGTTCGACGGGCTGTTCCACCTCGACGACGGCCATCGGGTCCGCGGCCTGCAACGTGAGGAGTCGATCCGCAGTCACCACATCGAACTGGTCACCCGAATGACCGGTCCGACCCATTCCAACGCGGACTTCCTGGCCAGGTTGAGGTCGGCATACAGCCGGGCAGCGCGGCACCGTGGCGAGGATCGGACCTGGACCGTCGAGCAACCGGACTGGTGGGTCGACACCTCGACGGTTCATCAGCGCCGAGCCCTCGGGAGCGACGAGCGGGAGATCTGGCTCAAGCACCGCTCACAACCGCACGTAACGGTCAATTTGCCGGTGAATCGGCCCGATTCACCGGCAAATTGACCGTTACGCGGGGGTCATGGGGCATCGACTCAGCCGAAACGACCGGAGATGTAGGCCTCAGTAGCCTCATTGTCGGGCGAGGTGAACATCTTGTTGGTGGCGTTGAACTCCACCAGCCGACCGGGCTCGCCGGTCGCCTTGAGGTTGAAGAAGCCGGTGTCGTCAGAAACGCGCGCCGCCTGCTGCATGTTGTGGGTCACGATCACGATCGTGTACTCCGACTTGAGTTCGTGGATCAGGTCCTCGATCGCCGCAGTCGAGATCGGGTCCAGGGCCGAGCAGGGCTCGTCCATCAACAGCACCTGAGGCTCCACCGCGATCGCCCGGGCGATGCACAGACGCTGCTGCTGCCCACCGGAGAGACCCATGCCCGGCTTGTTGAGACGGTCCTTGACCTCGGTCCACAGGTTCGCGCCCTTCAACGAACGCTCCACGATCGCGTCCGCCTCGGACCTCGGCATCCGCTTGGCGTTGAGCCGGTTGCCCGCCAACACGTTCTCATAGATCGACATGGTCGGAAACGGGTTGGGCCGCTGGAAGACCATCCCCACGCGCCGACGCACCTGCACCGCGTCGACCCCGGGGCCGTAGATGTCTTGGCCCTGCACGTTGACAGTCCCCTCGACACGAGCACCGGGAATGACCTCGTGCATCCGGTTCAGAGTGCGGAGCACGGTCGACTTCCCGCAGCCGGACGGCCCGATAAACGCCGTCACCGACTTCGCCTTGACCGACATCGAGACGCCTTCTACGGCCAGGAAGTCCCCGTAGTAGATGTTGACGTCTTGGACACTGATGCTGATGGCCATCGGAATCTCTCTGGGCCCTTCTTCTGGTGACTGGGTCGAGGTCCGAGCGGTGTATCCGCTCGAGGAAACGCTACTGGAGTTGGCCATCAGCGATCAGCCTTCGGTGCGAAGATCGCGCCGATGATCCGCGCGATGACGTTGAGCACGACGACCAACAGCAACAAGATCAGCGCCGCGCCCCAGGCATACTCGACGTTCTTCGGGCCGAATTTGGAGAACTGGGTGTAGATGAACACCGGCAGGGTCATCATCGAACCGTCGATCGGGCTGGTGTTGACCGAATCGGTGTATCCCGCAGCCACCAGCAGCGGCGCGGTCTCGCCGATGACCCGCGAGATGGCCAACACGACACCGGTGATGATGCCGCCGATCGCGGTCGGCAGGACCATCTTGGCGATCGTGCGCCACTTCGGCACACCCAGGGCAAACGAAGCCTCTCGCAAGTCGTTGGGGACCAGTTTGAGCATCTCCTCGGTGGAGCGCACCACCGTTGGAATCATCAGCAGCGTCAAAGCGATGGATCCGGACAGAGCGAAGCGACTCGGCCCGAGGATCAGCGCGAACAGCGCATAGGCGAACAGACCTGCCACGATCGAGGGGATCCCGGTCATCACGTCGACCAGGAAGGTGATGATCCTGGCCATCTTCGAACCGGCGCCGTACTCGACCAGATAGATCGCGGAGAAGATGCCCACCGGGACCGAGATCACCATCGCGATGCCGGTGACGAACAGCGTGCCCACCAGTGCGTGGTAGAGGCCGCCCTGCTCGTCGCCGGTGACGCTGCGCATCGAGTAGGTGATGAACTCGGGGCTGATCGCGGCCGCACCCTTGGAGACCACCAGCCAGATCAGCCAGACCAACGGCACCATCGCGATCGCGAACGCGACCCAGACCAGCGCCGTGACCAACCGGTTGACCGCGTCACGGCTGCCCGAGACGAACCGGGCCCACAGCGGCAGAGCCACCACGAACGTGAGTATGCCGGTCACCACCGCGAGCACCGGGGATCCGTTGACGACCAGCACCAGGCCGCCGATGGCGGCGGCCGCTGCGGCCACGATCCACTCCGCGCCGCGGGGCAATTGGCGGGTGACCAGCGACGCCTGGTCCAACCCGGACATGTCTACGGTGCTCATGCTTGCTTCCTTGCGCTGCGACCGACGATCCAACGAGCCAGGGCGTTGACGGCGAAGGTGAAGGCGAACAGCACCAGACCGCAGGCGATCAACACCGCGACCTTGTCCGGCGTGGACTCCTTGTAGCCGAGCGCGATAAACGCGGCGATCGTCTGAGGGTTGTCGCTGGAGATGATGTTGAGGGTGACCAGCGGGGATGACGACATCACCATCGCGACCGCCATCGTCTCACCCAGGGCGCGCCCCAGTCCGAGCATGACCGCAGAGACCATGCCGGACTTGGCGTAGGGGAAGACGGCGTACCGAACCATCTCCCATCGGGTCGCGCCCAGCGCCAACGCAGCCTCCTCGTGGAGGCGGGGCGTCTGGGCGAAGATGTCGCGCATCAGCGAGGTGATGATCGGCAGGATCATCACCGCCAGCACGATGCTCGCCGTGAACATGGTGCGTCCGGTCGCCGAGGGCGGACCGTCGAAGAACGGCAGGAAACTGAGGTTGTTGTACAACCAGGTGTGAGCGTCACGCAGGTACGGGCCGAGCGTCCAGGCGCCCCAGAGTCCGAAGACGACCGAGGGCACGGCGGCCAGCAGGTCGATCACATAACCGATGGGGCGGGCAACTCGACGCGGCGCATAGTGCGAGACGAACAATGCGATCCCAGTCGACACCGGGACCGCGAGAATGAGCGCGAGGACCGCGGCCAAGGTGGTGCCGTAGACCAGTGGCCAGACCAACCCCAGAAACGAGGTCGCAGGCTGGTAATAGGACGGATCGACGTTCAGGCCCGGAGCGCCCTTGATGCCCAAGAAGATGAACACCGCCGCCAAGGCGATCATGATGAAGGCGCCAGCGGAGACCGACAGGCCCCGGAAGATCCGGTCACCCCAGTGGCTGCCGCCCATCAGGGTCGAGTCGGTTTCCTCGGATTGTTCGAGGGTGCTGCTCACGGATGCTGCTCCTGAAGATTCTGATGCTGACGTCGGATGGTGCGGTGGCCCCGATGCCGGGACCACCGCACCCCTTCAGCGTCGTCAGCTGATGGTACCTACCAGCGTGAGGGCCTGCTCCTCGATGCTGCTGGACAGCGGGGCCGAGCCAGCCTCTTCAGCGGCCAACTGCTGGCCTTCCGAGGAGAGCACGAACTCCAAGTAGGCCTTGACCAGCTCGGCCTGATCGGCATCATCATAGGACTGGCAAGCCAGCAGGTAAGACACCAGCACGACCGGGTAGACCCCGGACTCCTCGGTGTCGCGCGCCAGCGAGACGGCCATGTCGGTGTCGGTCAGACCGGCGGGCTCGGAGACCTCGAGGATCTTCGCGGCTGCCTCGGAGGACGGCGGGACGAACTCGGCGCCGACAGCGACCGAGACGACGGTGAAGTCGCTCTCCAGAGCAGCGGAGTTGTCCATGAAACCAACGGCGCCTTCGGTGGCGCCGACGACAGACGCCACACCGGAGGTGCCTTCAGCACCCTCGCCGCCCTTGATGTCAGACGGCCAGACACCGTCGGCCTCGTAACTCCAAGAGCCGGCTTCCTCGAGGTACTTGGTGAAGTTCTCCTGAGTGCCGGAGTCGTCCGAGCGGTGGACCGGCGTGATGGCCAGGTCCGGCACGCCTTCGTTTCCGTCGGCGATGGCAGGGTCACTCCAGTTGGTGATCTTGCCGGAGAAGATGTCGGAGACGACATCGGCCGACAGGTTCAGGGAGTCCACGCCAGGCAGGTTGTAGGCGATCGCGATCGGCGAGACGTAGGCCGGAACCTGGATCGGCGAGGCGCCGCAGGTCTCGGTGGCGGCGGTCAGCTCGCCCTCGTCGTCGTCCAACGCGGAGTCGGTGCCGGCGAAGGCGAACTCACCGGAGATGAATCCGGCGCGGCCATCACCGGAGCCCACCGGCGCATAGTCGATGGTCAGGCCATCGTTGGCTTCCTGCATGGAGGCGACCCAGGCGGCTTGCGCCTTCTCCTGCGACGATGCTCCACCGGCGTTCAGCTTGCCGGACAAGCCGGACGGCGCAGCCGAGGCGGCGGGGTCGGCGGAGTCTTCGTTGTCGGCGCCGCAGGCGGCAAGGGTGGCCACGACGGCCAGGCCGGCGATGCTCGGGGCGATCGCCCGGCGGATGGAAGTGCTGATCACTTCGGTAACTCCTCATGTCTGTACGACTTCTGTCGCTGGCGACGGTAGGCAGTCGAAGTGTCCGGATGGTGCCCGTCGGTGAACGAAGGATGAATCCAACCTGTGCGTTTGGTGACCACTTCCGGCCCTAGGGGCGTACAGAAGGTGAACCGGGTCACGGCATTTCGGTGGCCACCACCCGGCCGTTGCGCAGATGCACCACAACCAGTTCCCCCTTGGCCAGACCCGGATCAGCCAGTCCGAGTGCCTCGAACACGTGCGGAAACACCGGCCGGTGGGTGCAAATCACCGCGTTGTCGCCCGCAGCCACGATTTCCTCGACCAATCGGCGCACCTGCTTGGGTCGCGCATCCTGCTCGCTGAGGGTGTCGTGCCGTTCGACTGCGACGCCTGCGTGGTCGGCATACGGGCTGACGGTGTCGACGCAGCGCGCACTCGAACTGGACACCACCCGCCCGACCCCGTATGCCGACAGCAGCGTGGCGAGTCCACGGGCCCGAGCGACGCCGGTCGCCAGCAGCGGCCGCACCCGGTCATCGCCCTTCCACCGACTACGCGCTCGGGCCTCGGCGTGCCGCAGCACCACGAGCGTGGTGGTCCGCTTGCGAATCTCCAACGCCTCGACGAGGGTCTCCCGGTCGATGTCGTAGGTCAGCAGTTGGTCGGCCTTGTCCACCGGCACCCAGGCGACATCGTCGATCTCGGAGTTCGCCTGATAGCCGGACACGTCGTCGGGCCCTACCGCTCGGCCGGTCCAGTAGCGCACGGTCTTCATCCGGCCTCCACCGATCCGATAGCGCTGACCGGTCAGCGGCCTGGTCAGCCGGACGGTCAACCCGGTCTCCTCCTCGACTTCTCGCACCGCCGCGCAAGCAGCGTGCTCGCCACGGTTGAGTTTGCCTTTCGGGTAGGCCCAGTCGTCGTACTTGGGGCGATGAACCAGCAGCACCTCGGGGCCCTTGCGAAAGACCACCACGCCCGCAGCCTCGACATCGAGGCTCCGTGCGGGCGCTGAGTTGCGACCGGAGGCGCCCTTGGTGGTGGGAGTCATGGCACCGTGGCCGTTCGTCGACGTACCCATGGCGTTAGCGTTGCACATTGTGTGGAAGAGGTTGTTGCTCGCACTGCTGGCCGTCGCCATCCTCGCGTCGGCTTCACTGCTCGTGTTCCGCTGGTGGAACCTGCAACTGCGCTCCGAACTGGCCCGGGCGCTGGCGATGGCTCCGGCCGAGACTCAGCGCTATGCCTGGACCGACTGGGCGGGCATCCGTGAGGAGTTCGCAGCCTTCGACACCTCAACCGACACCTCACCCGGCAGCCCACCCGGCAGCGACCAGGACCTGGCCGACGCGGCGTCGGCAGCGGACCTGAGTTCGACCTCGGTGATCGTCGACGACGCCGCGGACCTGCAGGCCGAGGTGGGCTTCTCGCCGATGTCGGTGGACTGGGAACTCTATGCCCAGTCCGCCTCCGGAGCAGTGCTGCTCATCCGAACCGATGCCGACGCCGTGACCAGTGCCCTGCAGGGCGGTCCCTACGTGCAACGAGACGGCTACTGGGAGCGATCCGCCACCGATCCGCCCCCGATCCCCGAGTTGGCCAACATCGTTGTCATCGCCTCCCGGAATCTGGTCATCGCCTCCGACTCCGCCGAGATGGTCCAGCGGGTGGCCGACAACATCGGCGAGCGGCAGGCCACCGAGGCGATCCGAGAGGTGGCCGCCCCGATCCAGCAGGCGCTGACCGCGCAGATCTACTCCCGCGACTACGTGTGCACCGCACTGTCGACCTCACAAGCCACCGACGAAGAACAGGACGCGGCAGCCCTGCTGATCTCGGCCGCAGGCACCATCAGCCCGCTGTCGGGGTTCGCGATCGCGGCCGACGGCAGCGGCCAAGACGCTGGTGTGGACGTGGTGCTCGGCTTCGAGACCGAGGATCAAGCCCGGTCGAATCTGGCGTCCCGGGTGGCGTTGGCCTCCGGGCCGGCGGTCGGCCGAGGTGGTGACTTCGCCGATCTGTTCAGTGTCGAGGCCGCTGAGGCGGACGGGGTGGTGGTGCACCTGAGGTTGCAGCCGCTGGCCGGCGTACCGGCGGTGTCGGATCTGGCCAGTGGGCCGGTGTTGTTCGCGGCTTGCTGACCCCGTCGTAACGGTCAAATTGCCGGTGAAATCAACGATTTCACCGGCAATTTGACCGTTACGTGGGGTTTTAGTGGTCCGGGCTGAAGGAACGTAGCCGCAGGCTGTTGGCCACCACCGAGACACTCGAGAGCGCCATCGCGGCTCCGGCCACCATCGGGTTGAGCAGTCCGGCCGCCGCCAGTGGGATGGCGACCACGTTGTAACCGAACGCCCAACCCAGATTCTGCTTGATCGTGCGCAAGGTACGCCGAGCCAACGCGATCGCGTCGCCCACTCCCGCGAGCGACCCACTGACCAGGGTGATGTCGCTGGCTGCCATCGCCACGTCGGTGCCGGTGCCCATCGCGATACCGAGGTCGGCCTGGGCCAGGGCGGCCGCATCGTTGACACCGTCGCCGACCATCGCCACCACGTGGCCCTGTTCCTGTAGACGGGCGACGGTGGCCAGTTTGTCAGCGGGCAGCACGTCCGCGACCACCTGGTGTATGCCGACCTCTGCGGCCACTGCCTCGGCGGTCGCCGCGTTGTCCCCGGTGAGCAAGATCGGGTTCAAGCCCAGCTCACGCAGCGTCGCGACCGCTTCCGCGGCACCGGGCTTCGGGCTGTCGGCCACCATCAGGACCCCGCGAGCCTGGCCGTCCCAACCGACCGCCACCGCGGTGCGTCCGCTGGACTGGGCCTGAGCCAGGGCGTCGGTCAGTGCCTCGCTCAGCGGCATCCCGTGCTCGGCCAGCAACCTCGGACGACCCACGAACACCAACTGCCCGTCGACCACCGCACTGGCGCCGAGGCCGGCATAGGACGAGAAGTCGTCCAGCTCGCCCCAGACGGCCAATGCGCGAGCGATCGGGTGCTCAGAACCGGACTCCACGATCCCGGCCATAGTGCGCACCTGCTCCGAAGAAGCGCCGTCGGCGACCACCTCGACCAGTCGCATGTGGCCCGAGGTGACGGTGCCGGTCTTGTCCAGCACGACGGTGTCGACGGCCCGAGTGGACTCCAGCACCTCGGGGCCGCGGATGAGGATGCCGAGGCTGGCGCCGCGGCCGGTCCCGACCATCAGAGCCGTTGGCGTGGCCAGGCCCAACGCACAGGGGCACGCCACGATCAGAACCGCCACCGCAGCAGTGAAGGCGTCATCGGCCGAACCGCCGGCCAGCAGCCAGCCGGCCAGGGTCGAAGCCGCGATGGCCATCACCGCGGGCACGAACACTCCCGAGACCCGGTCGGCCAGGCGTTGCACCTCGGCCTTGCCCGTCTGCGCTTGCTCGACCAGCCGGGCCAACGCAGCCAGTTGAGTGTCCGACCCGACGCCGGTGGCGCGGACCAGCAGGCGCCCGCCGGCGTTGATCGCACCACCCACGACCCGGTCCCCGGCGGTGACGTCGACCGGGATCGACTCTCCGGTGAGCAAGGCATTGTCGACTGCCGAGGAACCCTCGACGACGACACCGTCAGTGGCGACCTTGTCACCGGGGCGGACCACAAAGACATCCCCGACAGCGAGGTCGTCGATCGGGATCCGCACCTCTGCGCCGTCTCGCAGGACCGTCGCGTTCTTCGCCCCGAGGTGGGCCAGGGCACGCATCGCATCGCCGGCCTGACGTTTGGCGCGGGTCTCCATCCAGCGTCCGAGCAGCAAGAACGTGGTCACCACAGCGGCGACCTCGAAGTAGTAGTGGGGCGCCCCGGACTCCATGCCGGCCATCGCGGGTTCGTCCCCCAGGGTGCCGACGAGTTCGACCACCGACCACAGGTAGGCGGCGGTGACACCGATACTGACCAGGGTGTCCATGGTGGTCGTCAGGTGTCGGGCGTTGAGCAGCGCAGCGCGGTGGAAGGGCCAGGCCGCCCAGATCGCGACCGGGGTGGCCAGCACCAACTGAACCCAGCCGTTGAGGTCGAACACCATGGCGCCGAGCAGCAGCGGCACGGTGAACGCCGCAGCGACCAGCAGCCGTGGGCTCCAGGTCGGGCCGTCATCATGGTCGTCGTTGGCGACCGGCTCCGAGGCGTCGTAGCCGGCCGCCTGGACGGTCTTGACCAGGTCTGGCACCACGAGAGTGTCGGGATAGGTGACGAAGGCCTGTTCGGTCGCGAAGTTGACCGAGGCCGCGACACCGTCGAGCTTGTTGAGTTTGCGCTCGATGCGGTTGGCGCAGGAGGCGCAGGTCATTCCGGTGATGTCGAGTTGGGTGGTGGCCATGCTCACTCCAGGGTGTAGCCGGCCTCTGCCACCGCGGCCGCGACGGCCTCACGGTCCAAAGGCTCGGAGCTGGTGATCCTCAGGGCACCGTCGTCGAGGGTGACCTCGACGCCGGTGACTCCGGGCATCTCGGAGACCTCTTCGGTGACCGAGGCGACGCAGTGCTGGCAGGTCATGCCGACCACGGTTGCGGTGAAGACAGTCATGGTGTGTTCCTCTCGTTTGGTGCCGGTCAGCGGGTGCCGATCAGCGGGTGCCGATCAGGACTTTCGGGTCGGGCGTGTTTCAGGACTTGAGCAGGCGGGTGATGGCGGCCATCGCCTCGTCGATCTTGGCGTTCGCCTCCTCGTCCCCGGCGCGGGCAGCGTCGACGACGCAGTGCTTGAGGTGCTCGTCAAGCAGGCCCACCGAGACCGCTTGAAGGGCCCTGGTCACCGCGGCAACCTGGGTCAGGATGTCGATGCAGTATTGCTCCTCCTCGACCATGCGAGCGATGCCGCGGGTCTGGCCCTCGATGCGTCTGAGCCGTTTGAGGTGGGCATCCTTGTCGTGGATGTAGCCGTGCTGGTGGACCATGCCTCAACTATACCCCCTAGGGGTATCAACTCAAGGGATCGGCGCCCGGCATACACCGCGTGCCGCCGGCATACCCGGCGTGCCGCCGGCATACCCGGCGTGCCCCCGCATGCGCAGACGGTCCCGCCCCCAGTGGGGACGGGACCGTCGATGTCTCGGTGTTGAGACCTGCCTCAGAGAGGCTTCACATTCTCAGCCTGGGGACCCTTCGGGCCCTGGGTGACGTCGAACTCGACACGCTGTGCCTCCTCGAGGGACTTGTAGCCCGACGATTGGATGGCCGAGTAGTGGACGAAGACGTCGTCGCCACCACCCTCCTGCGCGATGAATCCGTAACCCTTTTCAGCGTTGAACCACTTGACGGTGCCCTGAGCCATTGCTCTGTCTTACTCCTCAGTCGGGGCGAGAGGCCGTCACTTCGACGGCCCCACAACAGATACACCTAACGTCGCCTCGACCTTGTGGGTCCCTGCGGCCACTCCGCACGGAGCACCGAAGGGCACAAGACGATAAGACACCGGGTGGTGTCGACCAGCCGAACTTGCATCTGTTGCGCGCCACACAATACCAACATGATCGGGCTGCGTGGGAGATCTCAGTTATGACGGTTCTGCAACGGGAATGTGAACCGAAGAGGGGTCTGACGTGCGCCAAGAGGCGACTAGTAGGCCGTGTCGGGCTCGAACCGACGACCTATGGATTAAAAGTCCACTGCTCTACCGACTGAGCTAACGGCCCACCGCAAGTGTGCCGTAGGCACCCCCGATCCGCTCAATCGGCCCCTCCCTGGACCGTTGCTGGGGGTCGACGCGGCGCGTTCTGCTCCTCATCGGCAGGGGCGCTGCACCGGTGCCCGCCAGAGCATCGCCTGACTCCAACCCGGCCCCGTGGGGACTGCGATTGAAATTCCACGTCCTACAGGCTTTCCACAGCGGCCCGCACAGCCTAGTCTGTATTCCCATGAGCGGCACCTTGGGAGATGGTGACGCCGACTCTGACCGTCAGAACGGCCAACCCGCGTCACATGACGAGGCCGCTCTTGGGGGACCTCCCAAGCACGCGGCAGCCAGGTCAGGAGACACCATGCCAGAGGTCTACAAAACGAAGCCATCCACGGGCGGCGATCTGCCCACCCCGACGCCCGAGGCGGCGCCGGCAGTAAGCGAGTCCACGGTGCCCTCCAGCGAGGAACTGCTGGCTCACCCCGACGCTCCGGCGCCAGTCAAGCACTTCGGCGAACTCGAGGTGCCCGATCACGACCTCGTCTTCAAACCTCGCACGCTCGGTTCTCGGGTATTCGGCCTGTTAGCCGTCGGTCTGGGCATTGCCGCAGCGGCAATGACCGTGGCAGCCTTCCAGAACTCCAGTACGCAGAACACCGGCATTGCGGTGACCCTGTGGGTGCTGGCGGCGATCATTTGGGCCGTTCGCGCAGGCAACAGCACCGCGCGCCTCTCGCTCAATGGCCCCATGTTGCTGGTGGAGCACAAGGGTCGCCGCGAGGTCTTCGACCTGAGCAGCAAGTGGACGCCGATCCACGTGGACGGGAACCCGAACTCGATGAACTGGAAGGTCACCTTCCGGCGGCCCGAGATCGGTCCCTACGTCATCGACTCCTCGATGGTGGACCCGACCGAGTTCATGAAGGTGCTGACCTTCTTCCGCTCGCGGATCAAACCCGACGACTGAGGTCGACGCTTCCCAGCTCGATCCAGTAGCGACGAGTCAGGTCACCTGCGTCGTTGCGGGGGCGCTTGTCCTCCAACACGCCACCGCACCGCTCGATGGTGGCGGCCGAGGCCGCATTGGTGTCGTCGCAGGTGACCAGGGCCCGACCCAGGCCCAGTTCGCGACACCGCCCGAGCGCAAGGTCGAGCGCCCGGGTCGCGTGACCTTCGCGTCGACGGCTGGGGCGGATCGAGTAGCCGATGTGGCCACCGATGTTGCGCAGGAAGTCGTTGAGACGGTGCCTGACGGCGATGAACCCCACCACCTGCGCAGCCGACCCGGGCGCGTCGGTGATCCACCAGTAGTCGCTTGGCACCCGTCCGTGGCCGCCGTAGGCATCCTCTGAGGAGGCTTCCTCGGTGCCCAGAGCGGCCAGTATGTCGACATACATCGCGCAGGTTGCACGGGAGGTGTCCACGGCGAGGTGGTCGGGCAGATTCCAGTTTCCTGAACCCGCAATGTGACGGTCCCCCTCAGCGACGAACTCACGCACCGTCTGGGCCCAGGTGTCGTAGAGGTCCAGGGTGGGGGCGCTCAGAGCAGTCACCGGTTCACGGTTTCACGAGGTGGGCGCGGACACAAACCGCATTTCGGGGGGCCACAACCCGCGCCTCGCCGGACCGGGAGGGTCCTCTCGGTCGGGCTAGCCTCGGTGGCCGGTGTCGGTGAGTTCGGCCTCTCGAGCCGCGTTCTCCTCAAGCTCTGCCCGGCGCTGCTCCATCACAGCCATCGTCGCGTCAAGGTCGGGCACCAGCCCCAGCGCGCCCCCGTCGATGCGTTGCAGCGCTTGTCGAGCGAAGACCTGCTGGACCGTGGTGGTCCGCTCCGAGCGACCGCGACCCAGGAAGGACACCAGCCAGTGGCCCAGGGCAGTCAACTGGTTCTTGAATCCGGTGATGTAGACCAAGTGCACCGCCAGCCACATCAACCAGGCGATGAAGCCCGAGAGCCGCAGCTTGCCGATCATCGCCACCGCGCTGAACCGGGAGATGGTGGCCATCGAACCCTTGTCGAAGTACTTGAAGGCCTCTTGGGCAGGCTTGTTCTCAACCCGTCGCTCGATCGACTTAGCGGCATACTTCGCGCCCTGGATCGCGACCTGGGCGACCCCGGGCAGGTTGTCCAGGGTCATCATGTCCCCGACGACATAGACCTCCGGGTGACCCGGCAGGGTCAGGTCGGGCAGCACCGAGATGCGCCCCGCCCGATCGAGTTCGGCGCCGGACTGCTCGGCCAGGGTCGTGGTCAGGTCGTTGGCCTGCACGCCCGCGGCCCACACCTTGGTGGCGGTGTCGATGCGCTGGGTGGTGCCGTCCTTGAAACGCATCTCCAGGCCCGCGTCGTCCATGTTGGTGACCATGGCTCCGAGGATGACCTCGACCCCGCGCTTCTCCAGGGACTTCTGGGCCCAGGCGCCGAGTTTGGTGCCGAAAGGCGGCAGCACCTGCGAGGCGGCGTCGACGAGGATGACTCGCGCGTGCCGGGAGTTGATGTTCTTGAAGTCCGACTTCAGGGTGCGATGCGCCAGTTCGGCGATCTGACCAGCCATCTCCACCCCGGTGGGGCCGGCGCCGACGACCACGAAGGTCAGCAGGTGGTCGACCGGTTCGTCACGCTCGGCAGCGAACTCGGCCATCTCGAAGGCTCCGAAGATCCGGCCGCGCAGTTCGAGGGCATCGTCGATCGATTTCATGCCGGGGGCGAACTCGGCAAAATAGTCGTTGCCGAAATAGGACTGACCAGCACCAGCGGCCACGATCAGGGAGTCGTAGGATTGGACGGCTTCGCGGCCGAGCAGTTCGTAGGTGACCGTCCTGGCTTCCAGGTCGATGCTCCAAACCTTGCCCTGGATGACCTTGGCGTTCTTCTGCTTGGCCAGGATCTCGCGGGTCGCCGGGGCGATCTCGCCTTGGGACAGGATGCCGGTGGCGACCTGATACAGCAACGGCTGGAAGAGGTGGTGGGTCGTCTTGGCGATCATCGTGACGTCCACGTCGGTCCGTTTGAGCGCCTTGGTTCCGAACAATCCGCCGAACCCCGACCCGATGACCACAACTTGGTGCCGTTCGGTCATTCCTGCCTCCATGAAATCTCAACGTCCCTCGTTGGCCTGCACCACCATCGTCCCACTGTGGCCGAACCTCCGACACCTCCCGGGGTTCCACCGCACGCCACTTTGTGCAACCGTTCACAAAGGCCGGATCATTCCCCGCGGGCGTGTATGCCGAGCCCGCGAGTCCGGCCCGGCACAATGGTTCGACGTGAGCCCCACCCGGATCCAGGTCTTCGCGCTGGTCGCCGCCGGTGGCGCCACCGGCTCGGTCGGTCGGTGGGGTCTGGCCGAACTGCTCGGTGGCCCGGGCTTCGCGTGGGCGACCTTCGGGGTCAACGTGGTCGGAGCCGGACTGATCGGGGTGCTGTTCGGGCTGACCACCTCCGCCAACACCCACACCCGCCTCTTCCTGGGCACCGGGGTGCTCGGCGGTTTCACCACTTTCTCCACCTTCATGGCCGACACCCATGTGGCACTGTCGTCCGACCAGCCGGTCCGTGCTGGGCTCTATCTGGTCTCCACGCTGGTCGTCGGCCTGGGCGCGGCGGCGGCCGGGCTCGCGGTCGGGGCCCTGCGACGCCGCCGGGAGCAAACCCGATGAGTGTGCTGCTGGTCGTGGTCGGTGCAGCTCTCGGAGCACCCACCCGACACCTGGTCAGCCGTCGGTTCCGGGCTCCGTGGGGCATCGTGGTCGTCAACCTGATTGGTTGTCTCGCGCTCGGCATACTGCTCGGGTCGGATCCGCCGACCTGGCTGACCACCCTGGCGGGGGCCGGCTTCTGCGGTGCCCTGACCACCTTCTCGACGTTCGCGCTGGATGCCGTCGAAATGGCAGAGGCCGGAGCGTGGCGGACCGCCGTGGCTCATCTCGTTCTCAGTGTGGCGGGGGGCTTGGCGCTGTTCAGTCTGGGCTGGTGGGCCCTCAGCAGTCTCTGACCCTCCTGGCTGTGACCCTCCTGGCTGTGACCCTCCTGGGCGATCGGGGCCGGTCATGCCCAGCCGAGGCGATGCAGCCGCTCGTCGTCGATGCCAAAGTGGTGGGCGACCTCGTGGATCACCGTCACCTTCACCTCCTCGACCAACTCCTCGGCGGAGTCACACATGGCCATCAACGGCTGGCGGAAGATATAGATGCGCGCCGGGAACAGATCCGGGGGCCCGTCGGTGATCGCCAGACCGTCATAGAGCCCGAGGGTGTCGGGGGGTTCGGACGGTGGCGGATGTTCGGCCACCAGCACGGCGAGGTTGTCCACCAACACCGCGAGGTCGTCGGGAATCAGATCCAGGGCCTGATCGACCAAGGAGTCGAAGGCCTGGGCACTGACGTGAACTGCCATGGCTCCATCCTGCCCAAGGGCTCAAGCCGTGCCCGCTGGGCCGCAGAACGCCGGCCAGGCTTGAACCGGCGACCTCCGCCGTGACAGGGCTTCCGTGGCCTAATGGCCATCGTCGGCTGGCGTTGAGATCCAACCAAGCCGCAGGTCAGATGGGGTGTAGTGCCGTTGCGAGCGCTGGGCATCGTCGGTCGTCACCGGAACTGCGACGGGACACAGACGGGACACGGCAACGAATCGAGGCGCGTGAGGTAGGGCGGTGGCCCTGTACCCAGTAGATCGACTTTGTGATGCTGCTGTTCATGGCGGCAACGCTGTTGGTCGTGGTGTCGCTTGTCCCATCGACACACGCGGACACCATCTACGGGGCGAACAACACGTGGAAACGCATCTACCTATCGCCTGCCTACCACACAGCGGTCGATGGGGCTCGAGGCGAATGCCAGTGGCCTAACGGGACTGGCCGAAGCGAAAGGGGCATGGCTCGAAACCTCGCCGAGGAGACCGCCACCCTCAAGAACACGAAGTACGTCGGTGATGGCATCTGGATAACCGACTACGACAATTCCGGCCTAGTCGCCAACAACTTCATCGTCCGTGTTGGAGACGGCGACCCGAACGAAGCTTCCACTCGCTCGAACAACTGGAACGCCCATGCTCATATCCCACTGCACTCAAACGCTGGTCTGCCCGGCGCGTGCGGCAACGTCGAGGACAACAAGCCAGTTGCCGGCACTTGGCAGATCTACAACGCGGGCGACGGAAACAACTTCCCCGAGCGCATGAAGAACCAACTGGACGGGGTCACTCCAGGAACCAACGACCGAATCTGCACCATCACCACCTGCACCCAGTACTCCTGCCTGCAGGAGTTGTGCGCCATCGACGCTGCTACCGCGAGCTACTCGGAAACCGAGTTCCATGATTGGAAGAAGGGAGTCGAATTTCGCACGCCTTGGGCACCGTGACGCTCGTGCTTCTCGCTGCTGGATGCGGAACCGTCGGTTCTTCTGGCCCACAAGCCGCGGAAGAGCATCAACCGCTCTCCAAATACCTAGGATTCGGGCATCATCCGATTGAGGAGGAGATCCAGTTCAACGACGACGAGATGGCGCGCGAGCGCTTGATCGCTGAATGCATGGTTTCCAAGGGGTTTGAGTACACCCCTGAGCCGGCGGGCATCGTTCTGATCGGTGACGGGACTGGCGAGCCCGTGGAGTTAGGTGAGGACCCTGCGCCAGCCGAACGCGCGAACTCTGCATACGTTGAATCCCTTCCACGTGACGAGGCCGGGGCTGACTGGCTTGCCCTGACGAACCGGGACTCAGCCAATGATGGAATCACGAAGGAAGAGATGAGCCGGCTGGATCCGAACGGGGACGGACGCATTTCCTACGAGGAGTCCTTGGACGATGGCTGCCGCGGACGGGCCACCGCGGCTGTGCCTGGCGTGTTCTACGTGCAACGAGTCTTGGGTGAGGACTTCGACGCCCTGCAACGTGACATTGACACTCAACGTCAGGCAGCAATGAGCGCGCTGCGCCAGTGTGCTTCCGGGGTGCAGTCGCTTCAAGCGAGGGACGACCGTGAGCTTCTGGCCACCGTCGAAGCCGTGGCGGGGGCGGATGTAGAGGGCACCCAGGTGGCTGCGGAATGCCTCGGCCAATTCGAGTCAAGTCTTGCCGCGTCGGTCGCCGAGCTCGAGCGGGACTTCTACAATTCTCACGCAACAGAAATCGCCAAGTTCGCGGTGCCCTTCCCTGGCTGAATCACTACGGAGGCGGCCACGCCGCGCGGGCTCTCTCGGAATGACACTGTGGCAGGCTCCTCGATGTGCCGCGGCGGCGTCCTGCCCGCCGTGGAGCGACAATGAAAGAACTTTGATCAATCGGCGTAACGTCGACGCGTCGCCAAGCGTCCTAGTGGGAAGAACCTTCCGAAAGGATGCCGTCATGCGAGGAGCGGACTACGAGGCGTTTTGCAGCGCGTCCTGGCCCCGACTCGTGGCTGGACTGACACATCAGCTGGGTGATCTGCAACTTGCCGAAGACTCGGCCCAAGAGGCTCTGATCCGGGCCGGTATCCACTGGGGCGAGGTCCGAGTCGCGGCCTCACCACTCGGGTGGACCTTTCGCGTCGGAGCCAACGTCGGCAAGAGCCAGCTACGCCGACATGCTGCTGAACGTCGCGCACTCGCCCGATTCCCAGTCCGCGACTCAGCCGACCGACTCGCCGAGATCGAAGAAGCAGACGTCCTTGCGCAGGGGTTGGCAGCTTTGCCTGCCCGCTAGCGCCAGGTCTTGATAGCGCGCTTCTTTCTCGATTTGAGCGTCAGTGAGGTCGCCGACTCGATGCGGATGTCGGAAGGAGCTGTCCGCGCTGCCACGCACAGGGGTGTCACGACACTCAGAAGTGCGGCCGCACGCGCAACCGAACTGACAGGAGACCAGGCCCATGATCGATGACCTTGGCGCAGCCTTGCACAGGCACGCGCCCGAGCAGATCGACCCTATCGATCTGGAAGGTATAAGCGGTGCCGTGACCCAGCGTGTGAAACGGCGCCGAGCGGCGGCCCTCGCCGCCAGCGTAACGGTTGTGGCGGTGGTCATGGGTGGCGCTGTGCTTTTGCGACCGGCTGCGCAGACCTCCGGCCCGACGTCACCACCCTTGGCGTCAGACCCGACGACAGAGAGGTCCACGGCGGCGGGGGATGAGGCAGGGCGGACTTCGAAGCCCCGCCCCAAGCCGCTGCCCCCTCAGACACCTGAGTACACGCTGGAACGCCGGCCGGATGTCGCACCTGCGGATGAGCAGGCCTTGCGTGCGTTCATCGCGTTCGCGGTCAATCCTGAGGAGCCGACGGCCTCTCAGGTGCCCTTTGCGGATGAGGTCTCCGTGTCTCAGGTAGGCGGCAAGTCGCGAAACGTGACTGCTGAGCAGGCGCGGGAAGAGTCGTCATGGTGGATCAGCGATGGTGTAGGTACAACGTCCGCCCTGTTCGTAATCTCCAACGCGTTCAAGCGTGCTAGCGCTGTGTCAGGGGGGGTCGAGTTCGTCGCCACAAGTGACGCCATACCACTGTGCGATCAGGTGCCTTCTGGTGAGGCGAGCAGTCTGGGACGAGGAGTGCACCTTTTCATCTCGGCGGCACAGAGTGACTGTGCTCAGGAGTTTCGAGTGGATTTGTACCTCGGCTCGCAATCAGAAATCCGTGCGGTTGCACTTGAGGTGCGCGAACCGTGAGTTGCCGCACTCCGATGAGGTCGCGCTCCTTCCAACGCGCAGTATTCGACGAGGCATCCGCGGCGGTCGGACTCGACGGTCTCACACCGCATGCGCCCCGCCACTCCCGCGGCGTCGCTGGCGATTGCCGCCGGAGCCGACGTCAAGGTCGTTCAACAGATGCTCGGACACAAGTCGGCCACTATGACGCTCGACCTCTACGGGCATCTGTTCCCAGACCGTCTCGACACCGTTGCTGACGCGATGGACGCGGCTCGCACGGTCGCGCTGAACGTGGCATCCGAAGCTGGGACGGGACGCAGACGGGACACGGCCGCTGTTGTGCCACTCCGGCGGTGAAAGCGAACGGCCTCTGGTTCTGCGTTTCCGCAGGCCAGAAGCCGTTTGCTGGTGGCGACCCCGACCGGACTTGAACCGGCGACCTCCGCCGTGACAGGGCGGCGCTCTAACCAACTGAGCTACGGGGCCAAACTTTTTGCTCACCTAGGCGAGCGATGAAACTGTAGACCACACTTCGACGTTGGGCCCAATCGGCGGCTTGCTCGGCGATCGGGCTCAGCTTGTGATGTTCAACCGTGCATCTGGTTGGTACCCCCTACCGGATTCGAACCGGCGCTGCCGCCGTGAAAGGGCGGAGTCCTAGGCCGCTAGACGAAGGGGGCCCACCAGCGTTGCCGAAGCAACCATGGTGCCCGCAAAGCATAGAGTGCGGCCGGCGTACCGACCAAAGCGTCAGTGGACTAGGGCAGTGGGTGCTGCCGTGACATGGCACGGAAAACTGGAACTTGGCACGGGAAGCTTTCCGTGCCAAGTTCCAGTTTTCCCTGACATCAGGGAAAACTGTCCCCCGGGGGACCGGGGGATTGGGCGGTGGCCCACCCGGTCGGGTAATGTCCCGTCTCGGTTCACAGCCTCGGCCGTGCACCACGGCCAGGTAGCTCAGTTGGTACGAGCGACCGACTGAAAATCGGTAGGTCGGCGGTTCGACCCCGCCCCTGGCCACACCAAGGATTCGGCCCCTGACCTGCGGCAACGCAGTTCAGGGGCCGCTTCGTTTGGTCGGGTGTGCTGGCGGTTGTGGCGCCGTGGTGTTCCAGTGGTGTTAGCGAACGGGGCACGTGTGGCCGTCGTTGGTCGTGCCTGTCCTCATCCGGCACGACCCCAACCCGCGACCGGGTGCTCGTCGACGAGCCGCTCGATGGACTCAACCTTGATCCGCAGCGTCTTGCGCCCGAGCCGGACGGCATCGAGCTGACCGTCGGCGATGTAGCGGCGGACCGTGCGGGTGGAGACGGCGAGCGCGACGGCGGCGTCAGCGATCGTGACGAGCTGACGCGTGATGGTGGCAGCCATGAGAACCTCCTGGGTCAAGGCGGCCGGAGTTGGCCGCTCTCATCCCCACAGGCCGCTTGAGGACCGCGAGTGGCCAACACAGCACGCCCAATTCGACCAGACACGCGGCCGCGGCCTCCGCCGGTTTCGAGTCCCGTTGGGGTCGCATGGAGGGAATCGTCTTTGACCAGCGGAAACACTAAGCCAAAGCCTGCTTTCCTTTCCGCGTGCGATCTACGTGCGATAACGCACGTGACTCAGGCACCCTTGCGGCGCGCGACATGGACCGAGGCTTCGTCGATCAGTCGGTCGACGGACTCGACCTGCACGCGGAAGGTGCGGCGGCCGAGACGTACGGCGTCCAGCCTGCCCTGGGCGACGTATCGCCGTACCGTCTTCACGGAGACGTTGAGCACTTCGGCAGTGTCGTTGAGCGAAACCAGTCTGCGGGCTGCGGCCATGATGAACTCCCGGATCACGGCGCTCCCGATGAGCGCCACTACCCCTCAAGGCCCAGAAGGGGCCGCGAGTGTCCAGCGGGTCAGAGAATCGTCCTTAGCAGTACCAGGGGTACGAATCCGGGGGATTTTGCAGCTGTTGAAGCCCACTGGAAGTTTCCCGAAAATAGCCTCTGACCTGCACAAACCCCCAAACTTGGCTTGTAGACGATTGTTGGGCGATTTCGGTCCGCAACGAGAACTTTTCGGACTGTCTGCGGACCGCTCGACCAGACCGAAGCGTCCGTCAGGGCGGGCACCTACGGTGACGTCCGGACTCAGACGCTGAGAAGATCCTCAAGAAGGCCAGCCGTCCAACAACGTCAAATCCGGGACTAGCTACAGGCTTCCCTCGCCGCCCGCGGCACTCAAGGAGACCTTGCCATGTCCATCATGCGCCGGGTCGAGGTCTACCTGAATCTTAACCTCAATCTCAGGCCCCGACAGCACGTCGTCGGGCACGCTCACAACTCCAAGTTTGCCAATCGGGTCAGAAGTATCCGCATGATCGTCGAGCAGCCACACTTCGAGGAATCCGTCGGCGTCGACGTAACCGTTTAAAAGCATACCGGCGTCGATCGCCGCCTGGCCGGCGCAATCGTTCCAACCTGAGGTAGCACGCGTACAGAGAGTGAAGTTGCCCATTTTGCCGTCAACCTCCAAACTCACCACAACCGGCGTGAGTTGATTGAGAAGCGACGACGAGGTGTCTTCGGGGTTCAGTATGATCGGCGAACTTTCCAGGCTACTAGGCGCCGGCGTTGCCTCGGGATCTAGAGCACCTTCGAGAGCCTTACCAGTCAATCCGATTGCAGATCGTAGGACTGAACTGTACTCATCGTCCCCGTAGATTCGTTCGGCGGCCTTACGTAGCAGTTGATCCTCACAATCTCCAGGGAAGAAGACCGAACCGTCAGGCGCCACGACCAGTATGTACGCAGCGCTGGCATCAGCTTCCTCGGCCAGATCGAGCGCCGCCCAGACCTGTGCGCCATTCTGAACTCCCCAGTCAATCCCCGGCCAAAATGACCCATGGACGAGGAACTCATGGACCTCCCCACTCGGGTCCTCAACTGTCGCTGGGAAAGTCCACGTGCCATCCTTCGGCGCCCTGGTTGCGTCGATCACTTTTGTGATCTGAACCCACGATGCCGCTGACGAGAGATAGTCGAGAGCGGGAGCACCATCGACGTGGTCGTCAGCGCTCTCACAGGATCCATACTCTTCGCCAAGGGCGACGGCGTCTGTACCGGCGACTCCTACTTGCGAGCCGCAGCCCGCCAAGATCAGCATCGCGCCCAGGGAAAGAGTCGCCACTCCAAGGCGTCTCATTGCAGGTCACTCCTCGCCGTATCGAATCGTATCTGCCGAACCGTGCCGTCATTCTCGGTTGCCTTGCCATAAACCCGCACTTGGATTTCGTAGCCATCCGCTCCAGAGAGGCCCTGCCAGTTCGACTGTAACGCTGTCCACGAGGTTCCAACTGACGTCAGATTGGTTCCAACTAGTGCTGTCCATGCTCCACTCGCCAACGTCGGATCATTGGGGTTAGTAATCATCCCTCGGTAATCACACCCGTTGGCTGGAGTCGCTTCAACCAGTTCGCGGTAGTAGATTGCGATCTTTGCGTTGGAGGTTAGATCCGAAGCCTGCGATTTCGCATGAAAAGTCCCTCGGAAGAACTTGCTGGAAGATCCCGTCCACACCCTCGCCGTCTGATATACGTAGGACGAATTGGCTGAACTCTCAGCCTTAAATCCAATATGCTTCGGCCCTCCAGAGCCTCCCGCATCATGCTCAATCACTTCGCCTTCATTGGCTCCCCAGTTTGAGAATCCTCGCTCGAAACCAACATTGGCGTGGATCTGCCGCTCAGCCAAGGTGCTGTGCAAAAACATCAGATACGCTCCGTCGTCCCGCGACAGATCGTTTGCGTCCCGGAAATCGGTCCAATTGATGCAGGTTGACATGGTGGGAGGGTTCTCGCCGTCCTTGGAGTCCGCGTCGCCGCCGTGTTCCGCACCCATCAAGTGAAGCATTTCGTGCCGGGCAACCTTCCAGTAGAACTTGTCGACCGTCTTACTCTCATCCAGCTTGATCGTTCCCTGCGAACAGTTCGCCTTGCCGTAGGTGTTATCCGTGAAGTCCACCAGGCTGACCTCCACCCCGGAATCCTCGGTCGCCCTCGCGAGCGAAGATCCGTCGAAGTCCAGAGCATTGTCGATGGTATTAAAGGAGTCGCGGACCCAACCCTTCTTGGTCGAAGTCCAATTGGTTCCAGAAAATTCCCAATGAATAGTAGGATCACTACAAGTGTTCACGAAAGGAGAGTATGCATTGGCATTTGGAACAGCGCCACCGACGAGCAAGGTGGCGCCCAGAGAAACTACTCCTAGCACCCTCGTTGTTGTGGCGTATCTACGCGTCATGTCGGCACATTAGTGCCGTGACCTTTACTTGTCAATGAGGCATTGAGGTTTTATCACCAGCCATCTCGTCGGGTTCCTCTTTGAAGGTGGAGTAGGACGAGGGCGGCGGCGGTGATGTCGGTGATCCTGTTCGGATCGAGGGTGATGTGACGCAGCGCCTTCCAGGTCTGCTTGAGCAGGGCGTTGCCGCGTTCGGCCGGTGCGCGAAGTGCGGCGATCACGGTGTTGCGGGTGCGGTTGTCGATAGCGAGGTGGTGGTCCTTGAACGGGACGTGGATGCCGATGCCTGCGCCTTGGTAGCCCTTGTCAGTCAGCGTGGGCAGGCCCTGTGCGGCGGCAGCGTAGGGCGCGGGAAGGGCATGGAGCCGTGCGGCAGTGATGTCGCGGGTCGAGCCCGGTTCGACGGGCGCGACCCACTCGGGGTAGCCGGTGGGGCCGCAGAGGACTTGGAGGTTCCCGCCGTGCTTCTTGTGCTTGCCCGAGTACCACGAGTCGTGCCCGGACTCGCCCGATGCGCGGCAGCGGTATGTGGCGATCAGGGTGCCGTCCAGGCACACGAACTCCCAGTTTTCTCGCAACGCCTGGCCCAGGACGTCGGTGAGCTCGGGTGCCCGCTCGGCGATCACGTCGATGCCTTCGTGGAGATAGCGGTACGCGGTCGCGATCGAGATGCCGGCGTCTCGCGCGAGAACCCGCAGGTCGGTGTCGTCTTTGAACCAGCGCAGCACCATGAGGGACTGGACGTAGACCGTCGCTGCCCGTTGCCAGGGACGCTGGTCGTGGGCGTGGCGGTGCTCACGCAGCCACCGACACACGCATGTCAGGGTCTGGGCCGGGACGTCGAGGCTGGCACGATAGGTGATCACGCGGGGTCCTTGCTGGAGAAGTCGATCTGTCGCAAGAACGACGATTTCCGGTCAGGACCCCGCGATCCCCGACCGACACGCGCTCGTCACACACGTCACACCAGCCACTCTGGTGAGAAAACCTCATTGTCGTCTGATCTGCAGATTCTCAGGGACGCGTGTTCGGCGGTGGTTGATCTCTGGACCTTGGGTTCGGGTTTTGGTTTTCGCGACAGGCTTACGGGGCCACCCTTGAATCGCCCTAGGTTTGATGGAGGCTCTGGTGTGCCCCGGGTTCGCCGTAGTCGGACCTTCTGGGATTCTCATGCAACGGTGATGATGCGGTTGCGTTCGAACTCTATCGGGGAGAGCCATCCGAGTTGGCTATGACGCCGTTTCCGGTTGTGCCAGATCTCGAGGTATTCGACATCGCGTTGCTCAACTCGATCCGGGTGTTCCACCTCTTGCGGTCGAGCAGTTCAACCTGCATCCGCGACCAGAAACTCTCCATCATGGAGTTGTCGTAGCAATCCCCGATGCTGCCCATCGATGCCAGTAGGTCGGACTCCTTCGCTCGTCTGGTGAAGGCCCAGGACCGCCTTGAACACCATGGTCGGAGTGAATGATCGTCCCTGTCTCGGTGCGTGCCCAAGGCGGGTGTCGATGGCCATTCCGAGGGCGTTGGTCACCAGGCCTGCGGTCGGCGAGGCGCCGATGGACCAACCCACGACCTTGCGTGAGTAGGCGTCCAGGACGACGCAGCAATAGACCTTGGGACTGCTGCATGAACTGGTGCCAACCCGTGGCGCGTCTATATGGGCTATGTGACGCGGGTTCTGATTCAACTCCAGGGTCATCGATCCTCAGTCCCCATACGACTGACTGAATGGGCATACCCCCCGAATCGTCGACTACTACCGACCGTTCCTGACTACTCAGATTTCTGACGAACTCGTCTTCGACCCCTCCCTCAAAGTCTTCAGATTCATCGGCATGAATCCCCCCGGCGTGTCCGGAGACTCCGTTCCTTGGGAAGGATGGAGTCATGTCAGGGAGTACATCGAAGAGGTACCCGGCCGAGCTGCGTGAGCGGGCGGTCCGGATGGTCGCTGAGATCCGCGCCGA
>JBPPMQ010000070.1:0-19344 GCA_051306135.1 Nocardioides sp. | reverse complement strand
ACAGAGTTACGGCGGCCATAGCGAAAGGGAAATACCCGGTCCCATCCCGAACCCGGAAGTCAAGCCTTTCAGCGCCAATGGTACTGCAACCGACAGGCTGTGGGAGAGTAGGACGCCGCCGGACATACTTTGCCAGAGGGGCACCCATTCGTGGGTGCCCCTCTGTTGCATTGTTGTGCGCTGCGTCGTTGTGCGCAGCTTGTCGGGTCGGGGTCAGCCGTCTGCGAGCACACGCAGCAGAACGCCCGATGGCGGCTTGGGCCTGAACGACGTCGCCTTCTCGGGCAGCAAGCGATGTTCTGCGGCCACCTCGAGGACGTGGTCAACTCCCGGCGCCGGCAAGAAGACTGCGGTGCCCTTGACCTTCCGGAGGTGGCCGAGCGCTGAATCGATGTCGTGGTGGTGGCTGACCCCGTGGGGCCCTCGGGGCAATGCCGGCAGGATCTTGTGATGCAGTTGTTCGACCATCGAGGTTGCCGGCGATGTTTCGAGTTGGACGCAGATCCACCGCTTGCCGTCGGTGCTGGCCAACTGGCCGGGGCCGACTGCGCGCAGAGCGCCGGCCTGATCTGACTCTGCGACCGACGCCCCGACCCCTTGTGCCGCCTGCCGTAGATCGTCGAGCCGCACCGAGGCCAACACCCGATGGATCGCGCCGAGCTGAAGTGGGGTTTCGGTCTGGTCCACGATCATCGCCAAGCCCCGGTCGGCGGCCCCTCCCGGTTTCCGGGCCTGCATTCGCAGGTAGGCGGCGTAGCGGTGGTGACCGTCGGCGATCACGACCGTCGACTCTCGCCACGCCTGATGGAGGGCCCCGATCCGGTCGGGATCGCGAATCGCCCACAGCCGATGCCCCTGCCCGGACCGGTCGTCGTACTGCCAGTTCGGTCGGCCAGCCACGGTCTCGCGCATGAGGTTGCGGACCGCCTCGGGGGCTCGGTGGATCAGTAGGATCGGGGCCGGGTTCATCTGCATCTGCATCATCCGGTCAGCCAACTCGTCTGCTTGGCGGGGATGGATGCCTTCGTGAGGCAACACGACACCGTCCTCCGGTTTCGCGGCTCGCTGCGAGACGTCCAGCAGGCCCACCAGGCCGCGGACTGTGATGGCGCCCGAGGTGTATTCGTGCAGGTAGATCGCGGGATGGAGGTCCTTGATCAACATGCCGCGATCGCGCCACTGGGTCAGCCTGCCGGCAACAGCACGGTAGGGCCGCGCATACAGCCGGGCCGAAGCCGGATCGTTGACCCGGCGTGGCTCGAGCATCACCCCACGGAACGGGTCTAGGCGCAGTGGGCCCGCCACATAGGGGGGCAGCACCACGGAGTCCATCTACCGAGTCTAGATGCGCGCCCTAGGGTTGAGTTGTGCTGCAAACCTCCGCCGGCCCGTTGGCCCAGGACTACGACCTGATCATGCTCGACCTCGACGGGGTGGTCTACATCGATGGACGAGCGGTGCCCGGGGCCCCGGAGAACCTCGCCGACGTGCGGGCGGCCGGCGGTCGGATGGCCTTCATCACCAACAACGCTTCGCGTGACACCGCGACCGTCGCAGCCCACCTCAACGATCTCGGCATACCGGCCGACGCCCAAGATGTGGTCAGTTCTGCTCAAGCGGCAGCCCGGCTGTTGCGCAGCCAGCATGCCGAAGGGGCCCGTGTCGCCGTGCTCGGGGCGGAGTCGTTGCGCAGCACCGTCGCCGAAGCGGGGCTCACCCCGGTGAGTGTTCAGGACGACGCCGTCGCCTTGGTCACCGGCTACGGCCCCGACGTCCCGTGGCGCGAGGTGATGCAAGCCGCCGTCAGGGTCGCCGCCGGCTTGGCGTGGACTGCCACCAACACCGACCTCTCGATCAACACCCGGCACGGCATGGCACCAGGTCACGGCGTGATGGTCGACATGATCTCCCGCTTCACCGGAGCGACAGCGCAGGTGGCCGGCAAGCCGGCCAGGCCGCTCTTCGACGAGACCGTGTTACGCACCGGCGCGACGCACCCCCTGATGGTCGGCGACCGCCTCGACACCGACATCGACGGCGCCCGCGCTGCAGGGTTCGACGCGCTGTTGGTGCTGACCGGGGTCACCGGGTTGCCCGAACTGGTCAGCGCACCACCCGACCTGCGCCCCACCCACATCAGCCGAGACCTGCACGGCCTCAACCAAGCCCATCCGGCGCCAGATGTCGCCCCGGACGGCACCTCGACCTGTGGAGGCTGGACAGCGACGGCCGTCGACGGACGACTCCGTCTGAGCGGTGACGGAGCAGCAGACGACTGGTGGCGCGCCGCAGCCACGGCATCCTGGGCGTGGCTCGACTCAACCGGGCAGCCGGTCGACGTCGCAGAGATACACTCCACTCCATGAGCGAGCCCACCACCGACCCCCGGGTCACCGAGGTCGTCGCGTCCGTCGTCGCATCCGTCGACGCCATCGGGTCGCGACCAGTGGCCGAGCATGTGGCTGTCTTCGAGGCGGCCCACGACACTCTGCGCGCAGCCCTGGACCCGGCGGACGACTGACGGCCGTGCCCCCACGTCGACTGCGTCTCGATGCGGAGTTGGTCAGACGAAGCCTGGCCCGTTCTCGGGAGCACGCTTGCGAACTCATCGCTGCCGGTCGGGTCACCGTCCAGGGAGCGGTCGCCACCAAACCGGCCACCCAGATCACCACCGACGTTGCAGTGGTGGTGCGGGACAACCCGGACGACCCCGGCTACGCCTCGCGCGGCGGCCACAAACTGGCCGGCGCCCTGGAGGACTTCGGCGAGCTCTCGCTCCAGGGGCGCCGGATCCTCGACGCCGGTGCCTCCACTGGCGGATTCACCGACGTCAGTCTGCGCGCCGGAGCCGCGACGGTGGTCGCAGTCGACGTCGGTTACGGCCAACTGATCTGGAGTCTGCAAACCGATCCCCGGGTGCAGGTCCACGACCGCACCAACGTTCGCGAACTCACCCTCGAACTCATCGGCGGCCCGGTCGACGTCGTCGTCGGTGACCTCAGCTTCATCTCTCTGGAGTTGGTGTTGGACGCTCTGATCTCGGTCACCCGGCCTGACGGCGATCTGGTGTTGATGGTCAAGCCTCAGTTCGAGGTCGGCAAGGACCGTCTCGGCAAGGGAGGCGTGGTTCGCGATCCCGAGATCCGCGCCGAGATGGTGCTGAAGATCGCGCACGCCGCCGTCGAGCGGGGGTGGGGCGCCCGAGCGGTCACCACCAGCAGCCTGCCCGGTCCTTCCGGAAACGTCGAGTTCTTCCTGTGGCTGCGGCGTGGAGCGGCCGTCGTGTCAGATCCCGACCTTCACGACGCGGTCGTCACTGCGGCCCGTCTCAGCACCCGAACGGCACCGGCGGATGAGACAGTAGAGCCATGATCCAGCCCAGCGACCCCGCCGACGTACCCGGCGTCGCCGGCGCTGTCGTCGCCGGCACCCGCCGGGTGATGATGATGACCCACACCGGCCGCGACGAGGCCCGTGAGGTGGCGCTGGCGGCTGCCAAGTCGTTGGCAGACCATGGCCTGGTGGTGCGTATGCCGGCGCTGGAGGCCGCGGAACTGGGCATCGACGCCGCCAGCTACGAACCCCCCATCGAGATCTGCGAGACCGCGGAGGACTGCGAACTCGCGCTGGTGATCGGCGGCGACGGCACGATTCTGCGGGCCGCCGAACTGACCCACGAGTCGGGCACCCCCGTGCTGGGCGTCAACCTCGGCCACGTCGGCTTCCTGGCCGAGGCCGAGCACGATGCCGTCGAGTTCACCATCGACGCGATCGTCCATCGGCGCTACCAGACCGAGGACAGGCTCACTCTGGAGGTGAGGGTGGTCCAGGACAACGCGGAGATCTTCCGGACCTTCGCCATGAACGAGGCCAGCGTCGAGAAGGCGTCCCGCGAACGCATGATCGAGGTGATCATCGAGGTCGACGGACGGCCACTGAGCCGGTTCGGGTGCGACGGCGTCGTGTGCGCCACCCCGACCGGATCGACCGCCTACAACTTCTCCGCCGGCGGTCCGGTGGTGTGGCCGTCGGTGGAGGCGCTGCTGATGGTCCCCATCAGCGCGCACGCGCTGTTCGCGCGACCGCTGGTGGTCTCTCCGGACTCGGTGCTGGCAGTGGAGATGATCAAACGCAACGACGGCAGCGGGGTGCTCTGGTGTGACGGCCGGCGGTCGGTGCCGCTGCCTCCCGGAGCTCGGATCGAGGTGTCGCGGGGCGCAAAACCCGTGCGCCTGGTCCGACTGCACCAGGCACCCTTCACCGACCGCCTCGTCGCCAAGTTCAATCTTCCGGTTGACGGCTGGCGCGGGGAACGGTTCAGGAGCGACAGCGTGGACCGAGGCGGTGACGCCGGTGCTTGAGGAACTGAGAATCTCCTCCCTCGGAGTGATCGACCAGTCCACCCTCACCTTGGGCCCCGGGCTGACGGTGATCACCGGTGAGACGGGCGCCGGAAAGACCATGATCGTGACTGCGCTGGGGCTGTTGCTCGGCGCTCGCTCGGATGCCGGCGCCGTGCGAACCGGCGCCAGCAAGGCCCGGGTCGAAGGAGTGGTCCGAGCCGACGCGGCATTGGCCACCATGGTCGACCAGGCCGGTGGGGACGTCGAGGACGACACCGTGCTCATCGCCCGCACGGTCAGCGCCGACGGCCGCTCGCGGGGGTTTCTCGGGGGAGCTGCCACACCAGTCGCGACCTTGGCCAGTGTCGGTGACCATCTCGTGGCCGTGCATGGCCAGTCCGACCAACACCGACTGCTGCAGCCTCGGGCGCAACTCGACGCCCTGGACCGTTACGCGGGGCTGACCGAGGCCGTCATCGACTACGGCGAGGTCTTCACTCGGCTCCGGGCAGCCGAGGCAGAACTGGCCGAGGTCACCGCGAGCGTGCGAGAGCGCGCCCGCGAGGCCGACCTGCTCAGATTCGGCGTCGGGGAGATCGAAGCGGTCTCACCCGAGCCCGGCGAGGATGTCGTGCTGGCCCACGAGGAAGAGCGCCTCGGCCACGCCGACACCCTGCGCGTCGCCGCCGAGCAGGCCCGCGAGGCGCTGTCCAGTGACGATGGCGGTGTAGACGCGTTGGCGGCCGCCTCAGCGGCACGGTCCCTGCTCACCGCAGTCCGCGAGCACGACCCAGCGGCGGCCGCACTGGCCGACCGCCTCGGCGAAGCCGTGTATCTGATCTCGGATCTCGCGGCGGACGTCGCCTCCTATGCGTCCGGTATCGAGGTCGACTCCACCCGATTGGCCGGGGTCTCCCAGCGACGCGCCGACCTGACGGCACTGACCCGCAAGTATGGCGAGACCATCGATGAGGTGCTCGACTGGCGGGCACGGGCCGGCGCCAGACTGGTCGACCTGGAGGCAACCGACGACACCATCACCGAACTACGCGCCGAGGTCGACCGTCTCACCGCTGAGGCGCAGGCACAGGCCGACGCTTTGAGTTCCGCACGTAGCCTGGCGGCCGGCAGGCTCGGTGCTCAGGTCACCGGCGAGCTGACCTCCCTGGCCATGCCGAATGCCGAGGTGAGCGTCACCGTCACCGGACGCGACGACCTCGGACCGACCGGACGCGACGAGGTGGTTGTGGCGTTGGCCGCCAACACCGGCTCGGCACCCCGCCCGTTGGCCAAGGGTGCCTCCGGTGGCGAGCTGTCCAGGGTCATGCTGGCCATCGAGGTGAGCCTGGCCGACACCCACTCCGTGCCCACGATGGTCTTCGACGAGGTCGACGCCGGAGTCGGCGGAACAGCCGCAGTCGAGGTCGGACGCCGGCTGGCCGCCCTGGCTCGACACACCCAGGTCCTGGTAGTCACCCACCTGCCCCAGGTCGCGGCCTATGCCGACAGCCACGTGGTCATCTCCAAGTCCAGCGACGGCACCATCACCAGTTCGGGGCTCGAGGTCCTCGACGACGCCGGTCGCGAACGTGAGCTGTCCCGGATGCTGGCCGGACTGACTGAATCAGAAACTGCGCGCGCCCATGCCCGTGAACTGCTCGAGGTCGCGCGCGCTGCGCGGTCCTGAGCAGTCCCGAGCCCGTCCGGTGGGTTGCCCCTCTCGGTCCAGGTCGCCACGCGCCGTATGCGTGCCTGACCGAATCGTGCCCTCCACGGTGGCAGGATGGCGCGGTCATGAACTTCAACCCTGACGACCCCACGCCCGAGTCCGACATCGCGCCGACAGCCCCCGATCGTGGGGTCGCTGCCGGCTCACCGATCCTGGAGACGTTCGCTTACGACACCGCCGAGGTGGTCCGCCGCGAGCACCGCCTCCTGGTCGGTGACGGACTGCCACTGCTGCCGAGCCTGTCGCGACGCACCGCGGTGCTGGTGGTCGCCGACAACGATCAGACGCTGGCCCAACTCAAACGAATCAAGCGTTACCTCAACGAGGTCAAGCCCGTGATCGTCGCCGTCGGCCTCGCCGCCGACACCCTGCGCAGCCGGGGCCTCAAGGCGGACGTCGTGGTCGTCGGTGACCAGGTGCCCAGTGCCAAGACACTGAAGTCGGTTCGCGATCTGGTCGTCCTCGGGGTCACCGACCATCCCGCCGGACGCGCCCACCATCTGCAGACCGGCCTGGATCCGATCGCCGTGGCGTTGCTGCTGGCCAACACCGCGGCACCCGCGGTCATCGCGGGGGTCGGTCTGCCCGTGGGACTGGGTGCCCACCTCGATGCCGCGAGCACCGGCACCTTCCTGGCTCGACTCAGTTCGGCTCAGCGGCTGGTCGACGCCGACGCGCTCGCCGAACTCTACGACGGCAGGATCCGCCCTCGACACGTGCTGCTCGCGTTGCTGCTGGCGACCGTCGCCGTGGTCGCGGCGATCGCCACGACCGACGTCGGTCAACAGTGGTGGACCGACGGCTGGATCCACGACGGGTGGAACTGGGTGAGGGAGCAAGTGCGATGATCACCCGATTCCTCCTCCGGTTGGCCTTGGTGGCGATGGCTGTGGCCGCGGGCGTCGCGTTGGATGTCGGCATCCTCGACGACGACGAGCCGGTGTCAGTCGACCCCGCGGCGTCGGCTCCCGCCCCGGTGGTCGACGATCTGCCGACCGACCTCGCCGTGGAGGCACTCGCGGCGCTCAACGCCAACGGCCTGAAGGATTCCGGCGTCGTGATGGTCACCCTCCCGGGTGCCGATCCGGACACCGTCGACGGCATCGAGTCCGCCGTCACCGAAGCCCGAGGAACGCTCACCGCAACGGTCGCCGTGGGGGCACAATTGACCGACCCGACCCAGAAGATGTTGGCCACCTCGTTGGGGGACCAACTGGCCGAGGAGGTTGCCGACTCCTCCGACCTGGAGGGTTACGCCCAGATCGGGCACCTGCTCGGCCGGGCAGCGGCGACCCGCAGATCTGCCGTCGGCGAAGTCGATGAGCAGACCCGGGTGTTGCGCCAGGGCCTGGCAACAGCCAGTTTCGTGGACGGACTCGGGCTGCGCGTCGACCGGGCTCCGGCGGTGGTCGTCGTCAGCGGCGACGATGTCGACCCCGACATCCTCAGCGGCCTGCTGGAGGGGCTGACGGGCGCCGCCAGGACCGTCCTGGTCAGCGGAGTCAGCAATGATGCTGCCGTCGAGACCGCCCGGGCAATCGAGGCGGACAACCTGTCCACCTTCGACGGCAACCAGACCCCCGCGGGCCAACAGGCCACGGTCGCGGTGGTCATCGCTCAACTCGACGAATCCGGGGGCGACTTCGGTGCGTCCGGATCGGACGGATCCGCACCGGTGCGGTAGGCTGGAGTTCCATGAAGTCAGACGCCCTGACCAAGCACGTGTTCGTCACCGGAGGGGTCGCCTCCTCCCTCGGGAAAGGGCTCACGGCTTCCAGCCTGGGTCGCCTTCTTCGCTCCCGCGGACTCCGGGTCACCATGCAGAAGTTGGACCCCTACCTCAACGTCGACCCCGGGACCATGAACCCGTTCCAGCACGGTGAGGTGTTCGTCACCAACGACGGCGCCGAGACCGATCTGGACATCGGCCACTACGAACGATTCCTCGACACCGACCTGGTGGGCCACGCCAACGTGACCACCGGTCAGGTCTATTCCAACGTGATCGCCAAGGAGCGTCGCGGCGACTACCTCGGCGAGACCGTCCAGGTGATTCCGCACATCACCAACGAGATCGTCGAGCGGATCCTGGCCATGGACGACGAGTCCGTCGACGTGGTCATCACCGAGATCGGCGGCACCGTCGGCGACATCGAGTCGCTGCCGTTCCTGGAAGCGGCCAGGCAGGTGCGTCAACGCATCGGCCGCGACAACTGCTTCTTCGTGCACGTCTCACTGGTGCCCTACATCGGACCCAGCAAGGAACTGAAGACCAAGCCCACCCAGCACTCCGTCGCGGCGCTGCGACAGGTCGGCATCCAGCCCGACGCGATCGTGTGCCGCGCCGACCGTGAACTGCCGGAGGGCATCAAGCGGAAGATCGCGTTGATGTGCGACGTCGACGATGAGGCCGTGGTCACCGCCGCCGACGCGCCGAGCATCTACGACATCCCGAAGGTGCTGCACCGCGAGGGTCTGGACGCCTACCTGGTACGTCGCCTGGGGTTGCCGTTCCGCGACGTCGACTGGACCGAGTGGGACGACCTGCTGCGCCGGGTGCACCACCCCAAGGAAGAGGTCACGGTTGCTCTGGTTGGCAAGTACATCGATCTTCCCGACGCCTATCTCTCGGTCGCCGAGGCGCTGCGTGCCGGTGGCTTCGGCAACGAGGCGAAGGTCAACATCTCCTGGATCCCGTCGGATGAGTGCGCCACCCCTCACGGCGCACAACGCCACCTCAGCGGCGTCGACGCGGTCGTCGTCCCCGGCGGTTTCGGTGTGCGTGGTCTGGAAGGCAAGTTGGGTGCACTGACCTACTCCCGCACCCACGGCATACCGACCCTCGGGCTGTGCCTGGGACTGCAGTGCATGGTCATCGAATACACCCGGTCGGTCCTCGGTCTGGCCGAGGCGGACTCCACCGAGTTCGATCCGGACACCACCGAGCCGGTGATCGCGACGATGGCCGAACAGATGGCGTTCGTCGAGGGCGCCGGCGACCTGGGAGGCACCATGCGATTGGGGCTGTACCCGGCTCGCCTCAAGGAAGGCTCGATCGCCCGCGAGGTCTACGGTGCCGACGTCATCGAAGAGCGTCACCGTCACCGTTACGAGGTGAACAACTCCTACCGCGACCGCCTGGAACAAGCCGGTCTGGTCTTCTCCGGCACGTCGCCGGACAACGAGTTGGTGGAGTTCGTCGAACTGCCGCGTGAGGTGCACCCCTACTACATCGCCACCCAGGCGCACCCCGAGTTGCGTTCGCGGCCCACCCGGCCGCACCCGCTGTTCCACGGGCTGGTCGCGGCTGCGATCACCCGACAACGCGAGCAGCGGTTTCCCATCGACGAGTCCGGGCTGCACAAAGAGCCGAGTCTCGATTCGCTTGAGGCGGTCGGGGCCGAGTGAGTCAACTCGTCGACCGCGACGAATCCTGGCCGGTGATCTCCACTCGTCAGATCCATCGTGACGACTGGGTCGTCGGGGTGCGCGCAGACCGGGTGACCCGCCCCGAGGGCGGTGAACCATTCGAGCGCCTGGTCGTCGAGCACCCCGGTGCGGCGGTCGTGTTCGCCATCGATGACGAGCATCGAGTGCTGGTGCAGTCGCAGTATCGCCATGCTGTTTCCCGGCACCTGTGGCAGCTGCCCGCCGGTGTGCTGGACCACCCCGGGGAATCGCCGCTGGAGGTGGCGGTGCGCGAGCTACGTGAAGAGGCCGAGTATGCCGCCACCGACTGGACACCGTTGCTCAGCTACTACGTCACCCCAGGGATGTCGGAGCAGATGTTCCACCTCTTCGTGGCCCGCGGGCTGTCGCAGGTAGGTCGCGGCGACTTCGTGCTCGAGCACGAAGAACTGGATCTGGTGACCTCCTGGGTGCCGTTCGTCGAACTGCTCGACGACGTCGTGTCCGGCCGGGTCCAGGACGGCGGCCTGGTTACCGCGGTGCTGGCCTACAACGTGATGAGTCGGCGAGGCGTCCTCTGAGGTGGAACCGGTCCGTGCCGTCCAGGTCTACCTCGATCACCTGTCCGTCGAGCGGGGGGTAGCTGCCAACACCCTGATCTCCTACCGTCGAGACCTGCGCCGCTATCTGGGGTGGCTGGAAGCCCACCAGATCTCCGATCTGGACCAGGTCACCAGCGACCACATCAGCCGGTTCCTGGTGGCGCTGCGCGAAGGTGGTCCTGACCAGAGCTCCCTGAGCGCCACCTCCGCCGCACGCACCCTGGTGGCCGTGCGCGGGTTCCACCGTTTCGCCGAAATCGACACGATGGCATCCTCCAATCCGGCGGCAGCGGTCAAACCGCCGCGGCCGGCGAAGAGACTGCCGAAGGCGTTGCCGCTCTCCGACGTGGAGGCGATCTTGTCGGCTGTCGGTGAGCCGGAGACGCCGCTGGGTCTGCGCGACAGGGCGCTGCTGGAGATGCTCTATGGCACCGGCGCCCGGATCTCGGAGGCTGTCGGCCTTGATGTCGACGACTTCGATGCGGTCTCCGCCTCGGTGTTGCTGCGCGGCAAGGGCGGCAAACACCGCATCGTCCCGGTCGGTTCGTATGCCCGGACCGCCGTCGAGGCCTACCTGACCCGAGCGCGGCCGGGACTGGTCACCTCGAACACCCCGACCGGGGCGATGTTTCTCAACGCCCGCGGCGGTCGACTGTCCCGCCAAAGCGCCTGGGCGATCCTGGTGCGGGCGGCCGAGCGGGCCGGCGTGAGCGCCGACGTCTCCCCGCACACTCTGCGCCACTCGTTCGCTACCCATCTGCTCGACGGCGGCGCCGACGTGCGGGTGGTGCAGGAACTGCTCGGTCACGCCTCGGTCACCACCACGCAGATCTACACCCTGGTCACTGTGGACGGCTTGCGGGAGGTCTTCGCCGCCGCACACCCGCGGGCGACCTGAGCCTGCCACGACCCGCCAGCGGTGTGGAACGATGGGCCCGTGGACTTCTTCAACGCCTACGCCCACGGCTTCGCCCGGGTGGCGGGTTGCACCATTCCGGTCGAGCCGGGCGACCCTCTCACCAACGCCGATGCGGTGTTGGAGCGTGCTCGGGCCTGCTCGGCCGACCACGTCGCGGTGGCGGTCTTCCCCGAGTTGTGCCTGAGCGGCTATTCGATCGACGACCTGCATCTGGCTGACACGCTGCTGGAGGCCGTTGAGGCGGCCGTGGCTCGTCTGGTCGCGGCGAGCGCAGACCTGTTCACCGTGCTCGTCGTCGGGGCCCCCATCGCTCACCTCAACCGGGTCTACAACGCAGCCGTGGTGATTCACCGGGGCACGATTTTGGGGATCAGCCTGAAGTCCTACCTGCCCACCTATCGTGAGTTCTACGAGCGGCGCTGGTTTGCGCCCGGTGACGATGTGTCCACCGAGATCAGCTTTGCCGGCCAGCAGGGTGTGCCCTTCGGCAGCGACCTGCTCTATCGCGCCACCGATCTGGTCGGGCTGACTCTGCACGTCGAGATCTGCGAGGACATGTGGGTGCCGGTGCCCCCGCACGCCCAGGCCAGCCTCGCCGGAGCCACCGTGTTGGCGAACCTGTCCGCCAGTCCCGTCACCGTCGGTCGCTCCGATGCCCGCCGGTTGTTGGTCAAGAGCGCGAGCTCGCGGTGCAATGCCGCCTTCATCTACACCGCCGCGGCGTTCGGGGAGTCGACCACCGACCTGTCCTGGGACGGCCAGGCGATGATCTATGAGCTTGGTGATCTGTTGGGGGAGTCTCAGCGGTTCCCCCAGGGTCCGCAGACCACCGTCGCGGACGTCGACTTGGGCAGACTGCGGGCGGAGCGGTTGCGTCAGGGGACCCACGACGACAATCGCCGGACCCTGGATCCGGGGTTCTCCACTGTCGATTTCGAACTCGGCGCACCGGTCGGTGACATCGGGTTGCGGCGTAAGGTCGACCGGTTCCCGTTCGTCCCCGACGACGAGGCGCTGCTGAATCAGGACTGTTATGAGGCCTACAACATCCAGGTCTCCGGTCTGGAGCGTCGTATCGCGTCGATCGGCGGCCCTGCTCTGGTGATCGGTGTCAGCGGTGGCCTCGACTCCACCCACGCACTCATCGTCGCTGCTAAGGCGATGGATCGGCTGGGGCGTCCCCGCAGCGACATTCTGGCGTTCACCATGCCCGGGTTCGCCACCAGCGACGGCACTCGGCACAACGCGATGGAACTGATGAAGGCCATCGGCTGCACCTACGAGGTCCTCGACATCACCTCGGCCGCCACCCAGATGCTACGGGACTTGGGGCACCCGGCCGGTGACGGCGCACCGGTCTACGACGTGACCTTCGAGAACGTCCAGGCAGGCCTGCGCACCGACTACCTCTTCCGCATCGCCAACCAGCGCGGCGGGATCGTGGTCGGCACCGGTGATCTCTCGGAACTGGCGCTGGGGTGGTGCACCTACGGGGTGGGCGACCAGATGAGCCACTACAACGTCAATGCCGGGGTGCCCAAGACGCTGATGCAGCATCTGATCCGCTGGGTGATCAGCACCGAGGAGTTCGACGAGGGCACTGCTGCGGTGCTCCAACGCATCGTCGACCAGGAGATCAGCCCGGAGTTGGTGCCCGGCGAGGTCATCCAGTCCACCGAGTCGCTGATCGGGCCCTACGCCCTGCACGACTTCTCGCTCTTCCACACCGTTCGATTGGGTCGGCGACCCTCCACGATCGCGTTCCTGGCTTCGCATGCGTGGGGTGACGCGGCCAGCGGCGGCTGGCCGGCGGGGTATCCGCACGACCGCAGGACCGCCTACGACCTAGCCACCATCAAGGACTGGGAACGGGTCTTCTTCACCCGGTTCTTCGCCAACCAGTTCAAACGGTCTGCATTGCCCAACGGCCCGAAAGTCAGCAACGGCGGTTCCATGAGTCCGCGTGGCGACTGGCGGATGCCGAGCGATGCCAGTCGAGCGGCCTGGCTGGCCGACCTGGACAACATCCCCGACTAATATGAAGTCAATGGCTTCATTTGGCGCAAAGTAAGCTATCATCTTCAGATGAGCCAGGATCAGGTGGGTGTCATCGGAGATGTGGTCGGTTCGCGGACCGCAACCGACCGAGCATTGCTGCACGCTCGCCTGATCGACGCCTTGAACCTCATCAACACCTCCACTGATCCGGTCTCGGCGTTCCGGATCACCGTCGGTGACGAGTTCCAGGGCCTCTACCGCAGCGTCGCCGAGGCAGTGCGGGCCGTGCTGAGGCTGCGACTGGCGCTGCTGCCCGAGGTCGATGTGCGCTTCGGTGTCGGGTTGGGGTCGGTGACAGTGCTGTCGGCCTCTCCCCGCGTCGAGGACGGATCGGCATGGTGGTTGGCCCGTGAGGCCATCGAGGCGGTCGCGGCGATGCCGGTTCGACGCCGCCGCCGAATGCTCTACGCCGGTCCCGAACAATCCCTGGTCAATGCGGTTCTGGTCGGCATGGATGAGTTGCTGCGCGACCTGGACTCTCGCTCGGTGTCGGTGCTCAACGGAATGCTGGCCAGACGCAGTCAGGCAGAGATCGCCGACGATCTCCAGGTCAGTGCCTCGGCGGTCTCCCAGCGAATCACCCGCGACTCGCTGGCCGGAATCGTGGATATGGATCGTCTGCTCGGGGAGGTGTCCTGGTGATCTGGTTGGGACTGGCGCTGATCGGGCTCGGCGTGGCCGACCTCGGTCACTCGATCCGCGCCGTGCGCTGGTGGCCCGAATCGTTCGCTGCTGCGAGCGTGCTCGGGATGGGTCTCCTCTGCGGCGTCGACGGTGTGGGCGTCCTCGGGCTGGTCGCGATCGCGGCCGCCGTGTTCGGGTGGGGCCCGGTGGTCCGGATCGGATTCGGCCGTGACGTCGCCTGGCTTCCGTTGTGTTACGGGGGTGTGTTCGCTTCGGCCGCCGCCGTCATCGGAGGCCTGAGCGACCAGGGGGACGGCGGACTGTTCGGGGACTACCTGGGCACCGTCCAATCGGCCCTGCTCGGCCGCACAGATCCGGAATGGGCGGTGTTGGTGGTCGGCATACTGCTGGCGCAGTTGTCGACCGGCAACGTGATCGTCAGGCTGGTGCTCTCGGCCACCCACACCATCGACCCCCGCGTGCACCGCGATCCGAGCCAGACCCTGAAGGGCGGTCGGCTCCTCGGCCCCATGGAGCGGCTGGCCATCGTCGGTCTCGGGCTGGCCGGGCAGTTGACAGCGGCGAGCATCGTCATCGCAGCCAAAGGCCTGCTGCGTTTCCCCGAACTCCAATCCCACCGCGACGACAGTCGGCGAGACGGATACCGGGGAGCCTCGATCGACGACGTGACCGAGTACTTCCTCGTCGGGAGCTTTCTCAGTTGGGGTTTCGCCCTGATCTCGATGGCGGTGCTGGCCATCGCCGGGACCTGACGGCCCGCGGGCTCGAACCGTCCATCGCCCGTTTCACCACGTCGTTCGTCGGTGTAACACAGCGCGGCTAGGCTTCGGCCATGGCTAAGCAGGAAGACTTCGTGCTGCGCGCACTCGAGGAGCGCGACGTGCGGTTCGTAAGGCTGTGGTTCACCGATGTACTCGGCTACCTGAAGTCGGTCGCGATCGCCCCGGCAGAGCTTGAGGGAGCCTTCGCGGAAGGCATCGGGTTCGACGGCTCGGCGATCGAGGGGTTCGCCCGGATCCACGAGGCCGACATGCTCGCGTTGCCGGATCCGACCACGTTTCAGATCCTGCCTTGGCGAGACGAAGGCCCGGCCACAGCGCGGATGTTCTGCGACATCATCATGCCCGACGGGGCACCCTCCTACGCCGATCCCCGACACGTGCTCAAGCGCACCTTGAGCAGGGCCGCCGAACGCGGTTTCACCTTCTACACCCACCCCGAGATCGAGTTCTACCTGTTCAAGGACTCTCCGGTTCCCGGTCAACTGCCGATCCCGGTCGACTCCTCGGGTTACTTCGACCACACCGCGCAGTCGATGGGTGCCGACTTCCGTCGCGAGGCGATCACCTACCTCGAGGCGATGGGGATCAGCGTCGAGTACAGCCACCACGAGGGTGGGCCCGGCCAGCAGGAGATCGACCTGCGCTACGCCGACGCGCTCTCCACGGCCGACAACATCATGACGTTCCGCACCGTCATCCGTGAGGTGGCGTTGAGCCAGGGCGCCTGGGCCACCTTCATGCCCAAGCCGTTCACCGAGCACCCAGGCTCCGGCATGCACACCCACGTGAGTCTCTTCGAGGGCGACGAGAACGCGTTCTTCGAGGCCGGCGCCGAGTATCAGCTCTCGTGCACCGGCCGCAGTTTCATCGCCGGGATCCTGACCCACGCCGCCGAACTGAGCTTGATCACCAACCAGTGGGTCAACTCCTACAAGCGACTGATGTTCGGCTCCGAAGCCCCGTCGTACATCTGCTGGGGACACAACAATCGCTCCGCGATGGTGCGGGTGCCGATGTATAAGCCCAACAAGGGCCAGTCCACCAGGATCGAACTGCGTTCCCTGGACTCGGCCTGCAATCCGTATCTGTCCTATGCCGTGGTCCTCGCCGCCGGGCTCAAGGGCATCGATGAGGGCTATGAGTTGCCCCGCGAGGCCGAGGACGATGTCTGGACCCTGTCGGACCGTGAGCGGGCCAGCCTGGGCATCGACCGGCTGCCGACCAGCCTTGCCGAGGCGATCTCGGTCGCTGAGGACTCCGAACTGTTGGCCGAGACCCTCGGCGAGCACGTCTTCGACTTCGTGCTGCGCAACAAGCGGGCCGAATGGGCCGACTACCGCGGCCAGGTCAGCGCCTACGAGCGTGACGCGATGCTTCCGGTTTGGTGACCTCCGGTGCTGTGAGCTCCCGGATCCTGGTCATCCAGCATGACCCGACCTGCCCGCCGGCGAGGTTTGCCGGTTGGCTGGCCGATACCGGGGTCGACCTCGACGTGATCGAGGCGTGGCACGCCGACATTCCCAGCATCGACGGTTACGCCGGGCTGCTGGTTCTCGGTGGCCCGATGGACGCCGACGCCGACCGAGAGCACCGGTGGCTGCCAGTGGCCCGGCAACGGTTCCGTGACGCCGCGGCCGACGCTGTGCCGGCCCTCGGGATCTGTCTGGGCCACCAACTCGCGGCACTGGCGTTCGGGGGGCGGGTCGGCCGCAACCCGTCGGGTTGGGTGCTGGGGGACCGGCTGCCGGTCTGGTCCTGCGACGAGGACCCACTGTTCGCGCCGTTGCTGGCTGAGCGCCCCGACGCGGCGGCCTATCACTGGAACCAGGACGTGATCAGCGAGCTGCCCCCCGGAGCTGTAGTGCTGGCTTCCAGTTGCGGCGTTCCGGAGGTGGTGAGGTTCGCTCCGACGGTGTGGGGCGTGCAGTTCCACCCCGAGGTGAGCGAGGACCTGATCGATCTGTGGGCAGCGGCCGAGACCGCGACCGTGCTGGAATGCGGCCTGGCCCGCGAGGATTTGTCCACCGACAGCGCTCCGTGGCAGATGCTGGCGGCCCAGTTCGCAGCACTGGTCGCCTCCGCGAGCACCCACGAGCGGCTCTCGTCGGCCGCACGGTGAGGCATCCTCGCCGCCTTCGATAGGCTCGGAGGGTACGCAAGGAGGCGTCGCGGTGATCCGTGAATCGAGTCTGAAGGGGCAACTGCTCCGGATGGGCTTCGTCGACGTCGACCTTGCCGGTGAGCGATTGCTCGGCTTGGGGGCGGCTGCCGACCCGGTGGTGTGGATGCTCGGCCGCGCTGCCGACCCCGACCTGGCGTTGGGCTCGCTGGTCGATCTGATCCAGGCCTGCGAGGACCCCACCGAGTTGATCCAGACCCTCACCGACGACGAGGGCACCACGATGCGGCTGTTGGCGGTTCTCGGTGCCAGTGAAGCCTTGGGCGCACACCTGTGCCGTCATCCCGAGCAGTGGCGTGAGCTGGCCGACCCGCTGCTGGGCTCGGTGCGGCCCACTCGGGCGCACCTGCGCAACTGCCTGATGGAGGCAGTCGGGGCGGATCCGACCGACCCCGGTGCGACCGCGACGGTTCCAGAGGCTGCGTTGGCTCTGCGGATCGAATACCGTCGACACCTGCTACGACTCGCCGCGCGCGACCTCGCCCACGAGACGCCCATGCAGGACGTCGCCTCGGAGTTGGCCGATCTGGCCACCGGAGTCTTGGACGCCGCGCTGGCGATAGCGCGCGCCCAGGTCCCCGACAGTGACCGGGTGCGCTTGGCCGTCATCGCAATGGGCAAATGCGGGGGCCGCGAACTCAACTATGTCTCCGACGTCGACGTCATCTTCGTACACGCCCCAGTCCACCAGGACGACGCCGAGATTGCACTGCGGGTGGCCACTCAGCTGGCTGCCGGGATGATGCGGGTCTGCGCCGAACACACCGGCGAGGGGTCGATCTGGGAGGTCGACGCAGCGTTGCGCCCAGAGGGCAAAGCCGGCGCCTTGTCACGCACCCTGGCTGGTCACGAGGGCTACTACGGGCGATGGGCCAGCACCTGGGAGTTCCAGGCCTTGCTCAAGGCGCGCCCGGCGGCCGGTGACCTCGACCTCGGTCAGGAGTACGTCGAGATGACCGCTCCGTTGGTGTGGTCGGCCTCAGCCCGTGACGGCTTCGTCGCCGACACCCAGGCGATGCGTCGACGGGTGGAGTCCCATATCCCGGCCGATCGGGCTGACCGGGAACTCAAGTTGGGGGCCGGCGGCTTGCGTGACGTGGAGTTCGCGGTCCAGTTGCTGCAACTGGTCCATGGTCGCACCGACGAGTCGCTGAGAGCCTCCACCACACTACGGGCCTTGCGTGACCTCGCCGACGGCGGTTACGTCGGGCTGGAGGATGCCGAGGCGTTGCTGGAGGCATACTCGTTCTTGCGCAGTCTGGAGCACCGGATGCAGTTGCGGCAGTTGCGCCGCACTCATCTGGTGCCTGACGACGAGGTGTCGTTGCGCCGGCTCGGGCGAGCGATGGGTTACTTCCGCGAGCCCGCGACCACCCTGACCCGCCAGTGGCAGCGCCACAAACGGGAAGTACGCCGACTCCACCAGAAGCTCTTCTACCGGCCACTGCTCTCAGCTGTGGCCCGACTGGGCGACGACGAGGCCGTCCTGAGTTCCCGCGCCGCGCTGGATCGCTTGCAGGCGCTGGGATTCATCGATCCGGCGGCCGCGCTGCGTCATCTGGCCGCGTTGACCGCGGGAGTGTCCCGAACGGCCGCGATCCAGCGGACCCTGCTGCCAGTCATGCTGCAATGGTTCGCCGAGGGCCCGGACCCCGACGCCGGCCTGTTCGGATTCCGCAGGATCAGCGAGTCCTTGGGGTCCACCCCGTGGTATCTGCGCACACTGCGCGACGAGGGTCTGGTGGCCGAGCGGCTGGCCCGGATTCTGTCGACGTCGCGCTATGTGACCTCACTGTTGGAGCGGGAACCCGACGGCGTTCGGCTACTCAGTGGCGATTTGGTTCCGCGCGAAGCGGAGTCGATCAGCCAGGAGATGCTGTCGGTGGTGGAGCGCCGAACATCGTTGGACTCCGCGGTGAAGGGCATTCGCGCGGTGCGGCGACGTGAGCTGTTCCGGATCGCGGCCGCCGATGTCGCAGGTCCGATCGACGTCGAGGAGGTCGGTCGCGGACTGTCCCGGATCACCGACGCGACTCTGGAGGCCACCTTGGCCGCGCTGATCCGTGCGCGCAGTGATGACCCACCCGCCAGGATCGCGATGGTGGCGATGGGTCGATACGGCGGCTTCGAACTGTCCTACTCGTCCGACGCCGACGTGCTGTTCGTCCAGGACCCGGTCGACGGGGCAGATCCCAGCGATGCGGCCGCCTTCGCCACCGCGGTCGCCCAGGACCTGCGCAGCGTGCTCGGCGTGGCCGGACCCGACCCGGCGCTGGTCATCGACGCCGACCTTCGCCCAGACGGGCGTAAGGGTCCGCTGGTGCGTTCTCTGGGTGCTTATGGGCACTACTACCGCAGCGACGCGGCCATCTGGGAACGGCAGGCGCTGTTGCGCGCCGATGCCGTGGTCGGCGACCTGACGGTTCGCGAGAAGTTCACCGTCATGGCTGACGCGGTCCGCTACCCGCTCGACGGCTTGAGCGAGGATGAGGTCCGCGAGATCCGGCGAATCAAAGGGCGGGTCGACACCGAGCGCTTGCCCAAAGGGGCTTCGCCCGCGACCCACCTCAAACTCGGACGTGGCGGTCTGGCCGACGTGGAGTGGACCATCCAGTTGCTTCAACTTCGCCATGCCGGCGCTGTAGCGTCGTTGCGCACGCCACGCACGATGGCGGCGCT
>JBPPMQ010000150.1:0-3329 GCA_051306135.1 Nocardioides sp. | reverse complement strand
GCTGCGGCCGTCGTCGGTCGGGACGATGAGTGTCACGACTACCTGTCCCCCTTCGGCACAATGCCTCGAACTGCTCGTCCGCTGAGTCCCAGGCTACAGCGGCGGGTGCGGCTTCCCGAGCACCTGTGAGTCGGCCGTGTGCTGAAAACGGCGCGGCGATGACCGACCGTTGCCGCGCCGGCCGCGTTGCAGACCTCGTGGATCAGCGGCACGTCGCAGACACCCATGCCGATCTCCCTCAGACCTGCTGGCCGACGTTCCAGAAGAAGTTCACGAGCGTCACCGAAGCGATACGACAAGGCCGGGCGCGGCGATGATCAGGCCGTGGGTCAAAGTGCGCCGACGGGTCAAAGGTGCGACGACGATTGGGGGCGGAGGTCGCCCGAGCATCGACACTCCGAAGTCGGTCCCGACGGCTGCAGTTTCTGCGGAAGCGATAATGCCTGGGAGGTAGGCGACCGAAGCCGCAGAAGTGTCGGCTGCCTGCGTCAGGATGTCGAAGCGACCGCGTCACACCGAAGCGGTTCTCATTTTCGCCCCGAAGGGACCTTCCATGAATGAGAGCGTCAAGGCATTCGTACAAGACTTGATCGACAACCCGCCTGCCGACCTGGCGCGGGCGCTTGAGAGCGATCCTGACCTACGGGTGAACTACTTCAGGGAGTTCGACCTCGACAACCCGCTCTTCCCGCATCTCGTTTCGGACGCCAAGCAAGCGCTTCCCGAGCTGATCCGCAGAGCCCGCCTCGGACAGACGATCACCTTCACCGAGTACGTCGAGTTCCTGGGGCATGGCAACAAGCGCCGAGTGAACGGCGGGACGCTCAACCCGATCGCAGCGCTCTGCATCACTCAGGGCCTTCCCCCTCTGTGGACTCTGATCGTCCGCGCCTCCACGGGATTGCCAGCCGACTATTGGCGCGAGCACACCGACAAGGAGAAGGTCGATCGCCAGAACGAGTGCTTTGCGTACTACGGAGCGGTCCGTGAGCCCGAGGGCGGTGTCCTTGACCCGTGCCCCGACTGCTTCACCGAACGGACGCGGGCTGGCACCTGCATGTGCTGATGCCCACAGGCTGGCCATCAGGTCCTTAGCGGTCGCAAAGTCCAAGAGCGTCCCCCGGAGCGGATGAATTTGTCGTTGCTAGCCGAGTCGCCGCGCGGTCATGACCTCGAACTCGGAACTCGTGTCCCCGGCGTCGCTTCGTACGGGCCGGCGTTGAGGCTCGATATGGGCTCACTTCGAAATCTTTGGAGGACCGAGAAAAGCGTCGACGTCCGTCTGCGCCGCATTGGTGCGGGCCGTCTCCTGTCGCTTCCGGTGGGTCGCCCGCCAGATGTCACACAACGTCTGAGGAGTTGACCCAGGTCCATCGTGGGCGCGAGCCGTGCACCGAGGAACCGGCAGATCAGCCACGCCTCCTGAAGCACCTCAGACCGGCGACGAGTATCCCAGCGGTCCCGAAGCCGGAGCGCCGTCACCCCACGCCCGCAGCCGCCTCAGCAGCGAGCTCTTCTTGCGCTGATGCTCGCCCATGCGGGTCAGCACGTCGTCGAGGAAGTGGACCGCGTCGACGACGTAGGGCCCCTTGTTGAGCATCACGCATTCGGCGCGGCCGGACATGGCTGCGTCGGTGACCTCGGCGCGGGACGGACGTCCGGTGCGAGCGAGGCCGTCGAGGACCTGGGTGGCCCAGACGACGGGTACGTGGGCGGCCTCGCAGAGCCACAGGATCTCCTCCTGGACCTCAGCCAGACGCGCGTAGCCTGCTTCGACCGCCAGGTCGCCCCGGGCGATCATCACCCCGACGTGGGGGGAACGCAGCGCGGCGAGCAGGATCTCTGGCAGATTCTCGAAGCCGGCGACGGTCTCGACCTTGAGGATCAGTCCGAGGTCGGGTCGACCCAGCGCCGTAAGCGCTGCCTGCAACTCGGCCACGTCCTCGGCGGTCCGCACGAACGACTGGCTCACCGCATCGGCGAGCTCCACCACCGTCGGCAGGTGCGCCAGGTCGTCAGAGCTGAGTGCGGGGAGGCCGAGCGTGGTGTCCGGCAGGTTGATCCCCTTGGCGGGGCCGAGGCGAGCGCCGCCGGGTGCGGTGTCGGTGATCTGCACACGGATCTCGGTGGGCGAACACGACTCGATGAGTCCGCCGATCTTCCCGTCGTCGAAGAAGATCCGGTCGCCCATGCGCACATCGTCGAACAACACCGACAGCGTGCAGCCGATGCGCGGTGGCCTCGAGGTGGGGTCGACCGGTTCGAGGTCTCGGACGAGGATCAGGTCATCCCCGACGATCAGCGGGATCTTGCGGTCCCGTGGCGGGATGGGCCCGACTGCCGCGACATCGCCCGCGACGGACAGGGTGAGGTCCTCGATCAGATAGGCCGTGTTCGACAGTTCGGCCAGCACGCCCTGCTCGTCGATGGACACGACCCGCATCTTGCGCCGGGAGCCGCGGGTGTCGCGGAAGGCGATGCAGTCTCCGGCCGCCCGGCGTGCGAGCCACGCGGGGTCCTTGACCGGGACGCTCACGGCGCCGGGGCGGGCGCTCCCCGCCGCCGTGGTCAGCCACACAGCGACGGGGGTGACCACGCGGCCCAGGTCGTCGCGCTCGGGGCGCAGGTGAAGCACGCCGGGGGCGGTCGCGATCGGGCCGGTGCGGATCTTGGGACCGGCAAGGTCCATGACGACCTTGACCGACCGTCCGGCAATCACCTCGGCGCACCGAACGTGACGCACCATGGCGCGCCAGTCGTCGGGTCCGTCGTGAGCGGTGTTGATCCGCACCAGCTCGGCTCCCGCGCTGATGATGCCCTCGGTGATCGCAGGGTCGGCGGCCGCCTCGCTCGGCAGGGTCACCATGATGCGGGTCCGTCGTCCACCGTGGGGCTCGCCGAGCAACGCGTTGGCCTGGCCGTCCAGCTGTCCGGCCCCGGAGGAGAAGTCGACCGGTTCGGGTCTGTCGGTGCGGGGGTGGACGCCGGCCAACACTGCCACCGCGTAGTGGACCGCCTCAGTCACGGCCCGCACGTGGGCCTCCGCGCGCCCCAGGGAGGACAGACCGTACTGCGCGAGCACGACCTGCAGTTGGCGTACGTCCTGCTGGCGCAGCGCGACGTAGCTCAACAGGTTCTCGGCGCTCTTCCGGTTGGACGGGTGCACGGAGTCGAGTCGAACGTCTGTCGAGGCTGCGGCCACACGTTCCCTGAGCTCGTCGACCTCGCGGTAGACACGCAGCAGCTGGTCATCGGGGTCGGACACGTTAGCCACGGTAGGGGTGCCCCGCCTCCGCCGGGCGAACGGTGGGTGGCGCCAACCTGAACGG
>JBPPMQ010000142.1:0-5499 GCA_051306135.1 Nocardioides sp. | reverse complement strand
GGCGGTGGCGGTGGGATTTGAACCCACGGTGGGTTTGACCCCACACATCATTTCGAGTGATGCACCTTCGGCCGCTCGGACACGCCACCGCGCCAGAGATTACCCGAGTGGCCGGAACCGAAAGAAATCGTGACCGGGACGGTCACCGACGGGTGACAAAGAACTCGTCCAGCAGGGCGGTCGACTCCTCGGCGAGGACTCCTGCAACGACCTCGGGCCGGTGGTTGAGGCGGCGGTCACGCACCACGTCCCACAGCGAACCGACCGCACCTGCCTTGACGTCGAAAGCCCCGAACACCAGCCGATCGACGCGCGACAACACGATCGCTCCTGCGCACATCGTGCAGGGCTCCACGGTGACCACCAGGGTGCAGCCCGAGAGCCGCCACTGCCCCAACGCTGCCGCGGCCTGACGGATAGCCACCACCTCGGCATGCCCGGTCGGGTCGCCGAAGGCCTCCCGCACGTTGTGCCCGCGGCCGATCACCTCGCCCTCGGGCGAGAGCACCACCGCCCCGATGGGGACGTCGTCCGTCCCCAGGGCGAGCCGGGCCTCGCCCAGAGCAAGACGCATCAGGTCGTCATACACGCGCGGCAGATTCAGGCTGAAGTGAGGCCGGCAGCGTCGTCGAAGAGCTGCCCGAAGCCGAGCTTGCGGGCGATCTCAGAGCAGAGCTCGTCGGGGTAGGCATCCAGGTCGTCGAGCAGGATCCCTAGGTCCATCGCGCTCAAACCCAGGTCGGAGAGCAACCCCAGATCGCCGGCCGGCTCCGAGTCGTCCTCGTCGTCGGGGTCCGGCAAGTTGAGGAAGTCCAGCACCGAGGCAGCCAACTCCCACTCGTCACCGGCCGTCACATCCGAAAGCAGCACCCGGGTGGTGGCCCCGGCGACGCGGGCCAGCACGAAGAAGTCCTCATCGACGCTGATAATGCCGACCGCCCCGTGATCGCCAGGAAACCGGCGCAGCGCATGGGCCAGGGTCTCCACGTCGACCACCAAGTCATGGGCCAACTCCTGCACGGTCCAAGCGCCCTCCTCACGGAACGCAGCCAGGGCGAAATCGATGCTGTCGGCGTCTGACATGGTCCCTACGGTGGCATGGAATCGGCACCACGCCAACCATTTTGCCGCGCCAATCGGATCGGTCGAAGACCAGCGTGCGCGGAGAGGGACCAGGATTTCGCTGCGACGGTGTCGGGCCGAGACCTCCAGCCCCTAGGGTTGGGCCATGCGCACCCACGTCGTCGACCACCCGCTGGTCGCCCACAAGTTGACCACCCTCCGCGACATCTCCACCGACTCCCCGACGTTCCGCGCGCTCACCGACGAACTGGTCACCCTGCTGGCCTATGAGGCCACCCGCGAGGTCCGGGTCGAGACCGTCGACATCCTCACCCCGGTCGCCCCGACCCAAGGCACTCGGCTGTCCACACCGCGGCCCCTGGTAGTGCCGATCCTGCGGGCCGGTCTAGGCATGCTCGACGGCATGATGCGACTGCTGCCCACCGCCGAGGTCGGCTTCCTCGGCATGATGCGCAACGAGGAAACCCTCGAGGCGACCACGTATGCCGAGCGGCTGCCCGAAGACCTGTCCGGACGCCAGTGCTATGTGCTCGACCCGATGCTGGCCACCGGCGGCACTCTGGCCGCAGCCATCACGTTCCTGGTCGACCGCGGCGCCAACGACATCACCTGTGTCACCTTGCTCTCGGCGCCCGAGGGAGTCGCTCGCCTGGAGAAGGAACTGGTCGACGTCGACGTACCGATCACCGTGGTGACCGCGGCGATGGATGAGAAACTCAACGAGAAGGGCTACATCGTGCCCGGGCTCGGCGACGCCGGCGACCGGCTCTACGGCCTGGCCGAGTAACCCTGACCGCCAGTCGGCGCTCCCGCACCAGTCACCTCGCCGAACCGGCTCACACGACTGTGGTGCCGAGCAGCAGACCAACCCCGTAGGTCACCACCATCGCGAACACTCCGCCACAGACGTTGCGGATCGCGGCGCGGCGGGGGTTGGCGTAGCCCAGCCTGGCCGACACGACCCCGGTGACCAGCAGCGCCACCACGACCGCACCCACCGTCACCCAGATCCGGATCGCCTCCGGCAGCAGAATGGTCAGCACCGGCAACAGTGCACCGAGGGTGAACGACAGGATCGAGGCGCCCGCAGCCACCCACGGGTTGGTGACCTCGTGGATATTGATGCCGTACTCCAGTTGGGTGTGCGCCCGCAGCGCGTCGCGTTCAGTCAGTTCCCTGGCAGCCATGGCAGCAACCTCTGGTGACATACCGGCGTTCGCCAAGAACCCCTCAAGCTGCTCGAGTTCCTCCTCCGGCATCTCGGCGAGTTGGCGGCGCTCCACCTCGATCAGCGACATCTCGGCGTCACGTTGGGTGGACACCGACACATATTCGCCTGCACCCATCGACAACGCGCCGGAGACCAAACCGGCCATCCCGGCGGTCAGGATGGCGCCCCTGTCCGAGGTCGCGCCGGCGACACCCATCACCAGTCCGGCCACCGACACGATCCCATCGTTGGCACCTAAAACCCCGGCGCGCAACCAGTTGAGTTTGGAGGAAACCTGCTCGTCAGCTTTGGGCATCGTCTGGGACACGGAAGCAAGTCTCGTCTAGCGAGGCCCGAGCGACAAGCAAGGTTGCCCTTCGGTGCTTGACTGTGCCCATGGAATCGGTTGACCCCTACATCTGGCTCGAAGACGTCACCGGCGAGAAAGCCTTGGATTGGGTTCGTGCCCGCAACGCCGCCACCCTGGAGGCCCTGCCGGCCGAATTCGAGCCGCTGCGCACCGAGATCCTCGCCGTGCTCGACTCCGACGACCGGATCCCCGGGGTCTCTCAGATCGGGGAGTTGTTCTACAACTTCTGGCGCGACGCCGAACATCCCCGCGGTATCTGGCGGCGTACCACCTTGGAGTCCTACCGCACCGACAAGCCCGACTGGGAGACGGTGCTCGACCTCGACGCTCTCAACGAGGCCGAGGACGCCGCCTGGGTGTGGCATGGCGCGTCGGTGCTGCGCCCCGACCTGGACCGGGTGCTCATCTCGCTGTCCCCGGGCGGCTCGGACTCCGACGTCGACCGCGAGTTCGACCTGACCACGATGAGCTTCGTCGACCCTGCGGACGGCGGCTTCGTGCGGCCCGAGTCCAAGGGCGGCCTCGGCTGGATCGACCGCGACCGGGTCTTCGTCTACACCGACCGTGGCCCCGGCACGATGACCTCCTCGGGTTATCCGCGCACCGTGGCGATCTGGCGCCGCGGCACCCCGCTCGCCGAGGCCGAGACTGTCTACGAGGGCCTGGACACCGACATGTACATCGCGGCCGGCCACGACGACGAGACGGGCCGCTGTTTCGTCAGCCGGTCGCTCGCCTTCTACAACGAGGAGGTCTACCTCCTGGCCGGCGACCACAGTCTGACCAAGATCGACGCCCCGAACTCGGCGGAGAAGTCGGTGCACGGTGACTGGCTGCTGCTGGAACTGCGCGAGGAGTACGCCGGCCACCCCGCAGGCTCGCTGCTGGCCACGAACTTCGACACCTTCACCGATGGAGGCCGCGACTTCATCTCCCTGTTCGAACCGACCCCAACCACCTCGCTGGCCGGCTATTCCTGGACGAAGAATCACCTGCTGGTCTCCGTGCTCGACGACGTCAAGACCCGCGTCCGAGTGCTCACGCCGGCCGCCACGGGCCCGTGGGCCAGCGAGCCGCTGGTCGGAGCGCCGGCCATCGGCACCGTCGGGGTCGGCGCGGTCGATCGTCGCCACGACGACCGGATCTGGATGACCGTGACCGACTTCCTGCATCCGACCACGCTGGCCATCGCCACCCTCGGAGCGGAGCCGGAGGTGCTCAAACGCAACCCGGCCTTCTTCGACGCCGACGGGCTGGTCGCCGAGCAACACTTCGCGACTTCTGCCGACGGCACCCGCGTGCCCTACTTCCTGGTGCGCCCCGAAGCCCTGGCCATGGACGGCACCGCCCCCACCCTGCTCTACGGCTACGGCGGGTTCGAGATCTCGCTGACGCCGAGTTACCTGGCCACCGCCGGCAACACCTGGCTGCGGCCCACCGCCGACTGGCCGGGCGGGGTCTACGTGATCGCCAACATCCGCGGCGGCGGCGAGTATGGCCCCGGCTGGCACCAGGCCGCCCTGAAGGCCCAACGGCACAAGGCCTATGAAGACTTCGCGGCGGTGGCCCGCGATCTGGTCGCACGGGGATTCACCTCCGCCGAGCACCTGGGCTGCATGGGTGGCTCCAACGGCGGTCTGCTGACCGGCAACATGCTCACCCGGTATCCCGAGCTCTTCGGTGCGGTCGTCATACAGGTGCCGCTGCTGGACATGTTGCGCTACACCAAGCTACTGGCCGGGGCGAGCTGGATCGCCGAGTACGGCGACCCCGACACCGAGGACTGGGAGTTCATCCAGACGTTCTCGCCCTATCACCTCATCGACCCCGACCGGGTCTACCCGCCGGTGCTGATGACGACCTCCACCAAAGACGATCGGGTGCACCCTGGGCACGCTCGCAAGATGACCGCCGCGCTCCTCGACCAGGGACACGACGTGACCTACTACGAGAACATCGAGGGTGGCCACGGCGGCGCGGCTGACAATCAGCAGCAGGCCACCATGTCCGCCCTGGCCTGGACTTTCCTGCGCTCCCACTTGACTTCCCTGCGATCCCACTTGGCGGCCGCCGGCCAGTGACCGGAGTCAGTCGGCGAACACTCCTCGCCGCCGGTGATGTGGAAGACGATCAACGACGTCGACGTGGCAAGGATGGTCTGCCGCTCAGCGTCCCTGCCCGCTCAGCGTCCCTGCCCGCTCAGCGTCCCTGCCATCGGGGCCGCCGCTTCTCGGCGAAGGCGCGGGGGCCCTCCTGGGCATCGGCGCTGAGGTAGACCGGCTCTCACAGGGCCTCGGCGGCGGCGAAGGCGTCGCTGCGGGCAGCAGGTTCACTAGGCAGGGCGGCGATGCCGCGGGAGTCGCACCAGCGTTCCCACCGATCCCAGGCGCCGGCGTACACGGTGCGGGTCGATTCGGTGCGGGCGCTGCTGATCGCGGCGACGATGCGGCCGTGGAAAGGGTGATAGGCGAAGTGGTCATGTCGCTCTAGTAGCGGCGGCGCAACTGGCCCCAGCGGCAGGGTCCGAAGCTGCGCCGCGGCGCGCCCGAGGCGTTCGTCACAAAGCGCTGACTTTGTGATGACCGAGTCAAGTTAGAAAACTCTCAGGGTCGGTTCCCCAGAGGGAACCGACCCTGAAATTCGTAGCGAGGGCAGGATTTCAACCTGCGACCTCTGGGCCCGGCGCGGTCACGGGTCGAGGGGACTCGGCTCATCGACTCGGGCCGGCATGAAGGCCGACGCAAGGATGAGCAGCACCGTCACGGCACAACTGACGACGAACACCAGCTGCAGCGACTCAGCCAGAACGTCGACCGGCAACATATCCATCGACGGC
>JBPPMQ010000134.1:0-20579 GCA_051306135.1 Nocardioides sp. | reverse complement strand
CCGACGCGGACGTATTGGCCCGGGATGTGGCCGGCCCAGTCCCTGCCCGGCTGGATCGCGATGGTGGCGGCGTCGGCTGTCTCCGCCTTGACGGCCGTGATCTTGCCGCGCAACTCGGCGCCGGCGCGCAGCGGACGGAAGAGATCGAGGATGTCGGCGGGCTCCAGCGGAGTCACGGCCGCCTCAGCGACCTTGACCAGTCGTCGGCGACGCCGACCGGACAGGGACACCTGGGCACCTGCGCTGTCGGCGTCCGCACTGTCGGCTCTGTTGGATCCGACCGTGAGCAGCGTTGCCATGTCTACCACGATCATGGACTTGACGGCGGATATCCTGTCGTGATTGCGTGAATCGCACTGTTCTTATGGTTCGCGGGAGACAAATGGCGGCAGAACCAGCCAAGGCGCCAGCCGGGCTCAACCTGTCTCCCGCCGCGTTGCAGGCGATGCAGGATGTCCTCGGTTCGGTTTCCAATGACGTTATCGCGGCGATCATCACCGACGTCCCGAGTTACTCCGACGCGCTGTCCGGGCCTATGGGCCAGACCATCAGGAACGCAGTGCAGGTCGCGCTGTCCGGGTTCCTGAATCTGGCGGCAGCTTCCAGCCCGGACGAACTGACCCCGAAGCGCCCGGCACTGGAGGGCGCCTACGAACTCGGACGCGGCGAAGCGCGCTCAGGACGGACCCCTGAGGCGCTACTGGCCGCCTACCGGATCGGAGCCAAGGTCGCCTGGGCCGAACTGGGCCGGGTGGCGGTCCAGACCGGAGTTTCTCCCGCTGGCGTCGCCGAGTACGCCGGCCTGGTGTTCTCCTACATCGACGAACTGTCGGCCTCCTCGGCGGCCGGGCATCGCGACGAGACCAATACGACCGGCCGAGTTCGGTCTCGGCTGCTGGAGCGACTCGCACGGCACCTGGTCACCGGCGCCTCAGCCGAGATCGTCGACGAGGCGGTGGCGCAGGCGGAGTGGCCCGTTCCGATCTCGCTGACGGCGGTGTTGGCCCCTGCTGAGCTGTCCTGGTCGGTCGAAGCGGCGGCGCCTGCCTCGACCCTCGTGCTGCCAGACCTCGGAGAACTGGAGGGCACCATAGTGCTGCTGGTTCCCGATGTGCACGGTCGACGCCGGGCAGCCCTGCTGAGCGGGCTGCGGGAGCGCCGCGTCGTGGTCGGTCCGGCCAAGCCGTGGCGCGAGGCGCGGTTGTCCTACGTTCGAGCGCTGCGAGGGTATGCGTCCGGGCTGCGCGACACCGATGAGCATCTGGTCGAGATGGTGTTGGGGGCCGACACCGACGCCTTGGCCGACCTGCGTTCCAGTGTCCTCGCGCCGCTGGCGAACCTTCGACCCGCCACCGCCGACAAACTCGCCGAGACCCTCCGGTCGTGGCTGTTGCACCAAGGCCGTCGCGAGGAGGTCGCAGCGGAGTTGTTCGTGCACCCGCAGACCGTGCGTTACCGGATGCAGCAACTGCGCGAACTGTTCGGCGACGGTCTCGACGACCCACAGATGGTGCTGGCGCTGACGGTTGCCCTCGCCTGACCTGAACGTTCATCAACGGTTTGAGCCGAACGCTGGCGACCCGGGTCTCGATCCACTAGGTGTTGCTGGCCATGAGGTTGTTGACAGCCGGTCCCGTCCTTATCAACCGGTGCTGCTGGTCGGATCCCATAGGCCTGCCGCATCTCCGTCCTGAACGTGCTGGCGGTAGATATCGGTCTTCCACTCGATGATCTCTTTGGCCTGCTCAAGCGCTTGGATCTGCTGGTCGACGCGGGCTCGATGCGCGTCGAGCAGTGCGAGGCGTTCGGGCTCATTGCCGGGCCCCTGCCGTACCAGCGCGGCGAATCGCTGCAGTTGTGCGAGCGGCATTCCGGATTCTCGGAGCCTGGTGCAGATGCGGAGCCAGTCGACGTCGACGCGTGTGTAGCGCCGACGTCCGCCCGTGGTGCGTTCGATGGGGCCGACGAGCAGACCCTGGCGTTCGTAGAACCGCAGTGCATGGACGCTCATCCCGACTGCTGCCGCAACTTCGCCGATCGAGATCGTCGTCGGCGCGTCGGCGACCATCAGCACCCCATCTCACTTGACCTAGAGGACACTCTAGGTCGTAGCGTCGACGGCATGAAAGTCAACGAACAACGTCCTCTCGGATCTGGATTCACCGCCTCGACGACGGCGACCGAAGTTCTGGCCGGCCGCGACCTCACCGGCCAGATCGCGCTGGTGACGGGCGGATACTCCGGACTCGGTTTGGAGACCACCCGAGCCCTCGTACGCGCCGGCGCTCGAGTCATCGTGCCGGCCCGGAGAGCATCGACCGCGCGAGAGAACCTGGCGGGTATTGATGGCGTCACCGTCGTCGACGGTGTGGATCTCTCCGACCTTGACACCGTCGCTCGCGCCGCAGAGAAGATCAGCGATGCGGCCGACCGGATCGACATGGTGATCGCCGCTGCGGGAGTCATGGCGACCCCGCAACGCCCAGTGGGGCCGGGATGGGACCTCCAACTCAGCGTCAACCACTTTGGTCACTTCGCACTCACAGTGCGGCTGTTCCCACTGATGGTTCGCGCCGGAGCGCGCGTTGTTATCTATTCATCCGCGGGGCATCACGCGTCAGACATTCGATGGGATGACCCGCACTTCCTCAGCGGCTACAACAAGTGGGCCGCGTATGGACAGTCCAAGACCGCTAACGTGCTCTTCGCGCTCCAGCTCGATCGTCTCGGTAGCAATTACGGGGTACGAGCGTTCGCGCTGCATCCCGGCAAGATCATCACCGGGCTGCAGCGGGAAGTCCCTGCTTCGGAACAGGTCGAGCTTGGCTGGATCGATGCAGCCGGCAACGTCATCGGTGCCGACTTCAAGACCCCGAGCCAGGGCGCTGCAACGGGAATATGGGCCGCTACTTCGCCCCTCCTTGAAGGACGCGGCGGCCTCTATCTCGAAGATTGCGACATCGCTTCCGTGGCGGACCGCGGCGGCACGATGGACGAAGGGGGCGTCAAGCCCTACGCGCTCGACGAGTCGAGTGCGGAGCGGCTCTGGCAACTCACCTCAGCGATCACCGCGACGAACTTGCCGTCGTCAGAGTTTTCCGTCGCTCCCGCACGCGGATGAGATCCCACAGGAACGCCCCGCTTACTTTCGAGGGCCGAAGGCGCCTGATCGAGCGCTGCAGGACTCGTCCGATCGCGCACGTGGCCGCGGAGATGGGTGTCTCCCGCACCACCGCGTCGAAATGGGTGAACCGACACCGAAAGTTCGGCGAACTGGGCCTCGTTGATCACTCTTCCGCGCCGGCAGGCCAACCGACAGCTACGCCGGGGCGGCTCGTGAGGCGGATCGAGGCGATGCGGCGCGAGCACAAGTGGTCGGCCTCGCGCATCGCGTTCGAGCTCTTTCAGGAAGGAACTCCGGTCAGCCGCCGCACGATCACTCGATTGCTCGCACAGCTCGGCCTGAACCGCCGGAAGTTCATCGACCCGAACGGCGACACGAACCGGGAGCCGCAGAAGATCGTCGCCGAGCGGCCAGGCCACATGGTCCACATCGACGTGAAGAAGACCGGTCGCATCCCTGACGGAGGCGGTTGGCGCCTGCACGGCAAGGGCAGCGCCGAGGACAAAGCCGTGGCTCGGGCGAAGAAACGCGGCACGAAGACCGGCTACGTCTACCTCCATTCGGCGATCGACGGATACTCCCGACTTGCCTACACCGAGGCGCTGCCGGACGAGAAGGCCGCGACCGCCATCGCGTTCCTCGACCGAGCACGAGCATGGTTCGACGCTCACGGCATCAGTCAGATCGAGCGGATCGTCACCGACAACGGCTCGTGCTACCGCGCGCATGCATTTGCCGACGCGATGGGCGAGAGCCGACACCAGAGGATCGCGCCCTACACGCCCCGCCACAACGGGAAGATCGAGCGATACAACCGGATCCTCGCCGAAGAGTTCCTCTACGCCCGCGCCTGGCGCTCAGAGACCGAGCGGGCCGCCGCGCTCGAAGCCTGGAACCAGCACTACAACTACCACCGGCCCCACGGCGCACACCACGGACAGCCGCCAGCATCGGCGACGCCGTCACGCGTCAACAACGTTCTGGCCTCCTACAACTAGGTTGACGACCGAACCCACGGAGGTCCCATGAAAAGATCCCTGATCGCTGCCGCCTGCTCGGCGGTGGTGGCTGGCTCTGTGTTGGCCGCCCCGACCCCGTCCTACGCTGCCACTCCGATCGGCGAACTCGGAGTTTTCTTCTACGAGAGCGTAGCTGGCACCTGCACATACACCACCGGTTCGGGCGCCGAGCCCGGATTCAAGCAGTTCCTGGCCAACAAGTCGAAGAAAGTCACCGGCACACGGCAGTCAACCTACACCGGAGCGACGCCCGACGACCTCGTCAACCTCACCCAGGCCGGCACCTACAAGTCCAAGGTGGTGGTCAAGAACAAGTCGTTCGTGCGGTTAGCCTCCACTCAGTCAGCCAGGGTCGCCATCGACCCGCTGCTGGGCAAGTCCGCGACCAGCTGCGGTCTGTCTGCCAGCGCCGAATCGGGAATGCAAGTCAAACTCAAGGTGCGCGGGAAAGGCACCTTGAAGTTCTCGGTCAAGGCAAACGGGGCGAGGTCGGCACAAACGTTTGTCTACGCTTACGCCCCAGCAGCCAAAAAGGTCTATTACAGCGTCGCGAACGGTGGACACACGACAACCCTCAAGGTCCCCGTCCCCGGGACCACCACCTATCAGGTCGCCGTCTACTCCAACTCTGAGGCATCCACCGATCGCGCCCTCACCTCGTCGATCAGCTCAACGGTGACCGGTTCATTCACGAAGGGAACAGGCCGATGATGCGGACCCACCTCGTGCGGCTTGCCCTTGGTGGGCTCGCCGCCACCACCCTGGCGATCGTCCCTACCGCAGCCCAGGCCGCCGCACCGGCCCTCACCATCGAGTCCGGGGGATCCGTCGGCGGTGACCCCGACTGCACCTCCGCAAGCTTCGATGGCAAGTCGAAGTCGGCCCCTGCGAACAAGGCGGCTGCCTTCGACTACAAGGACACGGTCACCACAGCGGCAACCTCGGACTCGACCGACAAGGTCAAGGGCAAGGCGACCGTGGAGGCCAAGGCCAAGGTCATCACCAAGAGGAAATCGCTGGCCAGCGCCTGGCTAACCCTTCATGCGACGGCTAGCGCAACTACGACCAAGGGTTCCGCAACCCAGTGCGAGGGCTCCAGCGTCGACTGGGCTGTCGCCTCCAGCATGAACTTCAAACTGCGTAAGCCCGGTGTGCTCATGGGCAAGCTTATGTCCAGTCAGTCCGGAACTGGCATCTGCCAGGCAGTGATCGACGGCCCTGCGACCTGGCAGGCGCTGGTCGGCTCTGGCTTTCTCCTCTCCAAACCCTCCCTCTCCATCAAGTTGAAGGCTCCCGAGGGCGCCTACATCGCAGTCGTCTTCTGCCAGATGAGCGCGGGAGGCGAAAGCAAACCCACTGCCGTGACGGACCTGGACTTCACCGTCAGCTACGCCAAGAACTAGCGGTCAACCAAAAAGGCTGCGGAGCCTGCGGTCCAGTGGGCGATGACGGCCCGGAGGAACCCTGCGGCCGCGGCGCCGTCGATGTGGCGGTGGTCGAAGCTGAGCGCGAGTGTCCCGACGTGGCGGATCGCCAGTCTCTCCTCGCCGTCAACCTCGACCACCCACGGGCGTCGCGCGATCTGACCCATCGCCAGGATCGCCGACTGGCCAGGATTGATGATCGGGGTGCCACCGTCGACCCCCAGGGTCCCGACGTTGGTGATGGTGAAGGTGCCGCCCGCCAGGTCGGAGGGCTGAGTGCGCCCGGCCCTGGCGGTGTCGACGATCTGTCGGATGGCTGCGTCCATCTGGGAAACATCCAGCAGATCGGCGTCAGCGATCACCGGCACCACCAGTCCGCGGTCGCCGGCCACGGCGATGCCGAGGTTCACCCAGTGCCGCAGCACCACCCGATCGGGTTCGAAGACCGAGTTGAGCAGCGGCCAATGCGCCAACGTGTGAGCGACCGAGTGCGCCAGACCGACCAACGGCGCGGCGTCGGAGCCGAGCGCGGCCGTCAGGTCGGCGGTGGTCCAGACGGTGGCGTGGGGCGCGGTGAACGCCGAGGAGACCATCGCCTCGGCCATCGCCCGGCGGACACCCTTGAGCGGCTCGACGGTGGTGCGGCCGGCGACAGCGGCGGACGGCTCGGCCACGGTGGACCGGTCCAGGTCTGCCACGGTGACATCCCCGTGCGGGCCGGTGGGGGCGACGGTGGCCAGATCGATGCCCCGGCTGCGCGCGTCCCACCTCACCGGCGGCTTGGCCAGTACGCCGGACCGCCCGGACTGCTGCGGCTCGACGGTGGCCACCGCGCCCCTGCGCCGGCGTACCGTCTCCTTGGGTCCGTAGCCGACCAGGGTCGACCCGATGTTGATGATCGGGGAGCCGACCGCCACCGTCTGGCCGACCTCGACGAGCAGCGCGGTGACCTGCCCGGCATAGGGAGAGGGCAACTCGACGATCGATTTGGCCGTCTCGATCTCACAGATCACATCGTTGACTGCGACGGTGTCACCCACCGCCACCAGCCATCTGACGATCTCGGCCTCGGTCAGGCCCTCGCCCACGTCGGGCAACAGGAACTGGCTCACCAGGCCACCGCCTGGTCCACCGCGTCCAGGATCCGGTCGATGTCGGGCAGGAACGACGCCTCGACCCGGGACGGCGGATAGGGCAGGTCCCAGCCGGTCACCCGCAGCACCGGCGAGGTCAACGAATAGAAGCACTCCTCGGTGATCCGCGCCGCCACCTCGGCGCCGACCCCTAGAGTGCGGCTGGCCTCGTGGACGACAACCAGCCGGCCGGTACGCCGGACCGACTCGACGACCGGGGCCAGATCCAGCGGCGATAGCGAGCGAAGGTCGATCACCTCCAGGCTTCGGCCGTCCTCGTCCTGAGCAGCCTGCGCCGCGGCCAATGCCAACCGGACCGAGCCACCGTAGGCCACCACGGTGACCTCGGAGCCGGGACGGACCACCGTCGAGGTGAACAGACCCGGGGCGTCGACCGCCACCGCCTGGGTGCCGGAGTGATAGAGCCTCTTCGGCTCCAAGAAGACCACCGGGTCCTCACAGGCGATCGCCTGCTGGATCATCGAGTGCGCATCGGCGGCGCCGGAGCAGGTGACCACCTTCAGACCGGCGGTGTGCACGAAATAGGCCTCGGGCGACTCCGAGTGGTGTTCGACCGCACCGATGCCGCCGCCGTAGGGGATTCGGATGACCAGCGGCATGGGCACCCGGCCTGCGGAGCGGAAGCGCAACTTGGCCACCTGGGACACGATCTGGTCGAAGGCTGGGTAGACGAAGCCGTCGAACTGGATCTCCACCACCGGCCGGTAGCCTCGCAGCGCCAGGCCGACCGCGGTGCCGAGGATGCCGGACTCGGCGAGCGGGCAGTCGATGACCCGATCCTCACCGAAGTCCTTCTGCAACCCGTCGGTCACGCGGAACACCCCACCGAGCGCTCCGACGTCCTCACCCATCACGAGCACCCTCGGGTCGGCCTCCATGGCTGCCCTCAGGCCGGCGTTGAGGGCCTTGGCCAGGGTCATCGGCGCCAGGGTCATCGGCGCCAGGGTCATCGGCGCCTGGGTCACGGCGGTCACGAGGCCACCTCGATCGCGCGCACCTGGTCGCGTTGGGCGGCCAGTTCGTCGGGCAGGTCGGCATACAGATGCGCGAAGAGGTCACTGAGTTTGGGATCGGGCAGCGTCCGGCATTGCGACCGCAGACGCTCGCCGAGCGTGTCGGCCTGGGCTGCGACCGTGGCGAAGAAGTCGTCCGGGGCGGAGCCCGCCTGACGTAGCCAGGCTTCCACCCGGGCGATGGGGTCCTTGAGTCTCCAGCGTTCCACCTCGGCGGCCGTCCGGTAGCGGGTCGGGTCGTCGGTGGTGGTGTGGGCACCCATTCGGTAGGTGACCGCCTCGATGAGCACCGGGCCGGAGCCCTCGCGAGCGTGATCGAGGGCCCACCGGGTGACCGCATTGACCGCGAGCACGTCGTTGCCGTCGACACGGATCCCCTCGATGCCGTAGCCGGTCGCCCGGCGCACCAACGGCACCTTGGACTGTCGCTCCAGGGGTTCGGAGATCGCCCACTGGTTGTTCTGACAGAAGAAGACCACCGGTGCGTTGAAGGATGCCGCGAAGACCATCGCCTCGTGAACGTCGCCCTGCGAGGTGGCACCGTCGCCGAAGCACGCCACGACCGCCGCGTCACGCTCGGGGTCGCCGGTGCCGACCGCGCCGTCGCGTTGGATGCCCATCGCGTAGCCCACGGCATGCAGAGCCTGCGAGCCGATCACGATCGAGTAGAGCGCCAAGTGCTGGTCGGCGGGATCCCAACCCCCGAGGTCCGCGCCGCGGAAGAGGCTGAGCAGGTGCAGCGGGTCCAGGCCGCGAGCCAGTGCGATGCCGTGTTCGCGGTAGGAGGGGAAGGCGTAGTCCTGGCTTTGCAGCGCTCGGCCACAACCGATCTGGGCGGCCTCCTGGCCCAGGCAGGGTGCCCAGAGGGCCAGCTCGCCATGACGCTGAAGCGCGGTGGCCTCGGTGTCCAGGCGGCGCAGCAGAGTCAGATCGCGGAAGAAGTCGAGGGTCTGGTCGAGGGTGAAGTCGGCGTCGAACCGGGCCGTGTCGGGGCCGGAGGTGGCCCGGACCCCTTCTGGAGTCAAGAACTGGACAAGGTCGTCGGACATGCAGCACCTCCGTGCCATTCGGGATCGTCCGTGGGGGTCTCCCCGGATCGATCCGACCGGCCAAGCCACAGCGGGCAAGGGTGGCGCCGTGTGACCTGGATCACTACAGGGACCAATCTAGCAGCGGAGGCCGGAATTTCCCGACCGCCGCCGCGATTGCCGCCGCGATTGCCGCTGCGATTGTTGGGAGTGCTGGGTGATCGGGTGACCGGTCAGGCCAGGTGTCCGGTCGGGCGCGGGGAGACGTCCACACTGACCTCGAGGGTGGAGGTGGTGGCGTCGGTGAAGATGACACCCTTGACCGGCGGCACATCGGCATAGTCCCGACCCCAGGCTGCGGTCACGTGGTGATCGCCGGCCCACTGGTCGTTGGTGGGATCCAGAGCGAGCCACTCCCCGCTGCCGGGCACCCACACCGAGACCCAGGCGTGGGTGGCATCGGCGCCGACCATCCGCTGGGTGCCCGGCGGTGGCGTGGTGGACAGATAGCCACTGACGTAGCGGGCGGCCAACCCATGGGTCCGCAGGCAGGCCAGCATCAGGTGGGCGAAGTCCTGGCAGACCCCGGTCCGGGTAGCCAGGATCTCGGTCACCGTCGAGGACACCGTGGTGGCACCCTTCTCATAACGGAACTCGCGGTGGATCCGGTGCATCAGATCGGTCACCGCCTCCCCCAAGGGTCGCCCGGGGCGCAGCGACTCGGCGCCGTAGCGCTGGGCCGCCTCGGAGTGTTCGGCCATCGCCGACTCCAGCGCCATGTCGCTGGCCAACCAGGCACTGGGGTCGGTCCGGTTGTGGATCGGTCGAGCAGACTCCCACGGCGCCGCCAACGCGTCGAGGTCGTGCACCGAGGTGAGCACCTCGACCTCACTGGTGGCGGTGATCTTCAGTGTGCGGTGAGGCTCGGTGACCTGGAAGTAGGTGACCTGGTTGCCGTAGAAGTCGATGTCGGTGGACAGGTCGGAGGGCGTCGGATCCAGCACGACCGCACTGTCGGCGACCTGTTGCCACGGCAACAGCCGTGGCTGGACCCACGCCACCCCGAAGGAGTCGGTGACGTCGTCGTCATAGGTGTAGGTGGTCACGTGGGTGACCCGATACAGCGTCATCGCGGCCCACCCTGTTGCGCGGCCTGGTGCTGACCGCGCCCGACATGCATCTGGGTGAGCAGCGGCCGCGGCGCCGGACCGGTGGCGAAGTGGATGTCGTCGATGGCATCGGCTAGCCGACTCAACTGGGCGACCGCAGAACCACAGAAGGCCTCCAGGCCGGGGCGGTTCGCCCCGGCGATGGTGGTCAAGGTCGCGACATCGCAAGCCCCCACCATGTCGATCAGGTCGTCGAGCAGTCGCTCGGGTCGACTCGACCCGGTCGACGCCTGCTGGGACTCCAGGTGGACCCGCAGGTCGGAGAGCGCGAATGTCAGTGAGCGGGGATTGTCGGGATCGAAGAGCAACAGGTCCAGCACCCCGCCGGCCCGGGTGTAGCCGCGGTAGCGCCGCCGGTGGGTCACCGAACTCTCCGAGGCAGCCACCACGGCGGTGAACACGTCGCGGTCCACGTCCAGGCCGCGCCGCACTGTGACGGTGGCTGAGATCAGCCGGGCCACCTGGAGCGCCCGTTCCAGCGAGGCCCCTGCTTGGATCATGTGCCAGCCGGCGTCGCGGATCATGTTCGAGGTCACCCCACGCAACGCCAGCAGGGCCACCAACATCCGTCCGGCCGATTCGGCGATCTGGTGGGAATGCTGGTGCACCCTCAGGTCGGTCATGGCCCGGTCGATACCGGCCATCGCCCGCCAGGTGTCGCCGGAGAGCTGGTCGCGCACCCCTTCGAGGGCGTCCCTCAGCGCACCGACACTGTGGGCGACCGACCCGACGCGTTGGTCGTCCAGCATCACCGAGCGGAACTCTGCGTCGAGGTCGGCGGCAACCGCGTCGCCGTAGCCGGGACCGGCCAGACGAGTGATCGCGCCGAGCAGCACCCCCACGGTGATGCCGCCGGAGGTGCGAGGACGGAACTTGAAGTCCTCGGCCTGCACATGGGTGGCGAGCACCAACCGCAGCAACGCTTCGGTGCGCTCCAGATAGCGGCCCGCCCAGAAGAGGTCCTCCAAGGCCCGGGGCACCAGCACCGTGACCGATCGGGTCTGGGTCATCGGCAACACGTCGACCAGTCCCTGGTCCGCGTCGCCGGCATCCGCCTTGAGCACCCACACGTCCTTGCTCAGCGTCGAGGCCAGCGACCCCTCCTCATCGGAGACGCTGGCCAGGCCACCGACCAGTGGGCGGTATGCCGACCCGTAGCGAAGGGTGAAGGTGCGCAGACTGACCGGTTTGGCGACGGTGGTGCGGTTCGAAGTCCAGGTCGGCGCCTGGCTCAACGGCGGCAACTCCTGGGCGACGTAGCGATGGGGCTCTCGGCGCAGCCGGCTGGCGACCTCGTCGTGCGGCAGAGCCCCGAGCCCGCTGGTCGGTCCGTCCAGGGTCCGGATGAGGAGTGAGTCCAAGTGGTCGAGGATGTGGTCCAGATGCTCCCCACCCCACCAGGTCGCCACCGACGGCAGTCGCAGGCTCTCCCCCAGCAGCGCCTCGCAGGCAGCCGGCAGATAGGGCATCAGGCCGGGATTCTCCAGCACCCCGGAGCCGAGGCCGTTGACCACCCGCACCCTGCCTCGGCGTACCGCCTCGACCAGCCCGACCACACCCAACTGGGAGTCGCCGCGCATCTCCAGGGAGTCGGAGAAGGAGGCGTCCACGCGGCGCAGAATGACGTCGACCCGATCCAGCCCGCCGGGGGTCTTGAGGAAGACCCACCCGTTGCGCACCATCAGGTCGCTGCCCTGCACCAGCGGGAAGCCGAGGGTCGATGCCATGAACGCCTGGTCGTAGGCGGTCTCTGAATGCGTGCCCGGGCTGAGCACCACCACCCGAGGGTCACCGCTTTCCACCTCGGCGGACTGGAACAGCGCCGAACGCAACGCCCAGAAGTAGGGCTCCATCCGGTGCAGGCCGGCCTCCCGGTAGAGCTCAGGCATCACCCGGGAGATCACCCGCCGGTTCTCCATCGCGTAGCCGATGCCGGAGGGTGCCTGGGCCTTGTCGCCAAGGACCTGCCACTCGCCGGCCGCGTCCCGGCCCAGATCGGTGGCGCTCAACACCAGCGGACGCGGGTCGGCCACACTCGGGCGCGCGACGACCCGGGCGAACCCGGCGTGGCCGAAGATGATCGGAGCGGGCACGATGCCCTCACGCAGGAGCCGCTGCTGCCCGTAGAGGTCGACCAGCACCGCGTTGAGCAGCTCTGCTCGCTGGGCCAGCCCGACCTCGAGAGGCGCCCACCCGGCGGCGTCGATGATGAGCGGCATCGGGTCCAGCCGCCAGGGTCCCTGACGGGCACCGGGGCGGGCGTAGGTGACACCGTCGTCGGCGAGGAACCGGTCGATGTCCCCCTCGATCCGGCCCAGGTCGGCCTCGGTGATCGCGACGGCCACCTCGGCCAGGGGTTTCCAGGCCGGGCGCAGCCCTCCGTCGGGCGCCACGACCTCGTCATAGCGGATCGTGTTGGAGCCCAGGGCAGGCTGCGTCACCGCCGCCGCATAGTCGCGCAGCAGGGTCATGAGATCGGCGGCACCCGCCTGAGGTCCAGGGTGTGCGGATACTCCGGGCTGGCAGCCTGTTCGGCTCGCTCACGCATGGCTGCGACGTCGAGCCGGCCGACGGTGTGTCCGCGCGCCTCGAACCGGCTGGCGCGCCGGGCCTCAGCCTCTTGGGCGTTGACGGGCGGGTGGTCATAGCTGCGCCCTCCCGGGTGCACCACGTGATAGGTGGCTCCCCCCAGGCTGACCTGGTCGGCGATGTCGACGACGTCGAAGTGCAGCGGGGCGTGCACGTCGATGCTCGGATGCAGAGCCGACCACGGCTGCCAGGCGCGGTAGCGCACCCCGGCATAGAACTCCCCGGAGCGACCCGTCGTCGTCAGTGGCACCGGTACACCCTGACACGTCACCAGGTGGCGGGCCGGGTCGATCCCGGCAACCTTTACCTGCACCCGTTCGACCGAGGAGTCGACATAGCGGGCGGTGCCGCCGGCGGCAGCCTCCTCGCCGAGGACATGCCAGGGCTCGATGGCTTGGCGCAATTCCAGATGCACCCCATCGCCGGAGCCGGTGGAGATCTCGGCGAACCCGATCCGGGGGAACCGGAACTCGGTGAACGGCTCGAACCAGGCGTGCTCGAATTCGAACCCGGCGTCCGCCAGGTCGTCGACGACCCGGTTGATGTCGTTGATGCAGCCCTGCGGCAGCAGCGGGTCCTCGTGCAGTCCGGCGCCCCACCGGATCAGCGGTCGGGTGTGGGGTTCGTCCCAGAACCAGGCCACCAGGCTGCGCACCAGCAGCGCCTGGAGCAACGCCATCTGGGGGTGCGGCGGCATCTCGAAGCCACGCAGTTCAAGCAGGCCGAGTCGGCCGCGGGTGGAATCGGGGCTGTAGAGCTTGTCGATGCAGAACTCAGACCGGTGGGTGTTGCCGGTCAGGTCGACCAACAGGTGCCGCAGCGCCCGGTCGACCAGCCACGGCGAGTTGAAGCCGGAATCGCCCCGGCCACCGCGCTTGCCGCGGCGTCGGTTCGGCGCCGGAGCCAACCGCTCCAACTCGGCGAGTGCGATCTCCATCTCATAGACCGCCTCAGGTCGGCCCTCGTCGAATCGCGGCGCCTGCGAGGTCGGTCCGATGAAACGGCCGGAGAACAGGTAGGACAGGGACGGGTGCCGCTGCCAGTAGCGGATCAGGCTGCCGAGCAGGTCCGGACGGCGCAGCAGCGGGGAGTCGCCCGGCTGCGCGGCACCCAGGGTGATGTGGTTGCCGCCCCCGGTGCCGGTGTGCAGCCCGTCGAGGTCGAACTTCTCGGTCGTCAGCCGTGCCAACCGGGCCTCGGCGTAGAGAGTCTGGGTGAGTTCGCGCTGCTGCGCCCAACTCTCGGTGGGCTGCACGTTGACCTCGATGACCCCGGGATCGGGGGTCACCAGCAGGTGCCGCTTACGGGCATCCGGCGGCGGGCCGTAGCCCTCCAACACCACGCGCGTGCCCAGGGTCGCGGTGGCCGACTCGATGACCGTCAGCAGCGCGGCGTAGTCCTCGAATCGGTCGGTCGGAGGCAGGAACACGTGCACCGCACCGTCACGGGCCTCGACCGCCATCGCGGTGGGGGCGGCTCCTTCGGGTTTGATCACGGTCACCTGCGGCACCGTGGGCTCCAACGGTTCGGAGGCGAACAGGTAGTCGGGCTCACCGGCGAACTCCGGGTCGCGCCAGGCGATCGAGTCCAGCGGCAGTCGCAGTCCGATCGCGCTGGTCCCCGGGGTCAGCACCAGCCGGCCGCGCCGGAACCGCCACTGGGCGCTGGTCCAGACCCCGCCTGCGGTGCTGATCGGGATCACCCAGCCTGCCGGTTCGTCGACGCTGGCATCCAGAGCCGCCACGTCAGGGGTCTCCGAGACGTGCGTCGCGGGTCCCTCGGGCTCGCGGACATCCTCGACCAGGACCGCCAGCGGGTCCTCGTATGCCGGTCGCACCTGTTCGGCGGGCAGTCCGAGCAGCGAGGCGACCTGGTCCGCGACGGCCTTGGCATGCTCGGCGGCCTGGGGGTTGTCGTCCTCGCCCCACGGGTCGGCGAACAGACTGGGATCGCGCCACAGCGGCTCACCGTCGACGCGCCACTGCAGGTCGATGTTCCAGCGCGGCAGCGGTTCGCCGGGATACCACTTGCCCTGGCCGCGGTGGATCGCACCACCGTCGGCGTACACGGTGGCGAGACGTCGGCTCAACTCGGAGGCCAACTGTCGTTTCGCGGGGCCGTCGGCGTCGGTGTTCCACTCCGCGCTGGTGGCGTCGTCCAGGGACACGAAGGTGGGCTCCCCGCCCATGGTGAGTCGCACGTCGCCGTTGAAGAGTCGTTGGTCGACCTTGTCACCGAGCGCGTCGATCCGACTCCACTGCTGCTCGGTGTAGGGCAAGGTCACCCGGGGGTCCTGATGCACCCGGGTGACGGTGTTGGTGTAGCCGAAGGTGACCTCGACCGGTTCGGTGGCGCCCTCGATGGGGGCGGCGCTGGCGGGGTGCGGGGTCGCGGAGAGCGGAATGTGTCCCTCCCCGGCGAACAGCGCGGAGGTGGGGTCCATGCCCACCCAGCCGGCGCCGGGGACGAAGACCTCGCACCAGGCGTGCAGATCGGTGAAGTCCTCCTCGGGACCGGACGGCCCGTCCAGCGCCTCGGCGTCGGCTTTCAACTGCACCAGATAGCCGGAGACGAACCGGGCGGCCAGGCCATACATCCGCAAGATGCTGACCAGCAGCCACGCCGAGTCCCGGCAGGACCCGATCGCGCGGGCCAACGTCTGGTCGGGAGTCTGCACCCCCGGCTCCATCCGGACCGAGTAGGCGACGTCGGCGTGGACCGCGGAGTTCAGGTCCGCCAAGAACGGCACCATCGCAACGCCCTCAACGGGCAGTGCGGCCCGCGCTTGCTGCCAGGCCCGCACCTGCTCGGAGTCATCGACCGGGCGCAGGTAGGGCGCCAGGTCGGCCCGCAGATCGGCGGGGTAGTCGAAGGGGAACCGCTCGGCATACTCCTCGATGAAGAAGTCGAACGGGTTGATCACCATCATGTCGGCGACCAGACCTACGTTGATCTCCAAGGTGGAGACCTTCTCGGGGAAGACCAGCCTGGCCAGCCAGTTGCCGAACGGATCCTGTTGCCAGTTGATGAAGTGATTCTTGGGTTCGATGTCGAGGCTGTAGGCCTCGATGGGTGTGCGCGAGTGTGGGGCGGGACGCAACCGGACCACGTGGGGACCCACCGTCACGGGTCGCGCGAACGTGTAGGACGTGCGGTGCTCGAGCGCGACTTTGATCGACATGCCCCTAGCCTGACAAACATCTGTTGCCGACCGGTAACGAACCGCCCCTTGGACGGTCCCGATCAGGCCGGGACGGCCGGACAGAAGCAGGCCGTCTCTCCTTACCCGTAAGCACCGTCACCCCCTCATCAGCGCCGATCACGCGTGTCACAGAGCCAGTGCGGTCAGAACCCGGTCGTTGCCCTCGGGTTCACCGATGGTGATCCGCACTCCCCCGGTGGGATCACCGACGCCGAGGGGGCGCACCACGACCCCGGCCCCGGTGGCTGCTGCCACCACGTCGGGGCCGGCGCGGGGCAGCCAGACGAAGTTGCCCTGGGGATCGGGGATGTCCCAGCCGGCGTTCCGCAACCCGTTGGCGACCCGGGCGCGTTCGGCGACGACCTGGTCGACTCGTTCGGCCATCGCGTCGGTGGCTGCGAGGCTGGCCACTGCGGCGGCCTGGGCAGGCGCGGAGACGCCGAACGGAAGCGTGACCAGGCGCAGCGCCCGGGCCACCTCGGCCGAGGCGACCGCGTAGCCGACCCGCAGCCCGGCCAGTCCGTGGGCCTTGGAGAAGGTGCGGCACACCGCGACGTTGTCGCGGCCCTGCAGGATCGCCATCGCGTCGAGGGGGTCGCTCATCCGGACGAACTCGTAGTAGGCCTCGTCGAGGATCACCAGCACGTGGCCGGGGATCCTGGCCAGGAACTGTTCGACCTCGGCATGACTGACCGCCGGGCCGGTGGGGTTGTTCGGCGTACACACCATGACGATGCGGGTTCGGTCGGTGATGGCCTCGGCCATGGCGCTCAGGTCGTGGCGGCCGTCGGGAGTCAGCGCCACCGGCACGGAGCGGGCCGCTCCCACAGCACACGCGATCGGGTAGGCCTCGAACGACCTGTGCGCGTGCACGACCTCGTCGCCGGGCTCGCAGAACGCGAGGATCGCCCCGTAGAGCAGCCCGACTGATCCGGTGCCCAGGGCCAAGTTCTCCTGGTCGACCCCACAGAACTCTGCCAGCGCGCCGTACAACTCCTGGCTGCCCATGTCCGGGTAGCGGTTCATCCGTACGACGGCGGCTACGGCCGCGTCCAGCACACCGGGGAGCGGGTCGAAGGCCAACTCGTTGGAGGAGAGCTTGAAGGCGTCCGCTGCGGCAGCACGGCCGGGCACGTAGGCGGGGACGTCGGCGAGGTTTGCGCGGGGTCGAGGCGTCACCCGGTCAGGCTAATCCCTGCGGCTCAGCCGCAGTCAGGCGATGACGACGTCGATGGGGTTGGTCATGCACCGGATCGAGCCGCCGCCCTTGTGGAACTCGGACAGATCGAGTTCGACCACGCCGAATCCCCAGGTGCGCAGCTGGTTGACGACGCGCTCGGGGGCGGGGCCGGGCATGACGACGGTGTCGCCGACCACGATCGAGTTCGCCGCGAAGGTGCTGGTGGCCTCTTCGGCGGTGATCACCAACGGCTCGGGCACCAGGTCCAGCAGTCGGCGGGCGGACTCGGGTTCGAGCCCGGCGGGTGCGACGATCGCGTGTTCGGAGTCGAGCGGGCAGAAGATCAGGTCGAAGTGATACATCGCCGGGTGGTTGATGGTGAAGCCGACCACCTCGACGTCGAAGGTCTCGGCGAGGTGCTTGAGGGCAAGTTCGTCGGTGCGCGGGCCGTGACCGACCAGCAGTCTGTCCCGGTACCAGAACGCGTCGCCGGCCTCCAGGTGCGGCCCGACACCCTCCTGGCCGACGGTGAGCACCCGGAACCCACGGTCGGCGAACCAGCGTGCGGCGGCCGGGGCCTCCATCCGGCGCTCGGCGTGGCGCATGTGGCTCATCACGACGGTGGGGCCGCTCGGAGGGCACAGGGCAAGGCCGAGGTTCATCGCGTAGACCATGTCGGGGGCGTGCGGCAGTTGTGGGATCACGTCGACCTGACCGCCGAGTTCGCGGATGGTGGAGACCAGGGTGCGCCACTGATGCAGCGCTACCTCGTGATCGGGCTGGACTGCGGTGTTCATGTAGGGATTGATCTGATAGTCGACCCGGAAGTGGTTGGGTTCGACCATCAGGTAGTGCCTGCCCCAGGTCAGTTCTGATGTCAGTTCTGATGTCAGTTCGGGTGCCAGTTCGGGTGCCAGTTCGGGTGTCATCGACCGGTGTCCTTCCACGTCAGCGGTAGCCGTGCGGACCGGACAACATTGTCTGACAATCCGACAATCGAAATGATAGGGCAGAATGACGATATGGCAACCGTCGCCGCGTTCGACTCGCTCACCCTCGACCACGCGTCGACTGTGGACCGGGTCGCCCAGGAGTTGAGGCGGGCGATTTTCGAGGGGGAACTGGAGTCCGGCACCCCGTTGCGCGAGGTGGCTCTAGCCGGCACCCTCGGTGTCGCCCGGTCCACCGTCCGGGAGGCGTTCGGGACCCTGGTTGCCGAAGGTCTGGCCGAACGGGTGCCCCACAAGGGCGTCAGCGTCACCGTGCCCCGTGAGGACTCGGTGCGTGACGTTTCGGCGGCCCGGTGGGTGCTCGAGGGGGCCGGCGTACTGGCGTGGGCGGATGCGCCCGAGTCGCTGCGAGCCCGGGTGCGCGAACGACTCGACGGCTATGTCAACGCTGTGCGTGACGGCGCCTCCTACCAGGACCTCAACGAACGGCACCTTGCCTTTCACGTCTCCTTGGTCGCCTTGACCGAATCGACCAGGTTGGTCGCCATGGCCGAGACCTTGATGACCGAGCTCAAAGTGGCGCTGGCCCAGGTGGAGCGGGCCGATCGCAACGCCCACAACCAGGCCGAATCCCACAGCGCCCTGGTGGCTCTGCTGGAGACCGACCAAGTCGGCGCCGCCCACGAGTTCCTCCACGAGCACCTCACCACCGGTGCCGACGAGATCTGTGCCGCGCTGAGGCTTTGACCCCTCCCCGCCGCAGCTAGAGCCTCGGCATTGTTCAGGCCTTGCCGAGCCTGCCAGACTGAGACTGTGCGATTCGCGACGTGGCTCCTGTCTCAAGCCGTTGCTCTGGCGGCGGCCACCTGGTTGGTCGGCGGCATCTGGTTCGAAGGCGCGACCCAGGGCTCAGAGGAGTTCAAGGACAAGATCATCCCGCTGTTGATCGTCGCGGCGATCCTCGGCGCGGTGTCGGCTTGGATCAAGCCGGTGCTGCAAATCCTTTCGATCCCCTTCATCATCGTGACCCTGGGCCTGTTCCTGCTGGTCATCAACGCGGCCATGCTCGGCCTGGCCGCCTGGGTTGCCGGCTGGTTCGACCTCGGGTTCCACGTCAGCGGGTTCTGGGCGGCGATCTGGGGATCGATCATCATCTCCTTGGTCGGCTGGGGCATGAACCTGATCTTGGAAGACGCGTGATGGAACTGCCCGCCCCGCGCGAACCGGGCAGCTACCACTTGGCCTTGGTCTGCCTGGGCAACATCTGTCGCTCCCCGATGGCCCACGTGGTGCTCGACGACTTGGTCGCCGACCTCCCCGTGACGGTCTCCTCCGCCGGCACCGGGGACTGGCACGTGGGAGAACCGATGGACGCCCGGGCGGCGGCCACGTTGACTGCGGCTGGGCTGGATCCGACTGCGCACCGTGCCAACCAGATCGCCACTGTCGAGGGCTATGACGTGGTGCTGGCGATGGACGACGCCAACCTGCGCGACCTGGGTGGACGCAGCGAACGGGTGCTGATGTTCCGCGATTTTGATCCCTCCGGGCCCGGCGAGGTGCCCGATCCTTGGTTCGGCGGCCAGGACGGCTTCGATGTGGTGCTCGACATGGTCGCCCGCACTTCCAAGCAACTGGCCAGTCAACTGGAGGAGTTGCTCGCCCGATGACTCGAGCCCCCGCCGTGACCCGCCGCGCCGAAAGACTGCTCGGCACCTCGGTGGTGGCCACGGCGCCGGTGGCCGGCGGTGACATTGCCACCGCCACCAAACTGCGACTCGCCGACGGATCCACCGCATTGATGAAGACGATGGCCAACGCGCCTGCCGGGTTCTTCCCCGCCGAGGCTGCCTCGCTGCGCTGGTTGTCCGGCATCGAGTCCGGCGCCGCGGTGCCCCCGGTGCTGGCGGCTGAGGAGGACTGTGTGATCTTGCGGTGGATCGAACACGGCCGCCCCGCCACCGAAGGCGCCGACGCCTTCGGTCGTGCGCTAGCGGCCACCCACGCCCACGGTCCCGCAATCTTCGGTCTGGAGACTGACGGGTTCATCGGTCGGCTGCCGATGCGCAACACCACCAAGGCCACCTGGGCGGAGTTCTATGCCGTCAACCGGGTGTTGCCCTATCTCAAGATCGCCTCCGACCGTGGGGCCATCACGCCCGCCGGGGTGGCAGCCGTCGAGGCCTTGGTCGGCCGCTTGCCGTCCCTGTTGCCGGTCGAGCCTCCGGCCCGTCTGCATGGTGACCTGTGGAACGGCAACGTGGTCTGGGACACCGACGGCCGGGCCTGGCTGGTCGACCCCGCCGCGTATGCCGGTCACCGAGAGATGGACTTGGCGATGATGTCGCTGTTCGGACTGCCCAACCTGGCCCGCGTCATCGCTGCCTACCACGAGGCCACACCGCTGGCCGAGGGCTGGGAGGAACGGGTCGGGATACACCAGATCTTCCCGTTGTTGGTGCACGCCTGCCTGTTCGGTGGCGGTTACGGAGCCCGCGCGGCCTCGGTGGCGGCTGGGTTCACGCGAGTCTGAAGCCCGCTTGGCCGTCGCCACCCACAGCGGACCGGGTCGCGCCGACCCCGCAGATCGGGCAGCTGGGGCCCGTCAGGCCGTGACGACCTCGTCGGTGATCTCCACGTTGCCCTTGATGGCGTGGGAGTAGGGGCAGATCGAATGGCCGACCTCGACCGCCTTCTCGGCGTCGGCCTGGCTGACACCGCCACCGA
>JBPPMQ010000127.1:0-6675 GCA_051306135.1 Nocardioides sp. | reverse complement strand
AGCGCACCCTTGGCGTTCTTGTAGGTCAGCTCGAGGGCATCCGTGCCGTGCCACTGCACGGCGATCACCGTGATGACCTCAGCGGGGATGAGACCGTCGATCCGCAGACCGGGCTTCAGCTCTTCAAGCTGCACGAATGAACCTCCTAGTTGACAGCCCACGAACGCTACTTGGACCTCCCGACAGTTTCACGATCCCACCGAATCTGTCGGAGCTTTCTCCTACGCTTGACACAGACAGCCAAGGAGACGGATGAATCGCGCCGAACGGCAACAACTTGGCGCGGTCATCAACGAGGTCCGCGCCTGGCTCCATACTGCCCGAGAGGTCCGACACCTCGCAGGACACCTCCCCATTTCGTCCCCTGACGACCCGAGCGCCGGGCTTCCGCTCCTCGTCCCGTTGAGCCAGGTTGAGGCATCGGGTGACGTCACGGCTGCCGCTCAGCTCGCGAAGACCGTCTGGTTCGGCGGCCGCAAGAAGCTGCAGCCCGCACATGAGGCAGCGGGTCGGCTGTCAACGTTCCACAGTCAGGTCAAAGCGGCTCAGTCCGATGACGGGCTGAACACGTTCCGCGACCGGCTCGCGCGTATGTCTGCCAAGGAACGGGAACGTCTTGAGGCGGTTCTAACCGAACTTTCGGATCTGCGCAGTGCGGCAGCAGACACTCTCGCCGACGTCGCCCACATGCCGGTCACCCGCTCCGGCGTTCTCAGCGCCGACGAAGACACTGCGATGCAGTCGATGATCCAACTGGTTGATCTGCACGCCTCATGGGCGCACGGTCTCCTCGGCCAAGCTTCATGCGCGACAGGTACCTGTGAGCAGTCGCATTCGTCTGCTCGGCTCCTTGTCGACCTGGAGCGTGAGGCCGGCGCCTCGCGTACAGCGAAGGCGATCCGCTCGGCCAGGGCGAGGGTCAAGAAGCAGTTCCAGTCTGAGCAGGCACAGGTCAAGAAGCTCGCGGACCAGGCCGGCCGTTGGGACGCACGAGCCAGCGCGATCCTGACGGCTCGCGCTGAAGCCGAGAAGGCGGTCGTCAGCCGGGTCAAGAACGTCCTGACTCTCGGGGTCGAGGCGAAGGTCGCCGGCGGTACCGTGAAGCTGGTTCCACTCGTTCCAGACGACGCCGTACTCCTTCCGAGTCTGACGTTGCTCCGAGACTTTTCGCTATCCGCTTCGGACCAAGCGGCACTCGGTGACACCCGGACGCTGGCGGCGCAGACCGGCCAGCGCATCAGGAAGGCATTCGACGCATACTGGGCCTGCCGGCGCGACAGCAGTTGTTTCAGCTTGCACGACGATACAAGGGCGCTGTTGGAGCAGGCCAAGACCGTGGAGTTACGGCTTGCCAACCTGGAACCGCCCCGCCTCACTGGGAAGCAGAACGTCGACCTGCTCGCTGATCCCTCACTCCGACTTCAGGCCTACCTTCCCTCCAATACGAGCAACCTTGAGTTGGTCGACGCGAAGCTCACCACTCGCGCCAGGACCGGTGTCGGCGCGGTTCTCAACGCTGCCAAGTCGGCGAAAGCGGCGGCCGCAGAAGCGAAGTCAGCGGCTGAACTGGTTCACGCCGCGGACGTCGCACGCGCCTTGGTAGGCATGGATCTCGAGGTTCTCAAGAAGGCCACCCCGGACAGGGTTCGGGTGACAGCACTGTCCAATGCCGGTCTGGACAACGTGTGGAAGGTCTTCCAATACGCTGAGTCCTCCTACTTGGAGACCCTTCCTGGTCTCGGCGAGACGTCGGCGATCGCCATCGAGCAGGCGACACGTCGTCTCTTCGAGGCGGTCCGCGAGGAGACCCCCGTCCGGATCGACGTGAAGCGCAAGGACGCTGAGACCAAGAAGCTCCTCGAAGCGTTGCGCCGATGGCACGCCCTCCGCCAGTTCACCCCCAGCCCAGACGAGACGAAGCTCGCAGAAGCTCTGGCCAAGCTCTTCAAATCGAAGACGACCACGACCCACGTACTCGCCTTCACCCCGGGCCGGAGCGACGCTGACGCGCGCGCCGTCTCGATCTTGAGCGATGCGTTGAGTCGAAGCGCGACATCCGTGGGGACTAACGACGTCTGGACGGATTTCCTATCCCGGCCAGCCGACTACTTCGGCATGCTGACCGAACTCGGCTTCGTGACAGAAGACGAGCAGAAGATGCACGGGGACCTCCCGGAGGAGATCATCGAGGCGGTCCGCGCCAAGGAGCTCAAGCGCGACTACCTCACCGCCTCGCTCCGCACGTATCAGAGCTTCGGCGCGCGCTTTGCTCTCGTCCAGGAGAAGGTCGTCATCGGCGACGAGATGGGTCTCGGCAAGACGGTCGAAGCGCTCGCAGTCTTCACTCATCTGCGAGCCACCGGTCACTCCCACTTCCTCGTCGTCTGCCCCGCCGCCGTCGTCAGCAACTGGATCCGGGAGACGGCCAAGCACACCAAGCTGAGTGCAACGCGGCTCCACGGACCGCTCTGGGACCGCAGCTACGCGGCCAAGTCCTGGATTCGCAACGGTGGTGTGGCCGTCACGACCTACGACCTCTTGCCGTGGGCCCAGGAGCAACTCAACAAGGTGGATGTCGCGGCGGCCGTCTTTGACGAAGCGCACTACATCAAGAACCCGATGGCGAAGCGCTCCATCGCGGCGGCTGCCGTCATGGACTCGCTCAAGTACGTGATCTTGATGACCGGTACGCCGCTGGAGAACAGCGTCCAAGAGTTCCGCAATCTGATCGGCTACATCCGCTCGGACCTATCCGACTCCGCGCCGGAGTACCTCGCGTCACGGTTCCGTAAGCACGTCGCGCCAGCATACCTGCGCCGTAATCAGGAGGATGTGTTGACCGAGCTCCCCGAGATGGTGGAGATCGACGAGTGGATGGGCATGTCGGACACCGATGAAGCCGCCTACCGATCCGCCGTCCAGGACGGCAACTTCATGCTCATGCGGAGGGCAGCGATGCTCTCCGAGAGATCTCTCAAAGTCAGCCGTCTGCAGGAGATCGTCGGCGAAGCCGAGGCCAACGGGCGGCGGGTCATCGTGTTCTCCTACTTCCGAGATGTGCTCGATGAGGTCGCACGTCTCCTTTCCGGACACGTCTTTGGTCCCCTGACGGGCTCGATCGCTGCCCGCGACCGCCAAACCTTGGTCGATCAGTTCTCGAACGCGGGCCATGGCGCAGCGCTCGTCGTACAGATCACTGCCGGCGGCGTCGGCCTCAACATCCAGTCTGCATCGGTGGTCGTGATCTGCGAACCACAGTTGAAGCCCACGACCGAGGCCCAGGCCATCGCCCGCGCACACCGTATGGGTCAGACGAACACGGTGCAGGTCCACCGCCTGCTTACGGAAAACAGCGTGGACGAGCGCATCCGGGAGATCCTGGCGGACAAGAAGCAGCTCTTCGATGAGTTCGCGCGCGACAGTGTGATCGCCAAGCAAGCTCATGACGCTGTTGACGTCACCGACGCAGAACTCGCCCGCCTCGTAATTGCTGCTGAGCGCGAACGCCTCTTCGGTCAGACGGGCGACGCGAGCGGCTGACGTCCACGATCAGCTCCCCGGCTTCGAGCGAGCGCGACAACAGAGCGCCGCAGCGCAACACAGGCGGCAAGCAGGCCGATCTTGATCGCGTCCCAGGCGAGGACCAGCACGACGAGGTTCAGCCAGCCAGGGGCACCTGCCGCGACTTGCTCGGCGAGGGCATGCATCGCCGTCGTCAGTGCGGCCGCGAACGGATGTTGGCCGCAGTCTCCGCAGGCGGCGGCAGAGACACCGATCGCCCGGCGACCGCCGAGCCGTCGTCGACGAGCTCACCGACGACCGCCTCGCCGAGTTCTCCGTCTGACGCGGTGAGCGCCGAGGCGGTACGGACCTACTTCACGGTGGTCTGCGACGCCGAGGCCGCCAAGGACCAACTCGGCCACACGTGCAAGACGGTCACCGAGCGGCACTACATCAACCGCGTCTCGGGGGTCGCCACGCCCGGCATCTGAAGCGGTCTCAAACTCAAAGTGCGCCCAAAGTGCGCCCTAAGCCCCGATTTTCGAAGTCGGCGCCAACACCCCGACTTGCATCACCGCAGGTCAGAGCCGGTCTTCGTCAGCAATGCGACGCATTCGACATGGTGCGTCATCGGGAACAGGTCGAAGGCCCGCAGGCCGGCCAGCCGATACCCGAGTTCGGCGAAGATCGCCACATCGCGGGCCAACGCGGCCGGATCACAGGCCACGTAGGCGACCGCGCGTGGTGTGCGCGCGACCACCTGCTCCACCACGGCCCTGCGAGCGCCCTCCCGGGGAGGGTCGAGGACCACCAGGTCCACCCCCTCGCCGAAGCCTTCGCCCAACACGGTGGCAACCTCACCGGCGACCGAGTCGACCATCGGGACGTTACGGCGCGCCAAACCCACAGCTCGGGCGTTCCCCTCAACCGCGCGCACCGACCCGGTCGGCCCGACCGCCTCGGCAAGGAACGCCGAAAACAGCCCGACCCCCGAGAACAGGTCGAGAGCCGACTCCCCCACCTGGGGAGCCAACATCTCCATCACCGTGCGAGTCAGCACCTCCGGCGCCCCCGGATGCACCTGCCAGAAGCCATCGGCGGCCACCTGGAACGCATGCGGACCCACCTGCTCGGTGACCAGGTCGTTCGGCGAACCAGAGCCGGCCCGACGGGCTTGGGGGTGCGCGATCAAACACTCGTCGATCTCCACCACCTCATGCGAGCGGTGCTTGCGCATGCCCAGCCCACCAGGCAGGTCGACATAGGACTGGCGGGTCCGCCATCGCAGTCCGTCCTCGTCACCAGGGACCGCTTCGACCGGCACCCGAAGCTCGATCCCGGCCAACCGACGCAGCTGCTCGCAGATCACGTCGGCCTTCAGGTCGCGCTGACGTTGCAAGGCGACATGCTGGAAGTCGCAGCCGCCACACCGGTCAGGGCCGGCATACCGGCACGGAGCCTCCACCCGGTCCGCGCTGGGGACCAGAATGTCGATCGCGTCGGCTCGCCAGAACCGGTCCTCGGCCCACCCTTCGGTGATGCGGATCCTGGCCCGCTCCCCCGGCAGCGCGTGCCGCACGAACACTGCCCGGCCGTCCAGACGCGCCACACAAAAGCCACCGTGGGCGACCGGGCCGATCTCGACCTCGTGCACCTGGCCGACGACCGAGGCACCCCGTTTGGCGCGCGCCCGGGTATGTCGACGGCTCACCGGGGCCGCTTGTCGCGTGTCGAGGTGCCAGTCGAGGTGCCGTAGGGGTCCGGCGCGACCCACGTCCCCCGGTCAGTCGCCCGCACCGAAGACGCCAGCTGGTAGGGCACCGAGATGACCATCACCCCCGGAGCGAACAACAACCGACCCTTGAGTCGCAGCGCCGTCTGGTTGTGCAGCAGTTGCTCCCACCAGCGCCCCACGACGTATTCAGGAATATAGATCGCCACCACCCCACGCGGGTTGGCCTTCCGGATCGCGGCGGCATACTCGATGATCGGGTTGCCGATCAGCCGGTAGGGCGAATGCAGCACCTTGAGCGGGATGTCGAAGTTCCGGTCGTCCCACTCCTCCAACAGTCGGCTGGTCGCTGCCTCATCGATCGAGACCGTGACAGCTTCGAGCACGTTGGGCCGGGTCGCCTTCGCAAACGCCAATGCCCGCAACGTGGGCTTGTGCAGCTTCGAGACCAACACGATGGCATGCACCCGGGTCGGCATCACCTTGTCGTCGTCGCCAGCCTCAAGTTCGGCCTCGACGTCTGCGTAGTGCCCGTGGATGCGGGTCATCACCACATAGAAGGCCAGCATCGCCAAGATGGTGATCCAGGCGCCGGCCAGGAACTTGGTGATCAGCACCACCACCAACACCACCGCGGTGAAACACAGTCCGACCGTGTTGATGACGCGCGAGGTCGCCATCTTGCGACGCAGCACCGGGTCGGTGGTGGACGCCAACTCGCGGGTCCAATGCCTGATCATGCCCAACTGGGACAGGTTGAAGGAGACGAAGACACCCACGATGTAGAGCTGGATCAACCGGGTCGTCTCGGCGTTGAAGGCGACGATCAAGACCACCGCCATCACCGCCAGGAACACGATGCCGTTGCTGTAGGCCAGCCGGTCGCCCCGCGACCCCAGCGCCCGTGGCGCATAGCCGTCGCGGGCCAAGATCGACCCCAACACCGGGAATCCGTTGAAGGCGGTGTTCGCCGCCAGGATCAAGATCAGTCCGGTCACCGCGACCACCGCGTAGAAGCCGACATTGAAGTCGCCGAACACCGCCTGCGCGATCTGGGAGATGACCGCGTCCTGACGGTCCCCGTCGCGCAGCGGGACACCGTCCAGCGACAACCGGTGCAGTTCGCTGGGATCCACGAACTTCAACCCCATCTGGTTGGCCAGCACGATGACGCTGAGCATCATCGTGATCGACAGCATGGCCAGCAGGAGCAACGTGGTGGCAGCGTTGCGGCTCTTCGGGCGCTGGAACGCCGGCACCCCGTTGGAGATCGCCTCCACCCCCGTCAACGCTGCACAGCCGGAGGAGAACGCCCGCATGAGCAGGAAGATCATCGCGATCTGGCCGATCGGCTCGCTGAATCCCTCGGCCGGTGCGAGGTCGTACTGCGCGCTGGAGACCTCGGGAAGGTTGCCGGCGAACATCCGTCCGAACCCGACGGC
>JBPPMQ010000115.1:0-2081 GCA_051306135.1 Nocardioides sp. | reverse complement strand
GCTCCCGGCCACCGAGCCGTCGGACCGTCGTCACCCGGTCGTCACTTGTGCTGCCTAGCCTCACCAAGTGTCGCGCCCCGGGCCGGGCTCCAGGCGGGCTCTGGCCCGCACCCAGGGTCGCGCCGCGTTCGCTCGCCGAGACTCCCGAGAGGAGCAGTCCATGGACCTCGACCGTCGCCGCGTCTTGCGGATCGCGCTGGCTGGCGCCGCTTGGGCGGCCTTGCCGGAACGCGCCTTCGCTGACACCCTCACCACGGGACGGTCGGGGTTGACCGGTCCGGCCTACCGACCTCGCCACGCCCCAGGCATGGGATTCCCCCAGTCGCTGGCCTCGGGCGACCCGACGCCGACGGGGGCAGTTCTGTGGACCCGGGTGGACCCGAAGTTGGTGCCTGCCGGCCTGTCGGCCGACAGCGTCCAGCCCAACCTGGTCACCTGGCTCGTGGACGCCCACGGAGCAGGGTCTGTCGGCGCGATGCCGGAGGGTCTCGACACGGCGAGTATGGTGCTCGTCGAAGTGTTCGAGGACCGCCCAGACGGCCCTGAGCTGCGTCCTGTGCTGGTGGCCCTCGCTCCCATCTACGCTGACCTCGACCATGTCGTGAAGGTTGACCTCGACGGTCACCTGCAGCCCGCGGCGGACTACTTCTACCGGTTCACCACTGCCGACGGCTACGTGAGCAGGGTCGGGCACCTGCGCACCCTGCCGTCCGTCGAAGCCACGCCCGATCGGTTCCGCATCGGCCAGGTTGTGTGTCAGGACTACACCAACGGCTATTACCCCGCGCTCGCGGCGCTGGCCGCCGAGGACGTCGACCTCGTCGTCCACCTCGGCGACTACATCTACGAAGCGGTGGGTGAGGCGAGTTATCAGGGACCGCTGCCCGAGCGCGCCATCAGCCTGCCGAGCGGCTCTGCCACCGCGAAGACGCTGGCCGACTATCGTCACCTGTACGCGACATATCGCTCCGATCCGGCACTGCAGGCGTTGCACGAGGCGCATACCGTGGTGGCGATCTGGGACGACCACGAGTTCGCCAACGACACCTACGCTCCGGCGGTCGCGCCGGACGAGAGTCTGGACCCAGACCCCGTGCGGCGAGCGGCGGCAAACCGCGCGTGGTACGAATACCAGCCCGCTCGCGTGCCCTACGACCCCACCGCGACCGCAAGCCTGGCCATCCAACGATCGCTGCGGCTGGGCCGCCTCGGGGAGCTGTTCGCCACCGATGAGCGGGGCTACCGCAGCCCGCACCCGTGCGGGGAGTCCACGCTCGGACAGCGCTACTTCGCGGCGGGCTGCGACCAGCAGTACGCAACCGACCAGACCATGCTCGGCGCGGACCAGCGGGAATGGCTGACCGGGGCGATGCTCGACTCGAGCGCGACCTGGCGCGTGTGGGCCAACGAGGTGCAGCTCGTCCCCTTTCGGCTGCTCGGACGCTGGCTGAACCTCGACGCCTGGGACGGTTATGCCGGCGAGCGGGATCGGCTGCTGGGCAGCCTGGACCGTGCCGGGGTGAGCAATCTGGTCGTCCTCACCGGTGACCTGCATGTTTTCGAGGCCAGTCTGGTGCAACCAGCCTGGCAGCGAGCCATGCCCTACCAGGCGCTGGGCGCGGAGTTCATGGTCGGCTCGGTCTCGTCGGCCAACCTCGCCGAGCTGGTTACGCTCGCCCTGGCTGGACTGTTCCCCGAGCAGTCGGAGGTGAGCGCCCTGCGAGCGGCCGGACACCAGACCTCCGCGCCGCTCCCGGTACCGGTGGTCGAACAGATCGTGGAGACGATGTCAGGCGGGGTAGACCGGGTGTTGAGCAGGGTTCCTGAGATAGTGGCCGAGTTGCAGCGGGTTGTCCACGTGGAGAACCCGTGGATCCGCTACTTCGAAGGGACCCTGCACGGCTATGCCGTCCTGGAGCTCACCTCGGCGGCCGCCACCTGGTCGGCCTATGCGGTCGACACGATCACCGAACCGACCAGTCCGGCCCGGCTGCTGTGGTCCGGGCGGCTGCGCGCCGGACGGCGAGGGTTGCAGACCCTGACCGAGGCGGGGGAGACGGACCCGGTCCTCTGAGCTGCAC
>JBPPMQ010000059.1:0-3169 GCA_051306135.1 Nocardioides sp. | reverse complement strand
GCCGACATGGTCCCTCATCGATCAGGGGCCCGCCGTCAGGGACCCGGCGCGAGTCGCTCGTGACGACGTGCCCTGACGCAAGTCGCCCCGCACCGTGCGGCGGTGCGGGGCGACGCGCGAGGGTCGGAGCGGGTTCCTCAGCCCTTGAACCGGGGGAAGGCGCTCGCCCCGGCGTAGCGGCCGGCGTCACCGAGGTCGTCCTCGATGCGCAGCAGCTGGTTGTACTTGTTGATCCGCTCGCCGCGGGCGGGCGCGCCGGTCTTGATCTGGCCCGAGTTAGTCGCGACCGCGAGGTCCGCGATCGTCGTGTCCTCGGTCTCGCCCGAGCGGTGCGACACCATCGCGGTGAAACCGGCCCGCTGGGCCAGCGTCACGGCGTCGAGCGTCTCGGTGAGCGAGCCGATCTGGTTCACCTTGACCAGGAGCGAGTTCGCCGACCTGAGCTCGATGCCCTTCGCCAGGCGGACCGGGTTGGTCACGAAGAGGTCGTCCCCGACGATCTGCACCTTGTCCCCGACGACCTCGACCAGCGCGCTCCAGGCCTCCCAGGCGTCCTCGTCGAGCGGGTCCTCGATGGACACGAGGGGGTAGTCCGCGACGAGCTTCTCGTAGTACTCGATCATCGCGGCGCCCTGCAGCTTGCCGCCCTCGAACTCGTACTTGCCGTCCGAGAAGAACTCGGTGGCAGCGACGTCGAGCGCCAGGGTGATGTCCTTGCCCGGCGTGAGACCGGCCTTCTCGATCGCGGTGATGATGAGGTCGAGGGCGTCCCGGTTGCTCGGCAGGTTCGGCGCGAAGCCGCCCTCGTCGCCGAGGCCGGTGGCCAGACCGCGGCCCTTGAGCACGGACTTCAGGGCGTGGTACACCTCCGCGCCCCAGCGCAGGGCCTCCTTGAACGTCGGCGCGCCGACCGGGGCGATCATGAACTCCTGGACGTCGACGTTGGAGTCCGCGTGCGAGCCACCGTTGAGGATGTTCATCATCGGCACCGGCAGCAGGTGCGCGTTCGGACCGCCGAGGTAGCGGAACAGCGGCAGGCCGGCTGAGTCGGCAGCGGCACGGGCCACCGCGAGCGAGACGCCCAAGATGGCGTTGGCGCCGAGGTTGCCCTTGTTGGGTGTGCCGTCGGCGTCCAGCATGAGTTGGTCGATCTCGCGCTGATCGTCGGCGTCCATACCCTCGATCTGGGGACCGAGGGTCTCGACCACGGCCGCGATGGCTTGTTGGACACCCTTGCCGAGATAACGGTCGCCGCCGTCGCGCAATTCGACCGCCTCGAATGCTCCGGTCGAGGCGCCGGAGGGCACTGCGGCGCGCGCGAACACGCCGTCATCGAGCAGCACCTCCACCTCGACGGTGGGGTTGCCTCGGGAGTCGAGAATTTCGCGGGCGCCTACTGCTTCGATGGATGCCACGTGGCTTTCTTCCGTTCACTCGCTGGTTGGATCGTCCCAAGTGTGTGCACGTGTGTGCACCCACACCCTAGCCAATCTCAGTGGCCCGCGCCGGTCAGGACTGTGGTGGGTCGAGCCGTCGGCGCACCGCGTCGCGCAGTTCACGCTCGGGATCCTGCCCGGTCTCGACGGCCTCGACGACCAGTGCCAGCAACCGGTTGCCGAGTCCACCGTCGCCGGTGACGATCCGGCTCGGCATCCTGCGCACCACGTTGGCCGCATAAGCCAGCGCAGGCAGCGAGGTGGGGATGCCTTCCTCGGGAGTGGTCCGGTGGGCCTTCTCGACCGCCTTGATCTGGTTCCAGACCACTTCGATCTCCTCCGGGGTGCGCGCATCGCCGAGAGTGCCGTCCGGCCAACCGAATACGTGCGGGTTGCGCCGGCGCATCTTGTCGATGATCCCCTGCGCGACGTCATCGAGGGTGAACGTGCCGGCATCCTCGGCGACGACCGCGTGGAAGTAGATCTGGGCGAGCAGGTCGCCCAGTTCTTCGCACAGATGCTCAGGGTCCCCCGACTCGATCGCCTCCAGGGTCTCGTGGGTCTCTTCCAACAGGTGGCGGGCCAGTGAATCGTGGGTCTGGGCTGCCTTCCAGGCACATTGCCGGCGCATCAACCGCATGTCGGCAGCGAACTGCTCGAGCGCAGAGATCTCAGCCATCGATCAGGAGGGGCTCGGAACGGCTGCGGAACCGCACTGCTCGGCCGGTGGTAGCGCGGACGCCTCCTCGGGGCCGACCTGAGTCGCATCCATGCCGGCGAGCAACCCGCGACCCGACACCGGCACCACAACCCGGGGACCCCCGAACGAGGGGCTCAACGAGACCGGGTGCGCAGCCAGGTAGTCGTCATAGGCGTTGGTGCCCGCGGTCGCCTGGTCGGCATCGGTCCCGGTGGGGTCGATGGCCGCGCCCACCAGTGGGCCGAGGACCTGGGGCAGTGTCGGGACCAGTTCAACCTCCGCGACCGATTCGGCCTGCACCCTCGGCAACTGGGGCAGGCTGGCCACGAAGGAGGCCGTCTGGTCGGCAAGCGCGGCATCGAGGTCGACCCCGTAGGACGCCGCGAACTCGGCGCTCAGGTCCCTGATTGCCAGCGCGTTGGCGACGTAGCCCCGCATGCCCGAGCGAGTGGTGACCTGATCGACCGCTGCCAGCGCCTCGCAATAGCCGCCGGTGACGTCGTCGGCTCGATCGGTCGAGACAGCCACGTCGCCCGCCCGGGCGGCCACTTCCGGATCGGAGTCTCCACACGCAGTCAGACTCAGCAGGACGATCGACAGTGGGGCCAGGACGGCCAACTTCATGGGCACGACTACCAGCCTACCCAGCCGAGGCGGCATCGGGGTCGATCACCGAATCGATCACTCCCCGTGCCCATTCCAGCAGCGCGATACCCTCCAACGGCGTTGCCGGGAAACCCGACGAGATCGGCCGCGGCACTAGAATCGTGTCCAGCGCATCCTTGACGATCGACTTGGGGTAGAGCCGCTGCAGCCGAACCGTGCGCGACTCCGGCAGGCTCACCGGCGCGAACCGCACGTTGCGGCCAGCGATCGTCACTTCACCGACACCGGCCGCACGCGCTCGGGCCCGGAATCTGGCCACCAACAACAGCGAGACCACCTCCACCGGCGGTTCCCCGTAACGATCGAGCAGCTCTGCGTTGATCTCGTCCACGTCGGTGTCACTGCGGACCTCGGCCAGTCGCTTGTA
>JBPPMQ010000024.1:0-14686 GCA_051306135.1 Nocardioides sp. | reverse complement strand
GCGCTGGGCGGATGCACCCGGCAGTGCACAGTGATCTCCGTCGCCTCGGCGTGTTTGACGGCATTGTTCATGGCTTCCTGGCAGATGCGGAAGAGTTCGCCCTCCACCTCGGGTCGGAGCCGTTCGGTGGTCTCGTCCAAAGTGACGTGGATCGGCACCCCGGAGACCTCGGTGAGATTGCGGGCGATGGCGCCGATGGCGGCCCCCAGGCTCTCGCTGGATCCGACGCTGGTGCGCAGCGTCTCCACCGAGCGTCGGATCTCGGAGACAACCGAGGTGATCCGGTCGCGGAGCATGGACAACCGCTCCGCCTGATCTGCGGGGGAGGTCGCGGCCAGGGCGTCGACGACGTAGCCCAGGGAGGCGATCTCCTGGGCGATCCCGTCGTGAATCTCTCGCCCCAGTCGTTTGCGTTCGCGATCGGTGGCGGCGTCACGGAAGGCGGCGAACATCAGCGCGGTGTCGAGGTGCACGCTGGTGGTGCGCAGATCGACCATCAGCCGGCGCAGGTGGTTGTCCAGGTCCACGGTCACCGGCGCCATCCGCTCCGACAGCACGCCGGCGACGATCGCCGTGGTGCCGGATTCCGACCTCATCGGGAACGCGAAGCCGTGGCCCCCCACCACGGGTTTGTCCAGGGACCACGCTTCGACTGCCAGGTGGGCGCTGTGGCTCAGATCGGCGCCGTGGTCGATGGTATGGGTGAGCAACGGAGTGAGTTCATCGTGACGCGGCACTTGAAGCACCAGCGCGCCACACGGGATCCGGTCCGCGACCAGTTCGAGGGCCTCGCCCCCCAAGGTCACCGCGTCCAAGCCGGAGTCCAGGTCCTCGGACAGGTCGATCAGTTGCCGCAGCAGGCTCTGGGCCGACAGGTAGGGGGCGAGGGCATCGTCGCGTTGACTCAGCGCGCCGTGCAGGAACGTGCCGATGAGCCCGAGGCCGAGGCCGGTCATCAACCAGGAGAAGACCCCGGCCCCCTGCTCGGCGGTCAGGGGACCGTTCATGGCGGCGGCCGCCGCCACCAGGCCTGTGAGTTCGGCGAGCAGGGAGGCGACCACGCCGCGGACGGTGTGGAAGAGCGCGGCCGTGAACGGTGCTACGGCCAAAGCGGCCAGGAAGCCGAGGGTGGTGTCCAGCAGCGACCCGCAGATGACACCGATGGCACCCGACTCGGTGATGGAGACCAGCAGGGGCGAGGTGCCGAGCCGCCACTCCACGACGCTGACCAGCGTCCAGATGCTGGCCGCAGCCGCCAACGAGACCACGGTCGCGGTGGCGGTGGCCGGGCCCCACAGCAGCGGGCCCACCAGGGCCGCGACCACAAACGCGCGAGCGGCGGTTGCCACCCGCAGCAGTGTGCGGTCGGCAGGAATCATCCGAAGTTGTCCATCACCGACAGCACCGCCGGCCCGATGACGACGATGAACAGGGTCGGCAGGATGCAGAAGATCAGCGGCACCGTCATCTTCACCGGCACCTTCTGCGCTGCCTCCTCCGCGCGCTGGCGCCGCTTGACCCGCATCTCCTGGGACTGCACCCGCAGCACCTGCGCGATCGGGATCCCGAAACTGTCGGCCTGCACCATCGAGCCCACGAAACTCTTCAGGTCGGCCAGATCGCTACGTTCGGCCATGCCACGCATCGCCTCGCTGCGGTCCATGCCCAACTGCATTTCTCGCAAGACCCGGGCGAACTCCTCCGACACCGGACCGTCGGTGTTGCGGGCGACTTGCATGACGGCCGCATCGAAGCCGAGACCGGACTCGACACTGATGGTGAGCAGGTCGATCGCGTCGGGCAGGTCCTTCTGCATCTGTTCGGTGCGGTTGTAGGCAAGTTGGGTGAGGTAGAGATTCGGGGCGAAGAATCCGGCCACCAGTGCGCCCAACGCCACGACGAGCTTGAGCCCGAACGACCCACCCATGATCACACTGAACAGCAGTCCGACCAGCAACCCGAGGCCGGCCAGCATGATCTTCCCGGACAGCAACCGGTCCACCGTGAGTCCCGGCGGGTTGCCCGCGAGGGCGAGCTTCTTGCGGAAGTTCTCGCCGGTGTCGGCGCCGCTGAGACGGCGCGAAATCTTGAGGGCACGCGCCTGGAGGGGCGCCAGCACGCGGTCGGCGAACGGGACGTCGAGGTCCTCGGTCAGTTCCTTGGGAGCGTCGCTCATCGCTTGCAGCACTGCCAACGACCGGTCCACGCCGCCGGCCTGGCCACCGCCGGCCACAGCCCGGCCCAACAGCACGATCGCCACCACGAACAGCATCGCGCCCAGCACCAGAAGCAGAATCATCGCGTCATACCTCCACGTCCACCATCTTCTTCATCCAGAACGCGCCCACCAGGAGCCAACCGGCGCCGAACGCAAGCATCACGATGCCCCGAGGGTCGTTGAAGAGTGGCGACACATAGTCAGGATTGGTGAGTACCAGGTAAAGGAAGAAGATCGGCGGGAGCCCCCCGAGCACATAGGCCGACAACCGGCCCTCAGCCGACAGCGACCTGACCTGACGGCGCAAGTAGGCCCGCTCGCGCATGGTGGCCGCGACGGTGTCGAGCAACTCGGCCAAGTTTCCGCCGACCTGGCGCTGGATCCGGATCGCCATCACCACCCAGTGGAAGTCCTTGCTCTCGAACCGCTCCGCGATGCCTTCCATGGAGTCCTCCACGTTGACGCCGAGCCGTGACTCCACCAGCACCCTCTTGAACTCTCCGGCCATCGGTTCGGAGCCCTCACGCACGATGGTGTCCACCGCTTGAGCCAACGACAGGCCCGCAGACAGGGCACCGGAGAGCAGTTGGAGGGTTTCGGGCAACTGGTCTCCGAAAGCCTGGCGGCGCTTGCTGCGTCGTCGGCCGAGGTAGAGCCAGGGGAGCACGGCGCCGAGGGCCATGAAGATCAGTCCGACGATGGCACTCATCCCGGACAGCAGCAGGCCGGCGAGGGTCGCAACCACCACGATTCCGGTGTGCAGAAGCAGCCATTCGGCCGCCTTCAGGTCGCTGCCGGCTTCTTGCAATCGTTTGGAGATGGTCACCTCCAGGCCCTGGTTGCGCTGCAGAATCTGCGAGGCGGCGTCCTTGGCGCCGGCCAAGGCGTCCTCGGACTCCTTGGCCCGTTTGCCTTTCCGGCCCCGAGTGGTCTGGGAGACATAGTTGTTGACCAGGTGCTCGGCGGAGTCCTTCGCCGAACCACCCGGCACCATCAAGATGAGGAACACCACCAGGCCGAAACCGAGACCGACGAGTCCGATCCAGAGCAGCCAGTCGGGGATGACGTCCCCAGCCGGTTCGGTGACGACGATTCGGGGCTGCTCGCTCTGCACCGTGGCGAAGGCGTCGGCTGAAAGCAGTTGCCCACCCTCGGTGGCGAACGCGACCTCGACGTTGGCCTCGGTCGCTGTGACGGAGTCCGGCACCGGGCCGGTGACCAACACCTGACGAGACAGTGCGGCCGCCTCCTCGGCGAACAGGGACTCCAGGCTCTCCGGTGAGCCGTCGAGGACCTGGCCGTTGCCGGCATCCGCGATCGCGTTCAGAGCCTGGAGCGCGCTGTCCTTCACGCCGAGCGAGACGACGTTGGCCAGCACGTCGTTGTTCTCGATCGCTTCGGTGGCGTCCTTGAGGGGGGTGTCAGTGGTGTCGGCACCGTCGGAGAGCACCAACAACGACACCTGGCCGTCGGTGCCACCGAGTCGGACCGCCTCGATGGCGCCGTCGTAGAGGCTGGTCTCGAGTTTGAGTTTCAATCCGGAGACGACGGCTCGCGCCTGGTCACGGTCGGTTGTCGGTTCGAGTGCCACCCGGGAACCGTCGTCGAAGGTGACGATGCCGAGTTCGACATCGTCGGGAAGCATGTCGACATAGGAGATGGCGGCCTGCTTGGCGGCCTCGATCCGGGCGCCGCTCATCGAGCGGCTGGAGTCGATCACCAGGATTGCCGTGCGGCTGACGCTCTGGTTGGAGTTCGCTGACTCTGCCGACGCCTCGGTGTCCACTCCGTCGATCGACATCGTCACTGAGCCGAGGTCGACCCCTGCGTCGGCCGGCACCCCGACCAGCACCTGGAGCGAATCCGGCGTCTGCTCGATGTGGCTGATGGTCAGGTCTGAATCGGCGGCCGCGACGGGGGACGCGATTGCCGACAGACCCGCCGCCAGGGCGAGCCCCAGCGGGCCGAGGAGCCGTGATGTGTTGCGGGGAGACAGGCGCACCGGGTCACCGCGCTCTCTCGGGGGCGAAGAGCCGCGGGTCGACGGTCACGTTGTTGTAGGCCATCTTCTCCAGGAACTTCGGGCGCAGACCGGTGGGTTTGATCGAACCCAGCACTTTGCCGTCGGCGTCGAAACCAGCCGAGGTGTCGAACAGGAAGATGTCCTGCAGAGTGATGATGTCGCCCTCCATTCGCTCCACCTCGGTCAAGTGGGTGATGCGACGGGTGCCGTCCTTGAAACGGGTCTGATGCACGATCAGGTCGACCGCCGAGGCCACTTGTTCTCGAATGGCTCGCACCGGCAGGTCCATGCCAGCCATCAGCACCATGGTCTCCATCCGGGCCAAGGTGTCGCGAGGTCCGTTGGAGTGCAGCGTGCAGATCGAACCGTCGTGACCGGTGTTCATGGCCTGCAGCATGTCCAGCGCCGAAGCGTCCCGGACCTCACCGACGATGATGCGGTCCGGACGCATACGCAACGAGTTCTTCACCAGGTCGCGGATCGTGACCGCGCCCTTGCCCTCGATGTTGGCCGGGCGCGACTCCAAGCGCACCACGTGCTCCTGCCTCAGCTGGAGCTCGGCCGCGTCTTCGATCGTCACGATCCGCTCGTCGTCCGGGATGAAGGAGCTGAGCACGTTGAGAGTGGTGGTCTTCCCAGCGCCGGTCGACCCGGACACGATGATGTTGAGGCGACCACGCACGCAGGCGTCGATGAAGTCTTTGCTGGCGGGAGTCAACGATCCGAACTCCAGCAGGTGGCGCCAGGTCAACGGGTCCTTGGCGAACTTACGGATCGTGAGCGCTGAGCCATCGATGGCCAGCGGAGGCACGATCGCATTGACACGGGAGCCGTCAGGCAACCGAGCGTCGACCATCGGACTCGACTCGTCGACCCGGCGTCCCACCCGCGACACGATCTTGTCGATCGTGCGACGCAGATGCGACTCGTCGGCAAACCGGGCCGGCACCGGTTGAAGGCGGCCCTTGGCCTCGATCCAGATGTTGTCGTGGCCGTTGACCATGACCTCCGAGCAGGAGTCGTCGCGCAGATAGGGCTCGATCGGTCCGTAGCCCAAGATGTCGTCGCTGATCTCCTGGGTGACTCGCTGCCGATCCGTGGCGCTGAGCGGACGATCCTGTCCGGCGAGCACCTCCGCGAGAACCTGGCGCACTCGCTTGTCGAGCTCGTTCTGGTCCATCTCCGCGTCGTAAAGTTGCGGACCCAACTGCTTGAGGAGTTCTTGGGTGACACTCTGCTTGACCTCGTCGATGCGGTCGGCCTGCGGCGGCCGCCTGGCGGTCGTCGGTGCGGGTCCGGGAGACGGCTCCGGCTCGGGCGTCGGTGGCGACTGGTAACTCGGCGGTGGTGTCGGAGCAGACGGAGCCGGTGCCGACAGGATTGGGGCCGACGGAGCCGATGGTTCCTCGCCAACCGGAGCCCGGCGCTTTCCGCTCGGGTCCGACGGTGGCGCCGGTGGAGGCGTCTCGGGGGTCACCGAGGGCGGCGGTGTGTCTCCCGCCGGCCCGTCTTGATCGTCTTGTTCTGATCTCGCCTTGGCGAGACGGTCTGCGAGACTCATTCAACTCACCTGCGCTTCTTGCGCCCGAAGCGACTGGAAGAGGATTCCTCCGGCCGCTCTGTTTCTGCTGAATCCGGCGTGTAGCCCTCCGGAATGGGAACCGCGATGTCTTGGCCCGACAGATTCGAGGCCAGCTTGATGATGGCCGCGCTCGACGGGTGACTCGGGTTCTTGAGCACGATGGGGTTTCCTGCGTTGGTTGCCGCAGCAATCTCCACCGAGGTTCCGACCTTCGCGGCCGGACGCATACCGAGGATCGCCTCCACACGATCGGCACTGATCCCGACCTCGTCGTCGGCTCGGTTGAGCAACAGGTGCCGGGAGTCGGTGGCAATGTTGATCATGTCGAGTGTCTCCAAGGCGACCTTAACGTTCTTCAGGGTGGGCACGTCCAAGGTGGCCACCAAGATCACATCGTCGGAGTCCTCCAAGGCCACCAGAGTCTGTTCGTCGAAGGCGGGCGCGGTGTCGACGACGATGAAGTCGAAGTCCCCCCGCAGCGTCTCCAGGATCTGCTTGACCAGGGTCGGGGTGACCCGATCGCGGACATCAGGGTGAGACGGCGCAGCGAGAATCATCAACGACTCCTCGTGCCGGGTCATCAACGACTCCAGGAGTTCGGAGTCGATGTGGTGTTCGGAGCCGATGGCGTGCTCGATGGAGTGAGTGGGAAACAACTGCATCGTGATCGCCACGTCGCCGAAGGCCAAGTCCAGGTCGACCAGAGCCACCCGGCGAGCACCCTTCTCGGCGATGGCGAGAGCCAGGTTGACCGACATGGTGGTCTTGCCCACCCCACCCTTGGGGGACCAGATCGTGATGATCTTGCCCTCCTGTTTGGCGCCGTCCTTGCCGCGCAGCGCGGTGAACAACTGGTAGGCGCGAGTGACGGCGGCCGTGATGTTGTCGGGTGCTGAGGCGAGCACCACGTCGCGGGCGCCGGCGTGCATCGCGCCGGTGAGCACCTCGGTGGTGAGCTCGTCGCGCACCAGCACCACGCTGACGGTCGGCTTCGTCTGGCGAAGGTGCTCGGCAATGCTGAAGGCCTGGGCGACCGGGACGCCCGGCCCCAGCACAACGACATACTCGTCGCCGTGCTGGGTGAGCCACGCCTGCATCCGGTCCGGGGTGCCCACCCCGTGCGAGCCGGCTGGCATCGCGCGGAGCAGCCCCGCGACCACGTGCTCGTCAGGATCGACGACTACCGGCATGAGGAGTTCCTCCTGTGGAAAGCTCGAGTGCGGAACCGATGAAGGTGCCTTGGAACAGCGTTAGTTGAACAACGTGACGCTCGTCGTGGCCGGAACGTTGAGGTTGACCTCGGACTTCTTGTTCAGGAGGGAGAAGAAGACGGTTCCGTTCTCCTGGGCGAAGATCAACTTCTGGGCCAACCCCTGGTCCAGGGCCAGCGTCATCAAGGTCCGAGGCAACGCCTCGGTGGCGATCGGCTGCCCGTTGGCGTCTGTCGCGGTGCTGGTGATCGGCGTCGTCGACCCGACACCGATGACGGTGACTCGGTCCATCAGCATTCGCACCGACGACACGCCCTGTGCGTCGGCGAACGAGTAGTAGACGCCCACCTCTGACCCGGGATTGATGAACCCGGCGACCCGCTGGGGGTCGGTGAGGTTGATGGAGACTGCCTGCTGGCCGTCGGGGAGTTGCAGCGACTCGATGACCTCGGCCTGGGCGGTCTGGGAGAACTTGCCGGAGATGATCTGCTCGCCCACGAAGATGTCCTGGGTGGCGAACTGGCCCGAGATCGCGCCGGTGTCGGCCTGCGCTCCGTCCAGGACCGCGTCCGCGACGATCTCTCGGGTGGCGAACTTGCCCTGGCCGAGTGCCTCGTCGACCGACTCGCCGGCCGCGATCGGCTGCGCGGCGACCAACACCTTGACGGTGTCGAACTTGTTCTGCGCCCGCTGGTCGGCGTCGCGCACATACAGCAGCACAAGCACGATGCCGAGAGCCGCCACAATCGCAGCGGCAATCACGAGGATCCTGCGTCGCTCCATCGACAACCTTCCGTTCGTCGCCTCCGGGCATGCGAACCCGAAAATGCGCTGGTGGGAGCACTCCCAATCGACTCCCCAGCCGAACTGTAGGGACTGACCTCCTGGGGCACGGGATAAACATGGGAATTGGTGGGAATGTTGTGCAAGGTGTGACCAAATCAGGTTCGCCCACCCCAACAACTGACGAAGTTTCAACGACCCTTGACAAATGTGTGCTCAGTCAGAAAGGAGCGCGCGCAACCACCAAGATCACCTCGTTGGCCTCACCCCACAACCCGAAGGCCGTCGTCAAACAAGTGGACCTCCGATGCTGTGATGGCGCCTACAGGTAGCTACAGATAGAGGGCCTCCACCGCACTCTTGAACTCCCGCATCACCACGTTGCGTTTCAGCTTCAAACTCGGTGTCACGTGACCTGACTCCTCGGTCCACGCCTCAGGCACGATGGTGAACTTCCGGATCGACTCGGCCTTCGAGACCGCGCGGTTCGCGTCGTCGATCGCCTCTTGGATCTCCGCACGCAGGTCCGGATCGTCGACCAGGGTCGCCAAGTCGAGGGACTTGCCGTGGCGCTTGGCCCACGTCGGCAACATCTCGGTGTCGAGAGTGACCAGAGCCGCGATGAACGGCTGCCCGTCGCCGACCACGATGCATTGGTCGACCAATGCGTGGCTGCGCAGGCGGTCCTCCAGAACCGCGGGTGCCACGTTCTTGCCACCGGCCGTCACCAGGATCTCCTTCTTTCGACCGGTGACGGTCACGAATCCCTCCGCGTCGATCTCGCCCAGGTCGCCGGTGCGAAACCAGCCGTCGACGAAGGCCGCTGCGGTGGCCTCGTCGTTGTCCCAATAGCCGGCCAGGATCTGGCCACCCTTGAAGAGCAACTCGCCGTCCTCGGCCACGCGCACCGAGGTCCCCGGCAGGGGACGGCCGACCGTGCCGACCTTGAGGGCGTCGGGGAGGTTGACGGTCAACGCCGCCGTGGTTTCGGTCAATCCGTAGCCCTCGAGCACAGTGAGCCCGATGCCGCGGTAGAAGTGCCCCAGGCGCTCGCCCAAGGGCGCGCCGCCTGACACCGCGAACTGGCAGTTCCCGCCGAGTGCGGTGCGGATCTTGGCGTAGACCAGTCGGGAGAAGACCTTGTGCTGAGCCGCTAGGACGAACCCGACTTTGCCTGCTGCCGTGGCCCGCGAGTAGGCGATCGCCACGTCGGCGGCTCTGTCGAAGATCGCCCCCTTGCCGTCGGCGGCAGCCTTCTGGGAGGCGGAGTTGAAGACCTTCTCGAAGACTCTGGGCACGGCCAGGATGAAGGTCGGCTGGAACTCGGCGAGATCGTCGAGGAGATTGGTGATATCCGCACTGTGCCCCAACCGGGCGCGTGCCTTGACCGCCCCCACCTGGATGATCCGCGCGAAGACGTGGGCCAGCGGCAGGAACAGCAGCGTTGAAGCGTCCTCGGTGGCGAAGAGCCGATCCAGTTCGTGGACTGCGACGTCGAGCTCGAACATGAAGTTGCCGTGGGTCAGCATGCAGCCCTTGGGGCGACCGGTGGTGCCCGAGGTGTAGATCAAGGTGGCCACGCTCTGAGGAGTGGCCAGCCTGCGCCGAGCCTCCACATCCGCATCGCTGACGCTCGACCCGGCTGCGCTGAGCGCGGAGACGCCGTCCTCGGCGATCGTCCAGATCAGCGGGGTCGACAGACCGGCCGACGCCGCGGCCTGCGCGACCCGGGCGACGTGACCGGGGCCTTCAGCGAACACCGCCGTGGCACCGGAGTCCTCCAGGATCCAGGCGACCTGCTCGGCCGAGGAGGTCTCATAGATCGGCACAGTGATCGCGCCGGCGAACCAGATCGCATAGTCGGCCAGGGTCCACTCGTAGCGGGTCTTGGAGAAGATCGCCACCCGATCGCCGGCTGCGATCCCCGAGGCCATCAGGCCCTTGGCCACCGCCTGGACCTGGTCGAGGAACCCGGCTGCGGTGACCTCGACCCACCGAGAGGAGCCCCTGGGGCCTGCCGGCCGACTGAACAGGGGCGCAGCAGGGGCTTCGTCGGCGTTGCGCACCACGTCATCGGTCAGGTTGCCCGAGGTGGCAATCTCGAAGGTGAGCGGGTTGGCGAACTCGCGCATGCACGGCGTCCTGACTGCTAGGCATTGTGGTCGAGCCGCCACAGGTTACCGCTGAGAACTCGCTCGGCGGGATCCGGTACGCTCCACACGCACAGCACCACACCCTAAGCCGGAGTGATCCGGCTGGAATCGCGGAGACCGATGTCCGAGCAGACCACGTCCAGCATCGTGATTGCGGCGACCCCCGCGCAGATCATGGCCGTGATCGCCGACTTCGAGTCCTATCCGATCTGGGCGACGGGAGTCTCGGAGACCGAGGTGATCGAACCCGGTGCCGACGGTCTGGCCAGCATCGTCCGGTTCAACCTGGACGTGCCACCGGTCCGCGACGAATATGCGCTGGCCTACACCTGGGAGAGTCCGACCCGAGTCAGTTGGACCCTGGACCGAGCGAACCTGCTCAAGGCCCTCGACGGCTCCTATGAGGTGCGCGACCTCGGCGACGGCACCTGCGAGGTCACCTACACCTTGACGCTGGACCTGCTGATCCCGTTCATTGGAATGTTGAAACGCAAGGGTGAGAAGTTGATCACCGATGCCGCCCTGTCCGGACTGCGGTCACGGGTGGAGTCCATCGCCGGGCGGTGACGATGCGGATCTTGCTCTTCACCGGAAAGGGGGGCGTCGGCAAGTCGACCGTCGCCGCCGGAACTGCTGCGATGGCTGCCGCCGAGGGTCACCGGACCTTGGTGATGTCGACCGATGCGGCACATTCGCTGGCCGACGCCTTCGCAACCGAGGTCGGTCCCGAACCCACCCAGGTTGCCCCGAATCTGTTCGTCGAACAGGTCGACGCCCAGTTGCGGTTCGAGCAGTCCTGGGTCGACATACAGCGTTATCTGCTCTCGGTGCTCGACTCGGTCGGGATGGATCCGGTCGCGGCCGAGGAGATGACAGTCATCCCCGGGTTCGAGGAGGTCCTCGCGCTGATCGAGTTGCGTCAGCGGGCCGAGTCGGGGGAGTGGGACGTCATCGTCGTCGACTGTGCCCCGACCGCCGAAACCCTGCGTCTGCTGGCGCTGCCGGAGGCGCTCGGCTGGTACATGCAACGGATCCTGCCGCTGCAACGTCGCCTCATCAAAGCGTTTCGGCCGCTGCTCACCCGGGCCGCCGGGGTGCCGATGCCCGGTGACACGGTCTTCGAGGCGATCGAGCGGCTGCACGCCGATCTGGACCGCGTTCGCGAACTTCTGTCCGGACCGGACGCCTCCGTGCGACTGGTGATGACCCCCGAGCGGGTGGTGTTGGCCGAGGCCCGCCGGTCGTTCACGTCGCTGTCGTTGTTCGGCTACCGGGTCGACGGAGCGGTGGCCAACCGGATCTTTCCCGCCGACGGCGCCGACGACTGGCGCGCAGGCTGGGTGATGGCCCAGGACGAAGTCCTCACCGAGATCGAGGAATCCTTCAAACCGCTCCCGGTGTGGCGCTCGGTCTACCGCCCCAGCGAACCTGTCGGTGTTCAGGCTCTCACCGACCTGGCCCGCGAGGTGTATGCCGGCACCGACCCGCTCGCCCGGCCGTCGGGGGACGGGCCCTTCACCCTGGAACGCACCGAGACCGGCGCGATCGCCCGGTTGGCACTCCCCGGCGCTTCGCGTGAGCAGGTGCATCTGGCCCGCAATGGCGACGAACTGGTGATCACCGTCGGGTCCTACCGGCGACTGCTGACCCTGCCGGCCAGTCTGGCTCGGCTCACGGTGGCCGGTGCCCGGGTCGAAGAGGGACAGTTGCAGGTCCGGTTCGTGGACCCCGAGACCGCCACCAGCAAGGAGGACGGGTGAATCAGTCTGGTCACGGCGACTCTGGCCACGATCCGGTGGGCAGCGCAGCCGAAGAGGCAGCCAAACTGTTCGGGGCTCTGGCCGATTGGGCCAAGGAACGTGGACCTGAGCTCGGAGCCGGCCTGTCGGGAATGGCGCAGCACGCCGCCTCGGGGTTTGCGACCACCTTCAACGAGCACATCGACACCGGTGCGCCGGAATGCGACTGGTGTCCGATCTGCCGCACGGTGCATGTGGTGCGGCAGGCCTCCCCCGAAGTCCGCGATCACCTCGTCACCGCCGCCACCTCGCTGCTGCACGCCACCTTGGCTCTGATCGGTTCCTCGAACTCAGCCGCCGACCCGTCGCGGCGTCAAGCGCGGGTGCAGAACATCGACCTGTCCGACACTGAAGATTGGCCCAGCTCATGACCTTGGCAGTGGGAATCGACGTCGGCGGCACCAAGATCGCCGGCGGGGTCGTCGACGGCGACGGCGAACTCCTCGAGGAAGCCAGGGTCGACTCCCCGGCACGCGACGCGGAGGCGGTGGCCGACGCCATCGCCGGACTGATCAACGACCTGGCCTCACGCCACGAGGTGTCGACCGTCGGCGTCGGTGCCGCCGGCTACATCGACCGCGCCCGCAGCAACGTGTTGTTCGCGCCGAACATCGCTTGGCGTGATGTTCCTTTGCGTGCCCAGTTGGAGGCCGCGACCGCTTTGCCGGTGGTGATCGAGAACGACGCCAACGCCGCGGCGTGGGGTGAGTTCACCTACGGCGCAGGCAGCGACGTCGACGACCTGCTGTTGGTCACCGTCGGCACCGGCGTCGGCGGCGGGGTCGTCCTGGGCGGCTCCCTTCTGCGGGGTGCGTTCGGTGTCGCGGCCGAGATCGGCCACCTGCGGATGGTGCCCAACGGCTTGCTGTGCGGCTGCGGAAACCGCGGCTGCCTGGAACAGTACGGTTCCGGATCGGCGCTGGTGCGGGAGGTTCGCGAAGCCGCCCGCGCAGGGCTGGCGGGTGCCGTTCCGGTGCTGGAACTGGCCGGCGGTAGCGCCGAGGCCATCACCGGCCCGATCATCACCCAGGCCGCCCAAGGCGATGATCCCTTCGCGATCGCAGCCATCGGTGAGATCGGTCGCTGGCTCGGGGAAGGCATCGCCTCGCTGGCCGCTGTGCTGGACCCGGCGATGGTGGTCATCGGTGGCGGAGTGAGCGCGGCCGGCGACCTGCTGCTGGATCCGATCCGATCGGCGTTCCAGGCGAGCCTGACCGGACACGGCCACCGCCCCACCGCCGAAATCACGGTTGCCACCCTCGGAAACCGTGCCGGCATCGTCGGAGCAGCAGACCTCGGCCGCCGGTGAACACTCGACCCGGCGCCCTGAGCCCGATCATCGGTGTCGACATTGGCGGCACCAAAGTGATGGCAGCCGAGGTTGCCCCAGACGGCACCCTGGGCCCCACCGCACTGCGGCGCACCCCCGGGCGACGGGTGGCGGTGAGTCAAGTGGAGGACGCCCTGACCGAGGCCGTCCTCGAGGTCGCCGCCGGTCGGCCGATCGCCGGGGTCGGCTTGGCTGCGGCCGGGTTCGTCGACGCCGACGGGGAGCGGGTGATGTTTGCTCCTCACCTGCCCTGGCGCGGTGAACCGACCAGGTCACGACTCGAGGACCGGTGGGAAGCACCGGTCGCCCTCGACAACGACGCCAACTGCGCGGCCCGCGCCGAACTCGTCATGGGTGCGGCCGCCGGCGCTCGGGACGCCCTGATGATCACCCTCGGCACCGGTATCGGCGGCGCCGTGATCAGCGGGGGCCTCGTGCTCCGGGGTCGCAACGGCATGGCCGGCGAGTTCGGTCACATGCAGGTCATGCCGGACGGGCGTGAATGCGAGTGCGGGCGGACCGGCTGTTGGGAGCAGTATTCATCGGGCCATGCTCTGGTTCGCTATGTCCGAGCCCGGCTGGACCACACCGACAGCGTGCTGGAGCAGATGTGCGGCTCCGACCCTGATGGTTTGACCGGACCGATGGTGACCCAGGCGGCCCGTGCCGGGGACCGGCTGGCCCTCAAGGCCTTCGGCAAGGTCGGCGGATGGCTCGGCGTCGGGGTGGCCAACCTGGTGGCAGCCTTCGATCCCGAAGTGGTGGTCATCGGCGGTGGTGTCTCGGCTGCTGGCGACCTGCTGCTGGACCCGGCCCGCGCGGCGCTCGGCAAACACCTGGTGGGTGCCTCTGATCGGGTCGTCCCGCCGATTCTGCGGGGCCGATTCGGCGCCGAGTCAGGCGTGGTCGGCGCGGCCGCGTTGATCCGCGCCGTGTTGGCCACCTGAGGCGACCCAGCGGCCACGGTTCACAGTCGGGCGCCGTCGTCGAACGGGTCGTCACGCTGCTTGGGCATCCGTGCCACCAGGAACGCAAACCCGCCCAGGAACCACCCGATCAGCAACCAACCCAGCCAGGCGGGCGCCGGCAACCCGGTCAGCAGCAGCCCGAGCAGCACCATCGGAGTGCCGAGCACCCCGAACCAGGCCATCCCGACCAGCGGCTCAGGGCGTGGAATCGGTTCGAGTTCGGGGACGTAGCCCTCATCACTCGGCTCGACCGCCACCTCGTCGTACGCCGGTTCCACGGCAGGTTTCGGCGATGGTGTCGCCGAACGCCGCTCCTGGGCAGCGATGTCCTCGATCGACGGCGCGTCGCCGTAGTTCTCGACGATCTGTCGCCAGGCGTCGTCCTCGGTCATGGTTACCAGCCTACGAGTCGATCCAGCTGGATCGTTCAGGCGGTGGTGACCCGGTCGATGAACCCGAGCGACTCCTCGATGATCCTGGGCAGGTCGTGGTCGAGGGTCGCCACGTGGTAACTGTCGTCCAGGCGCACCATCGTGACGTCGGTGGAGCCCACCCGGTCCAGGATGATCGGCTCAGAGGACTCATCGACCACATGGTCGACAGTGGAGCGGAAATACAG
>JBPPMQ010000010.1:0-5693 GCA_051306135.1 Nocardioides sp. | reverse complement strand
CGCGAAGGTGGTCACGGGTCCTGGTCTGTTCGGAATCGAGCGGGACACCGTCGACGTCGACTGCGAGGACGCCGTCCGCGTCGATGGCGACGTGAACGACGCTCAGCACGACGGGGATCTTCATAGCCGGAGCACCGCCCCGTCGCGGCGTGCGGTGGTGGTGACAGGAGCTGTCCCGGTCCGGTGGCTGAGGGTTTCGCGGTCGAGCCCGGGCGGGGTGCCGTCGCCGACCTGCTGGGTGTCGACCTTGTCGAGGATGCTGAGCGCGGTCGCGCGGACGCGTTCGGCGGTCGCTTGGACGACCTCGACCGGGTTCTTGCCGGGGACACTCGCTGCCCAGGTCGAGACGTACGGCACCGTGTAGGAGGAGGTGTCGAGCCCGTGTGCGGCTCCGACCATGAGCGCGACGGATTCGGCCTCCACTTCGGCGATCCCACGGTGCAGGGTCGCGTCGGCGGCGGACTCGGTCGACAGGGCGGTCTCTGGTGGCGCGTGGAGGAGGACATGGCCGAGTTCTTTCCTGCACCAACGCCCACGCGCTGTCGAACTTTCACTTGCCATGACTGACAGGTGTGCGCGCGGTTCCGGCGGCTCCGGGGTCAGCGTGCGGTTACCAGGGCCGGTCGTGCTCGTCGGTGGCCGTGGGCACCAATCGGGGGCGCTCGAGCCAGGCCGTCTCTTGACTTGCAATCCGCTTTCCTGATTACATCGCGGTATGACGATGATAACAAACCAGCGGGCTGAGTCTGCTCCTGTGGTCGACGCGCTCGAGGCGGCGGCGTGCCTCTTTCATGGGTTCGCTGATCCCTCCCGTATCGCGATCCTCCGCCACTTGGCCCTGGGGGAACATCGTGTCGTTGACCTCACCGCTCATATCGGTCTCGCGCAGTCGACCGTCTCTCGGCACCTGGCGTGCCTGCGTGATTGCGGCTTGGTCAGCGCCCGACCGGAAGGGCGCGCGACGGTGTACACGCTGAACCATTCCGAGATCCTGATGGAGCTCTGGTCGGCGGCGGAGCGGCTGCTCGAAGCTACCGGCGACGCCGTGGTGCTGTGCCCGAACTTCGGCGCTGAGGGGGAAGGCCTGTGAACGAGCCCACTGCTCCGAACGTGCCCGGCTCGACGGCTCTCGGCGCGGCCGAGACTGAGCGACTCACCCGACGCGGGCTGCGACTCGCTCAGTTCACCGTCGCCTACAACGTCATCGAGGGCGCGGTCGCCATCACCGTGGGGCTGATGGCGGGCCTGGTATCCCTGGTCGGCTTCGGCCTGGACTCCGGCATCGAGTCGGCTGCATCAGTGCTGGTCGGTCTGCGGCTGGCAGCGCGGCTGCGGCACGGCGAGGCAGATGAAGCCAAGGAGCGGCGTGCCCTGAAGGCCGTCGCGGTGACCTTCTTCGTGCTTGCCGCGTATGTGGTCATCGAGGGCGCGCGCTCGCTCATCGAGGGCGAGGAACCCGACCAGTCCACGGTCGGACTGATTCTGCTGGCCGCCTCCGTCATCGTGATGCCGGCACTGGCTCGCGCGAAGCGACGTGTCGGCGAAGCTCTGGGCGGCGACCAGCTGATCCTTGCCGATGCCGCAGAAACCAAGATCTGCGTGCTCCTGAGCGTATCGACGCTGCTTGGACTCGGCCTGTACGCGTTGACCGGAGCCGCCTGGTTGGACCCGGTCGCGGGCTTCGTCATCGCCATCTTCGCGATCCACGAGGGGCGTGAGGCGTGGGAAGGCGAACTCGTCGAGGACGACGACTGAGCTGGCGGCGTTCATCGGCGGTCTGTGACGCTACGGCCTGCTGCAGGCGCGGGCGGGAAGTTCGGCATACCCAGGTTGGTGGCGGTGCGTTGCATCTGGACGAGTTTGAGACCTGCTGCGGCGCGGCTGGTCCGGAGTCCCTCGACTTCGCCGGCCCAGCCTCGGTCGACGGCCTCGGCGATACGCTCGTCGAGGCTGTCGATGATCTGCCGGAGACGTTCGTGCTGCTGGGGGTCGGGGCGGAGCATGGGGCAGCGGATGCAGGCATGCTCGTGCTGGCAGGTGGTCCCGTAGGCGCGTCCGCACTCGCCGAGTTCGAGTTTGCGTCTGGCGAAGTGGCCGAGGAACTCGTCCCATTCGCTGTCGGTGGGGTTGCGGTATTCCTCGGAGGGCCTCAGCGCACGACGGCGAGCGATGAAGGCGCGGTGATGCTCGACCACCTCTTGGTCGTAGACCGCGATGTAGGTCTGCGTCGTCGCGATCGACTCGTGACCGAGGATCTTGGCGGTGATGTGCACCGGGAGCCCGGACGCGACCGCTTCGGTGGCGAAGATCCGGCGGAAGTCGTGCGGGCTGAACTTGGCGGGGCTACCGTCGTTGTTGACGATGGCGGCGGTCCCGACGAGCTCGTCGAGCAACCCGATGGCGTAGTGGGGGTTGATCGCGACGGTTCGTACGCCCCATCGACGTTGGAAGAGGAACGGCAGGTCGGGGCTGTGGACGCGTTCGGCGGCGTCGTAGCGGCTGACCAGCGGCATCTGCTCGTTGTCGCTGCGGACGTAGGAGATGATTTCGGCGAACGCTGCGGCGAGTTCGGGTCCGACGACTAGGAGTCGCTCTTTGTCGGTCTTGGAGGGGGTGATCTGCAGCATCGGGATCAGCTCGCCGGTCGAGGGCAGCCGGTAGGAGACGAAGGAGCGGTGGGTGATCTCGAGGACCTCCTCGATCCGTGCTCCGGTGTGACGTAGGACCTCGACCAGCGCCCAGGCCCAGAACGCCCGGTCGGCCTCGAGTGTCAGGTTTCTCCGTTGGTCTTTGGCTCGCTCGCTGCCGGGGTTGCGTTCGGGCGCCTCGACGTAGATCGGCCCGCGGCGGGCTCGACCGCCCCTGGTCGGGTCATTGACCATGTCGACGCGACACAGGGATGTGCCGGCTGCGGTGAACGACTCACCCGGCAGCGCGGCGGTACCAGCCTCGAGCACCGCCTTGGCCTGGGCTCGGTTGGTGGTGGCCGCGTCGACCAGGCGGGGCAGCAACGGAGCCAGCTCACGGATGCGCTGGTGCATGCGTGAACGTGACCGGGTGCGCGCCTTGGTCATGCCGGCGATGTCGCGGGAGTCCACGGGCGAGGGGGCGGCCCAGGCTGCCCAACGTGCGGGATCCTCCAGAGCCCAGTGGGACAGATCGGCGTAGAAGGCCCGCACTGCCATGAGGATCGAATAGGGGTCCTCGCGCTTCTTCCCGACACGGTTGTTGCCGTAGAGCACCGGGCCGGCCAGACGGGTCTTCCAGCGCCGGGCCACGTCGTCGGACAGGTGCAGGGAGTCGATGCCAGGCTCGTGGATCTCCAGGTCGCGCCAGAACAGAAGCACGAGCTTCGACGTCAAGGAGCGGATCGAGACGTAGTCCATCGCGGGACGACGTTCGTAGAGGTAGGCGACGAACAGGTCGCGGATAGGACCACACGCGAGGTCGTAGCGGTCGACGAGCTCCTCGATGCTCAGCTGCCCTGGCCTGCCCGCGGCCCACACGGTCGGCGGGGCGTCGGCGGGCAGGATTCCGGCCTTGCGCAGCAGCATGTACCAGTAGGCATGGCTCCGGGCCCCTGCGTAGCCTTCCTGCGCGCGGTAGGCCTCGACGCAGTCGGGCACGGTGATGTCCGCGAGGGTGCCGCCGTTGTGCATCAGCATCCGGGTGAGCTGGATCGTCGCCGCGCGACGATCGGTCGACTGCAACCGCGTGTCGGCGTCACACAAGCTGTTGAGGGCTGCGAAACCGGCCGGATCACGAAGTGCCCGGAGCCGCTCGAGGACCTCTGGCCGATGCACCATCGCATAGAGCCAGGAGTAGTCCGGACGGACCACATCAGCCAGCAGCAGCCGTCCTGCGGCGGTGACGAGGTAGGAGTGCTTGGTCGGTGAGTCGGTGACCAGCGACGTCCATTCCTTGCCGGCCGCATCAGCACCCGAGGCGTGCCAGCGCTGCTGCCACGACTCGCCCGGGAACCTCACGAGCCAGTCGAGCAGGCCCTCGACGTGCAGCACCATGGTGCGCGCATACCGCGACGAGCTCCCCGCCGCGATCTCACCTTCCCGCACAGCATCGAGGACCTCCTCATACGACATCTGGGACGCGGCCCACACCGTGGGCCGGGCGATGGCCGGCGTCGCCAACTTCGGGGTCGGCGCCTTGGGACGCAGCGCGCCGTTGTCGACCGGGCCGCGCCGGGACGGCCGCGCGGCCTTCTGCAGGTGCGTGACGGCGTCGACGTGCCCGGCGACGGGGTCGGTCATCGCGGACCGCCGAACAGCACAGCCAAGACGTCCGGGGAGTACCCCGCTACGTCCGCCGGTAACGGTAACGGTGGCGGTGTCGGCTGCTCGGCACGACGACGATGATGGGCCAGCACCCGGCCGACGACTTCGTCCTCCCGCGGGCGGAGGTAGATCTGAGTCGTGGTGATGTTGGCGTGACCGAGCACCCACTGCACATCGCTCAGCGACATGTTCGGGTCGTCGATCATTCGTTGAGCCGCGGTGTGCCGCAGATCGTGCAGTGTCCAGGCCGTGCCCAAGGAACCGTTCGCCCGCTGCAGGATCCGTCGTGCCGCAGGATAGGTCAGCGGCCCGATTGGCCGCCGCCGGGTGAGCCACAACGCGACCTCGCCGTCGGGCCGGGCGGCCTGCTGCTCGTAGAGCCGCAGCCAAACGAACGCATCAGCAGAGGCCGGCAGCCACTGCAGTCGCCCCGAGCCCTTCCGATGGACGCCGATCCGCTGGTCGCCGGGGTTGACCTGGTCCACCGTGACGCCGAGCAGCTCCGAGGCCCGCGCGCCCGTCGAAACGTAGAACGCCAGCAGGGCTCGGTCACGGTCTGAACGCAGTGCCGCGAAGAGCTCGTCGAAGAGCCGATCAGGAAGGTGTCTCGGGATCCGCTCGGGCACCTTCTGTCGCAGCGGCGCCCGCGGTCCCGGCGCGAAGGACTGCATCGGATTGTGGTGCGCCTGGATCCTGCGGCCAGCCCGGCGGTCGACGTCCGGAACCGGATTGACCAATGGGCCGTCGCCTGAGTTCATCCGGTCGACGTAGAACATCTTCACCACCGCCAGCGCGTGATTGATGGTCGCCGGCGCGTATCCGCACTGCTTGTTGGCTGGGCCGACCAGTCGCATCCACAACACGAAGTCGCGAACCTCCAGGCGGCCGGCGCGCTGCCAGGGAACGTCGACTGCAGACAAGAACCTCCACCACCGCAGCAGTGCCATCCCGTAGGAGCGAAGCGAGCTGAAGCTGGCGCCGCTGGCCAGCATCGTCGCGAAGAAGTCGCTGACCTCTCTCACCGGTTCGCCCGCCGCGTCCAGCAGCACCGTGCCCGGTGCTGGCTCGATGCTGGCCACACACCCCACCGCCGGGATCACCAGCCCTGTCACGTCACGCTCCATCTCCTGGGCACCTCTCGCTCGTCGTCAAGACGAACAGGAGCACTCACCGGCCCGTGAACAAGGGACATCACCAACGACCGGCGAGTCGCTCCCGCACCGCCGGCCGGAGACCCCCGCTGATCTACCCAGTTGGTGCGGTCAATAGTTCGTGCGCCAGGGTTTTGACCTGGGCGGCCTCATCCATGTCCATCCGCACCGACACCTCCCGCGGCCCGTAGTCAGTCAGCCCGTTCGCGCCACCGATCGCCGCCGCAGTGGAGACCAGCCGCAGCCCGAA
>JBPPMQ010000179.1:0-3403 GCA_051306135.1 Nocardioides sp. | reverse complement strand
CGATTGGTCATGGCCCAAGACTCCTGACGAGCTGCACGTGCATCCGATCGAGTCGAGTGATGCACCACAGTGATGCACCACCGAACCTCGGCAGGTCTTCGGGACCCAGTCACACCAGCCTAGGAGAGGGGACTGCCCCCGGTTTGGTTGACACTCGGGGTTGATGGTCCTCAGGCCGCGTCTGCGACTGCGTAGATCATCTCAAGCTCGACCGGCGTGAGCTTGCCCAGGGCACGTTGACGACGACGCCGGTGATGACCCACCCCGACCGCTGGCGCCTCGACCGGCTCCTCGCCTGGGAGGAGAAGCGGATCGCCCTCGCCGAGGCCGCCGTCGAGCCGTTGCTCGCGCCCGACCGGGGTGAGTTGACCGTGACCGACCTGCTCCCCCAGGCCAAACGACGACGGCGGTCTGCCTGATATCACTCAGTCGGACCTAGCCAAAGGCGAGAATGGCCCCATGACGCGCTTGGTTCAACGCCCGTGAGCGGCCTACTTGGGGAGTCGTTCACGATCCATTCGCTGAACAACTACACACACATGGGACTGTCAAACCTGCTCAGCCTCTTCGACCTGAATTCAACGCAACTCCAGGCGATCATTCGTGCTGAACACGGGAATGTGGTGAAGATCCTTGCCGATGCTGGCGTCGACTACGCAGAGCTCAGCAATGCCTTAGTACCGAAGCCCGGCAGGCACGAGGCCGCATTCATCTTCGACTCCACCCGCGCCGAGAACGGCTCGTACGGCTACTCGTTCGCCGAGACGTGGATACCGGTCGTGAAGGATCACGGACCCGAGAAGACGGCCCTGCGCGTCGGCGACATCCTCCAGTTACCCAGCCAGTTTGTGTGGCGACAATTCGAGGGAAGACTCGTGGGTCCGCACAACTTCCCACGGATGGCATGCGAACTGTATTTCGCCGTGTATCTGACGAATCTATCGCCGGGCCAGTTGGGGATGGTGCACTCTGCGCTCGGAACTGGGACCGATGCCTACCTCGGGTACGTGGACTACTCGACATGGAACCCACTGAAGGCAGGCCTGTTCCTGCCGCAGGTCGGCCTGCGGCTGCGCGACCGGATCATCACTGAGGCGGACGACGCCTGCGTACCGAATCAGGTGGGGTACCCCTTTGAGGAGTCCGGATTCCTTGTCGTTGGTGTTCCCGAGGAGTTGTACGGCCCATTCCTGGGGCATCGGATTGACAACGGAGTTCCCGCTTGGGCAGACGAAGACAGCGCGATATCGCTGACAGTCCTCGGCGGGGACCTTCAACCTGCAACAACCACGACTGTCGTCATCGACGAAAGCCGCATCGAATATCTGGCGACTGGCCACAAGGCATCCCTCAGCCGCGCTGGACTGGGGCACCTCGACAAGTCGGAGTTGGCAGACGCGATCCGACAGAAGTTCACCAACGGGCTCATCTACAACCTCCGCTTCGTCGAGGGCTCACGAAACGGTGAACCGACACCTGAACTCAACGCGCTCATGTACAGCGTCCAGGTGGAGTTCCCTGACGAAACCGGCAACGTCAAGCGGTACCAGGTCGGCCTCAAGTACCTGCCCGAAACCCACGCAAACGAGGTAGTCACCTTCTTCTGACGGAACACTCGTCACCGCGATTCAACGGATCCTCACTCGCCTGCAGAGGAGTCGCCCGCCAACTCACGTTCAATCTGCTCGATGGTCGGCAGGCTGGTCTGCAGCTGCTCGGGCAGCGCCTTCGCAAGTTGGTACTCGGAGACGCCGAGAGGCCTCGTGATGTCACGGAGCGCATACTCGGCCACGACCTCGTTCCTTGACTTGCAGAGGAGAAGGCCGATCGTCGGAGCATCGTCCTCGTGCTTGACCTGCGCATCGACGGCCGTCATGTAGAAGCCGAGCTGACCCACGTGCTCCGGCTTGAACTTGCCCGCCTTGATCTCGATCACCACGTACGCGCGAAGTTGCAGGTGATAGAAGAGCAGGTCGATGAAGAAGTCGTCTCCGCCGACCTCAAGGTGAACCTGCCGACCGACGTAGGCGAACCCAGCACCCAGCTCGATGAGGAAGTCGGCGACGTGATCGACGAGTGCCTGCTCGATCTCGCGTTCGCGGGCGTCCTCCTCCAAACCGAGGAAGTCCAGCTTGTAGGGGTCCTTGAGAGTCTCTCGCGCCAGGTCGGACTGCGCGGCCGGCAACGTGCTTTCAAAGTTGGTGACCGCCTTGCCCTGGCGCTCAAGCGCTTGGACCTCGATCTGCATCGTCAGGGCGTTGCGGGACCAGCCGTTCTCAACTGTGGCGGCCGCGTAGGCCAGCCGTGCGGGCTGCTCCTTGAGTTTGGTCAAGAGAACGATGTTGTGGCCCCACGGAATTTGTCCAACAGGCTGTTGGACGATTGCGTCCTCCGCCCATGCCTCCGCAAAGGCCCTCATGTACATGAGGTTCGCCCGCGAGAACCCGCCGAGGTCAGGGAACGCCTCGCGCAGGTCGTGCGACAGCCGCTCAACAACCTTGGTGCCCCAGCCCTGGGCGGATTGGTTATCGAGAATGTCGCGCCCGATCTGCCAGTAGAGACGAATGAGCTCAGTGTTGACCGCCAATGCTGCGCGCTGCTGAGCAGCGTGGATCTGGCTCTTGAGGTCAGTCAGCCACTTGGCGTACCCCTCGGGCGGATCGGTGAGAGCAGGAACCTTGTCAACCACGACTCAAGTCTCCCAGCAAGGTCCGACCTTCTCGTCGGCCCAGCAAGATGTCGGCCTGCTCGGGCATGCGGTCGATGCCGCCGTAGGCGTCGATGATGACTTGACCGCGCGAGGCGACGGCGATGCCGTCGACCTTCTTACGGCCGACTTCGCTCACGCCGTCGAACGGGATCAACGTGATGCGAAGGCCGAACGAGCCCGGCTCCTTGCGGACAAACTTTGCCGCGCTCGCCGAGCGAACAACGTCCTCGACGTAGAGCACCGGCCACGCCTCCCCTGCACTGGATAGGTAGGCGTTGGCGCCCGCGTCGCCGGTGAGCGCGTAGTCGAGGCGTTTGCGACTCAGCGCGACCGCCACTTCGCGAACCGCCACACCCGTCCTGACCTGCGAAAACGTCAATATCCGCCAACAGCCGTCAAGCCAGGCACTTCGTGGCACCAGTGGCAGGCGGCATAGCCGACGGACAGCAGGATCGGGACGTCACGGCGGCGGGCCTCCTCGAAGGCCTCAGGGCTCCACTCCCACCAATCCACCGGGTTGTCCGCGTGTTGAAGCAGATACGGGCTTGTCGCGTTGGCGAGGCGATTGGTCATGGCCCAAGACTCCTGACGAGCTGCACGTGCATCCGATCGAGTCGAGTGATGCACCACAGTGATGCACCACCGAACCTCGGCAGGTCTTCGGGACCCAGTCACACCAGCCTAGGAGAGGGG
>JBPPMQ010000174.1:0-7141 GCA_051306135.1 Nocardioides sp. | reverse complement strand
AGATGGGCGCGACGCCCGTTGCGCCATACGGCAAGGGTCGACCGAGCGCGTCACGTGGTCGAGCTTGTTGTGCTCGCCCTTGTTCGTTTCGATCGCGATCGTCGACCATGTCAGGCCCGTCTCGCAGCCGTCAGGGGTACGACGGCGTGGGCAGTCCGACGGCGTTTGGCCGACAAAGCCACCACAGGATCGTGGCGCCTAAGGGCGCCCGATGACTCCCTTTGCATCGCTATCCTTCCGGTGGGGCATGAGCAGTCGACTCAGAACGCGTATCCGCGTTTGCCAGCCACCATACGCAGCCTCGGGGCTGGCCAGGCCATGACAGCGTCTTTCCGCCGCGAATGGGTGCGGGTGGTCCGTTCCCGGCCGGATCTGATCGGGGTCCATTTAGTGACGGGTTTCCCGGACAGCCTCCGACCCGCCTGAGCCAGAAGGTCGAGTGGCTTCGGGCGAAGCGCGCCCGCCTCACGCCGATCGTGGGCGACCCCGAGGACGTCGTCGATGAGCACGGTTGGCTGCCGCGTGCCCAGCGTGAGCAGACCTGGTGGTCGTACCGGCTGGCGACCCGGAACCTCGATCGTCTGATCGCCGAGGGGCCTTTCACGGCAGCGGACATGTGCTCGGAGTGTGCGACCCCGACGGCGCATCACGGGTAGGTCTGGCCTCCCGGCCGTCATCTACTCGCGTGTCCTGCGCGACTGTGTGCTGTACGCGATGACTCATCAACTCATCCGTGTGATGTGGAGTGCCGAGATCTTGGACGAGGCAGTCGAGCACCTGATTGAGAACGTCGATGGGTTCGACGGGGCCTCAGGCGAGCGGCTCGTTAGGGCAATGAACGGGACCTTTGAGTACTCCCAGGTCGAGGTGACCGACGAAGCACGAGCATCCCATAGCAGGCTTCACCTTGATCAAGTCCGACGCCTTGTTCAGCACGCTCATCGAAGAGGCCCCGGAGACGATGCTCAGGTGCATCGCACCGCGGTGGCTCGGCTGCACGGGGCAACCGACGAGTCGACTATCGCGGCCCTCCGCGGGTCCAAGGCACATCGGACGGCTACCTCATGGGAGTCAGGTGTGCGGTAGTGGTCGACAGACTGGGGTCGTCAGACCATCCGGTCGTTGATTGTGGTTCCTGGGAGCGGAGAGGCAACCACCTGGGGCCAGAGCTCCGCGAGGAGTTCGATGGCGCGCGCGAGCTCGTCGGGTGCGGCGGTCAGTGGTAGCCGGATGTGGCGTTCGTACGCGCCGTCGGTGCCGAAGCGCGGACCGGCGGTGATGTGGAGGTTGACTGCTCGGGCGGCGAGTGTGAGCTGGGAGCTCACGGCTGCCGGGAGCTTGATCCAGGCCGCGAGTCCGCCATGAAGTTGAGGTGGGAGCTCCCAGTCCGGTAGGTGCTGCGCCACGCCTTGGTAGAGGGCGTCACGGCGCTCGCGCAGCTGGTGTCGCCGCTCCTCGATGATCTCGTCGGTCCGGGCGATGAGTTGGGCGGTGGCGAGCTGCTCCCAGACCGGGGTGCCGAGGTCATGGGCGGGTCGTAGGCCGGCGAGGCGGCTGAGGATCTCTTGCCCGGCACGGATCCAGCCGATCCGCAGGCCGCCCCACAGCTGCTTGCTGGCCGACCCGATGTGTACGACGCGCACACGATGCTCAGGGGCCAAGGTAGCGAGCGGCGCGTGGTGTTCGGGTCGGTCGATGTCGAGCTCGGCGGTGGTCTCGTCGGCGACGACGATCGCGTCCACGCGGGCCGCGGCTGCCAGGAGGGCGTGCCGGTCCCTGACGGTCATGGACCGCCCGGTCGGGTTGTGGAAGTCGGGCATGACGTACGCCAGTGCGGGGGCGGTGCGCGTGATGGTGGCGACCATCGCGTCGCGGTCCCAGCCGTGCTCGGTGGTGACGGGGGAGGTGACCACGCGTCCTCCGGCGGTCTGGAGTGCGTCGTAGGCGTGGGGGTAGGAGGGGCTCTCGGCGTAGGCGCGGTCGCCGCGGTAGAGCAGGCTTCGTGACACCAGCGCGATCGCGCTCTGGGCGCCGGTGGTCACCAGGATCTGATCCGGTTCGGTGGGTAGTCCTCGGGCGGTGTAGCGGTCGGCGATGGCCTGGCGCAGTTCCGGGAGCCCGAGCAGATGGTAGCCGGGTGTCGGGTAGTGCTCGGTGAGCATGGCGGTTGCGTTCCGTGCCGCCTCCGGGAGCAGGCGTGTGGCTGGCAGGGTCGCCATCGCGAGGTTGACCAGGTTCGGTCGGGCGCGGATGGCGTCGGGGGTAATGAGCGGGAGCATCGTGGTGGTGCCGGATCCTTGGATGCTGCGGGCGTACCCGGTCTCGCGCAGCAGCCGGTAGGCGGCTGTGATGGTGGTGCGGCTGAGCTGGAGCCGCTCGGAGAGCTCTCGTTCTGAGGGCAGGCGGACGTCGGCCGAGATCCTCCCGTCGATCAGCAGGAGACGGATGCGCTCGGCGAGCGCCTCATACGTGGGCGCGTCGCTGCGCCAGGTCCCCAGCATCTCGGTCAGGGGGCCAGCACCAAGTCGTCCACGCGGCATGCAACCACTTTAGGTGAACTGGCCTCTTGTCTGGCAAGTGGCCTGCAGATTGGATCTACGTATGGGGTTTACGTGGGGTGTTCGTCTGAGCTGGTTGCTCTGCGGTCTGACACTGTACGGCGTCGGACTGGCCGCACAGGTACGCGCCTCGATCGGCTTGGCACCCTGGTCGGTGCTCTCCCAAGGTGTCTCCCTCACTACCGGGCTGACGTTTGGGATGGCCACCAACGCCATCGGACTGCTCCTCCTCACGCTCTGGATCCCGCTGCGGCAGCGCCCCGGCGTCGGAACCGTCCTCAACGTCGTGGTCATCGGCGTCGTGTCGGACATCGCGATGGGTTGGATCCCGACACCCCACGCCCTGGCCGCACGCGTCGGGCTCTTCCTCCTGGGCATGGTCGCGGTCGGGGTCGCCACCGGCATCTACATCGCGCCCGGGCTGGGGACCGGCGCCCGCGACGGGCTGATGGTCGGTGTGCAGCGCCGTACTGGCCTGCCGGTGGTCGCCGTGCGCACCGCGATCGAGCTGACCGTCCTGGTCATCGGGTGGCTCCTCGGCGGCCGCATCGGGCTCGGCACCGTCCTGGAAGCGATGCTGATCGGCTCGGTTGTCCACCGGACGATGCCGTTCTTCGCCGCGCGGTACGCCAGCTCGCAGCTCTCTCCATCGACGGCGGGGTCGGCGTGAGCACGGTGTTGATGCCCTACGCGCTCGGCCAGAGCCGGGAGGTCGACGTCAGCCTTGTCGACCGGCTCCTTGCTGCCTGTGCCCCCGCCAGTCGGCCGGTCGCACGCTTGTCGGCACCATCGCCGCCGACAACAAACAAGCCGGCCCAGCGACTGCTGCACTCGGTGTTCCCGCCGGTGGATGTCACGGGTAGTCACGGCGGGATCACTTTCGCCACACCTGGCCGCGAGGCCTACCGACGACTCGACCTCAGTTCCGTGTTCATCACCCTCGTCCAACCCAGGAGCCGCACATGACCGCCGCCCGCACCCTATGGAGCCTGTACGAACCGATCCACGCCGTCACCTACTTCGCAGGCGAAGCCGCAGCGGTCGCCGCCGCAGCGGGATACCCGGGATTCTGGATGGGCTACTTCGCCCAGCGAGCCGCACCACTTGGCCCGGTCGCGCCCGAGGTGGTGACCGCCTGCTTCTACGGCTTCCACCGCAGCCGTGTCGAGCGAGCACTTCCTGACGCCTGGGCCTACGCTGGCCCCGACGCCGCGCTCGACGCACGGCTGAAGGGGGTCGACCAGGCCCTGCGTCGGCTCTGGGGTGACTCGGGCACCGCCTCGCCCGCGGTCAGCGAGGCCGCCGACCTGCTGTGGACCGCGGCCCAAGCCGGTGAGGTCACCGGTCGTGTCCTGGGCGCCGCGAACCAGGCTTTGTCGCGTCCCTCCGAGCCGCACCTCGCGCTGTGGCAGGCGACCACGACTCTGCGCGAGCAGCGCGGTGACGGACACATCGCCACCCTGGTCGCCTTCGACGTCTCACCCTTGGAGGCGGCACTGATCAAGGTCGCTGCCGACGAGACAGACGGCCCGAGCCTGCGCCAAGGCCGCGGCTGGCCCGAGGCGGACTGGCAGCAGGCCGAGGCCCGCCTGGTCGATCGCGGCTTGCTCGACGAGTCCGGCGCCCTGACCACCGACGGCGCAGGCGCGCATGAGGAGATCGAAGCCCGCACCGACGAAGCGGCGTCCTCTCCCTGGGACGCGCTCGGACCCGACGCTACCGTCCGCGCCGCCGAACTGCTCCGCCGATTGGTCGCGCCGATCCTCGCTGCCGACCTGCTCCGGGCACGCAACCCCATCGGCGTACCGCTCCCGGAATGGACCGACTCGCCCCAGCGGGCCGTCCCATGATGGTCGCCCCGTGCCCCGAGCACGGACCCACGCTCATCGACTACCGCGACCTTCTGGCATTGGTGAACATCGAGCCGGGTGTCATCGTCATGCACTGGACCTGCCCCTGCGGCGCCGAACATCTCACCGCCACCGGAAGGGTTGCCGAACACGACCCCGTCAAAGCGGCTGCTGCCGTCGACGCCGTACGACGCACCCTGCGCGGCGTCACGCCCGACCCGGACCAACCGACCGAGCCGCCGATCCCTGCAGACGACGAACGAGAGAGCGCCTGATGCTTCCGAGCGCGACCCGGATGCCGCTGGTCATCGTCCCCGGCATCTACGACTCCGGACCCGCGCACTGGCAGAGCTACTGGGAGGCGGACCACCCCGACGCCCGCCGCATCAGTCCAGGCTCGTTCGACCGCCCAGACCTCCATGACTGGGTCGAGGCGATCGCGGACGCTATCGCCTCGTGTGGCACCGCTCCGGTGCTGGTCGCCCACAGCCTCGGGTGCCTGGTCGTCCTCGAGTGGGCCAAAGGGTCGGAACGCTGCGGAACACGTCGCCGCCTCAGCCGAGCTCGTGGCCGAGTTGACCGATGAATTCGTCGGCCATGCCGAGTTGGCGTTCGAGTTTCGCTCGACGCTCGAATGCCTCGCTCAGGAGAGCCGTGAGCCGTTCGCGGGAGGCGTCGTGTCCGCCGGTCTCGTCCGGGTTGCGAAGCGTCTCGATGTCCCGCATGGCCGCACTCATCTCTTCGAGGGTGAATCCAAGTGGCTTCATGCGGCGGATCACTAGGATCTTCTCGACATCCGCCTCGGTGTAGAGCCGGAATCCGCCCTCGGAACGGCCAGAGGGGAGAAGCAGCCCGACCTCCTCCCAGTGCCGCAGGCTTCGCAGCGAGAGGTCCGTGCGAGCGGCGACCTCGCCGATCTGCATGACCGCCGACGACGCAGCCGACGTGGGCGCAGCAGTGGGCTCGCTGGTCATAGGTGGGCTCTCTCACATCGTGCGGGTCTTACATCGTGCCGGTTCAACTCTCACGTTACGTGAGGGTAGGGTGATGTGCAGACTTCCGTCGGCGAGGACGCCGGCATGCGCACTCCATCGTGCGCACCATCTCGATCCAACACCAACTCGATCCAACACCAACTCGATCCAACACCAACTCGATTGTGCCGGTCCTCGTGCAGTGGCCGGCCCTGGCGGTTGCCGCCACGAACGGAGCCCTCTTGCGCCCCACCTCGACCCACGTTCCCGAACCCACCGTGCGCGCCGCCCTACGATCTCCGACGCTGCTGCGCACCGAGGTTCTGGCCGGCCTCGTCGTCGCCCTCGCGCTGATCCCCGAAGCGATCTCGTTCTCGATCATCGCCGGGGTCGACCCCCGGGTCGGGCTCTTCGCCTCTTTCACCATGGCTGTCGCGATCTCGTTCCTCGGTGGCCGACCGGCGATGATCTCCGCCGCCACCGGAGCCATCGCCCTGGTTATCGCGCCGGTGATGCGCGACTACGGCTACGACTTCCTGATCGCCACCGTGCTCCTCGGCGGTCTGATCCAGATCGCTCTCGCAGCGGCCGGCGTGGCGAAGTTGATGCGGTTCATCCCTCGCTCGGTCATGGTCGGCTTCGTCAATGCCTTGGCCATCCTGATCTTCGAGGCCCAGATCGACCACATGCTCGACGTGCCGTGGGCGGTCTACCCGATGATCGCCGTCGCAATCGCCATCATCGTCGGCTTCCCGCGCATCAACAGGGTCGTGCCTGCACCGCTGGTTGCGATCGTCGCGCTCACCGCCTTCACGATCATCGGTGCGATCAACGTTCCCAACGTTGGCGACCAGGGCAACCTGCCCGACAGCCTCCCGGCCTGGTTCGTCCCCGATGTGCCGTTCAACCTGCACACGTTGGAGATCATCGCGCCGTACGCCCTGGCCATGGCGTCGGTCGGGATCTTGGAGTCACTGCTGACGGCCAAACTGGTCGATGACATCACCGACACCCACTCGAACAAGTCGCGCGAGGCCCTCGGCCAGGGCGCCGCCAACATGGTCACCGGCTTCTTCGGTGGCATGGGCGGCTGCGCCATGATCGGCCAGACCATGATCAACGTGAAGGCGTCCGGCGCACGTACCCGTCTGTCGACGTTCCTCGCCGGCGTGTTCCTGCTCATCCTCGTCGTCGGGGTCGGCGACGTCGTCGCGCTCATCCCGATGGCCGCACTGGTCGCGGTGATGATCATGGTCTCCGTCGGCACCTTCGACTGGCACAGCATCCAGCCCAGAACCCTGCGGCGGATGCCGAAGTCCGAGACGCTGGTGATGCTCGCCACCGTCGTGGTCACCGTCACCACCCACAACCTCGCCATCGGCGTCGCGGTCGGTGTCCTCGTCGCGATGACGCTCTTCGCCCGCCGGGTGGCCCACCTGACCGAGACGCACCGCGAGGTGGTCGAGGACGAGCACGGCGCGATCGCGATCTACCGCGTCACCGGCGAGCTCTTCTTCGCCTCTAGCAATGACCTCTACACCCAGTTCGAGTACGCCGAAGACCCCGACCGGGTCGTCATCGACCTGTCGGACTCCCACGTCTGGGACGCGTCGAGCGTCGCAGCCCTCGATGCCATCAGCACCAAGTACGGGCGCAAGGGGAAGACGGTCGAGATCACTGGTCTCAACGTCTCCAGCGCCGCACGCCACGACCGGTTGACCGGGCAGTTGCCCGCCCACTGACCACGTTCGCCCCGGCG